>CAZVOP010000032.1:5730-36666 GCA_964628445.1 uncultured Pseudobdellovibrionaceae bacterium | reverse complement strand
TGAACCAGCGAATCTGCGCTGTCTGTGCCGCGCGCACAATCAGTTTATGGCCGAGAAAAAGCTAGGCAGGACGTGGGCGAATCGATGGCGCGATTAATCGTTCGAAGCTTCAGGTGCGCCGTGCGGTAAGATCGGCAGCGTCTTCACGCCCAGATGCGTGGAGATCTTACGGCCGAAAGCCGTGATCTTGGTTTCGTTCCACTGCGTTCCCGACTCCATATCGTCGCTGGGAGCGGCGAATTGGTTTTTGCCGAACGAAGCCGCGTTGTCGACCCGCAAACCGCTGAAAGCTAAATCCGAGTCTTGTGTCGCCAAAGCCTTGTAAGAATTCAAACGCTTTTTGTAGCGGGTCTTGCCGGCAAGCTTCTCATCGTTGTCGCCGGTTTGGGTCAGATATTTAATCACGTTCGAAGCCGTGCGCAGCTCGGTGTTGCTGGCCATCACCAAAGCGGCTACGCCGGTGGCAAAGGCCGTAGCTTGCGAAGTGCCGGTCATGAAACCGTATTGTCCGTTCGGAAGCGTCGAGATGATGTCGTTACCAGGCGCCGCCACGTCGACGGTTTGCTCGCCGAAGTTCGAAGAAGGCAAAACGTTTTGGAAACGATCGATTGCAGTCACCGATAAGATATTCGGCAAGCCGTAATCGGCGGGATAGTATTTGCGCACGTCGGAGTTGGAGCGTTCGTTACCGGCCGCAGCCACGAACAGAATCCCTTTTCTGTTGGCGCGCTCGATTGCGGATTTCTCATCGTTCGAGGGCGCGATACCGCCTCCCGAGTAGTTGATGATATTGCAGTTCATTTTCACGGCGTAATCGATCGCCTTTACGGTGTTCACCAAATTGTTCACGTCGGAACCTTTTGAATCATAATACTTCAAGATCACCAGCGAAACTTTCGGCGAAACGCCGCTGATCCCGATGCCGTTTCCGCCTTCAGCGCCGATGATACCGGCGATGTGAGTGCCGTGCCCGTGTTCGTCTTTCAGATTATTATTGTTATCGACAAAGTTCCAGCCATGCACATCGTCGACAAAACCGTTGCCGTCGTCATCGACCCCGTTGGTGGCTTTGTTGCGGCCGAATTTATCCTTGCCGGTCTCGCCGGGATTGGTCCAAAAGTTAGCTTTTAAATCGGGGTGGTTCATGTCGGCGCCCGTGTCGATCACGCAGACCTTGATGTCGCGGCTGCCTTGCGAAATTCTCCATGCGCGGCCCGAATCGATCATCTTTTGACCCCATGCCGCTGAAATGGCCGGGTCATTCATAATGACTTCCATTTCTTTAGCGGGATTGGCTTTGCTGACTACGGGCTTACCAAGCTCGGTGGTGCGTCCTTTGGAGGCGAATTCCTCTTTCCCCGAACGATCGTATCCCCATTGCGCAAACCACTGAATGGCGCACAATAAGACTAACCCCGAAACCAGCTTCTTATGCGAGAGGGCTTTCATAGATGACTCCTTCAACTCTTGCAGTTGATAAGAGCAAGGCGGGTGCCGTTCGTAACCCCTTGAATTCTAGGCTAAATGCTTATTATGAGACGGGTTTTTCGTGCTTATCTGTTAGGTACCTGTCGAAAGTTTAGACGAATTTCCGCATCAAGATGGGTCAAGCTTAAGAACCCAGGCGGGGAACTCAATTGAGGCATTGCGCGATTTAAGCAGGCTGTAAAAAATGAGATTTCGCATAACGAGACGAACATACACACGCGTTTCTTCGTAGGGAATTTCTTCGATAAATTCGAGCGCGTCGCCGCGGTATCTGGTTTTCATCCAATTGCGGATCGCATTTTCGCTGGCGTTGTAACTGGCGACGGCAAGAATGAATTGGCCTTTATGGCGCTTCAATAAATCCTGCACATGCGCCGCACCCAAGGCGATATTGATTTTAGGATCATACAAATCTTCCATGTGGGAATAAGGAACGCTTTTTTGCTGCGCCAGGGGAGCGGCGACTTCCGGAAGGATTTGCATCAATCCAAAAGCGTCGGCGCCGCTTCGCGCTTTAGGATCGAAAGCGGATTCTTGGCGGATGATCGCGTAGATCAATTCTTCGTCCACTCCGGAATCGAGCGCGGCCATCCGCACTTCTTCGTTCCATGGCCGTGGGAACAAAAGATCGGGTTGCGATTCGGTGATGCTTTTTCGGCGCTCGGGCGTAAGCGAGCTCAAGGCTTCATACATTTTCATGTAGAGGCCGCCTTTGGCGTAATACTTAAACAGCGCGATCCAGCCCTCGGGGCTTTGCGTTTTTTGCGCGACGTAAGCTTTCGAACTTTGTTCAAGTAGCGAGCTCAGCGCGGCTTTCTCGTCGAGCAAGATCAGCCATTCCGCAAGCATCGTGTCGAGCGGCAGATCGTTTTCTTTGAGGTCGCGGGTGTTTTGATTCTTCGGCTTCAATGTGATGGCGATTCCAAGGTGGCGATGGGCAAGCAAACCATAGTAACCTACGGGATCGAGTTCGATTAAGTTTTCAAGCGTGGTCTTGGCTTGATCTTCGAGCTTGAGCTCGGCGTAAGTTTTGCCCAGCCAGAACAGGGCGCGCACCTTCAAAAAATCGGCTTGCGTGGTTTGCGCGAGATCGGTCAAGATTTCGGCCGCGCGGGGCAAGTTCTTTTGCCGGCGCTCGTTCCAAGCGCTGTACCAAAGAATTTTGTCGCGCAAATCCGAGTCTTTGATTTTTTCTTTCAGCGCCGCGCTCATCAGGCGGCTGACTTCCTTAAGATCGCCGCTTTCTTCGGCCATGCGTCCTTTAAGCCAATACAGTTCGGCGACACTCACATGGCCTTTCATGTGGCGTTCGATCTTATCAAAAACTTTTTTTGCTTCGGCTGCGCGATGTAAGGTCCATAGCGCGCGTCCGTAATAAACTTCCGACTCATAAGCGGCTTGTTTGACGGCGTTCGACTTCGGATTCAGTTTTTCGGCATGGCGTAAATAGGTGACCAATTTTTTTGCCGCTTCGACGTGGGCTTCGTCGGCCCGCGCATTTTTGTAACTGAGGCGAATACCTTTAAGAGCCGCGACTTTCTCATCTAAACCAAAATGAGGGCGTTTTAGAATTCGATTGTAGAACTCACGCGCCTTATCGAACTGACGGGCCATCCGGAAGTCGCTGGCGACGGTAAGATACTTGCGTTCGGAAGGCGCGGGATTCAGGCGCGGAGCAACGATCATCATGCGCTTGTTCAACTCGGCTTGCATTTTTTCGTCATTTAATTCGCGCGCCCTCGTCAGCGCCAAGTCGATCCATTTCAATTTTTCCGACTGTGAGAGCCGCTGTTTGGATTTTTCGCTGGCCAATTCCATCTCGGCGCGCTTGTCGTCGCTCTTTGCCGCTTGCACCAGCGCGATTTCCAAGCTCATGTCCTGCAGCCACGATGGAAATTCGTCGCGTGAAATTTTAGGAGCTTGCTCGGCGTCGCAAGTTTCCCAAGCGCGCACCAGCGACAACTGATGGGCGGGAAATTTGGTCTCAGCTCCTAATTCTTTGAAAATCGCGCAGGCTTTGCCTTGATCGGTGGCTTGAAGTGAGCGGGCTTTTCGATAATCCCTGAGCCACGAAGTGTTGGCCGTGAAATTCGCTCCGGTGGTCTGCTTGGAGGGCATCGAGTGGCAGCCCAACGCGATGACGGCAACATACATCAGGCCGGCAAGGGTGGAGCGAAAGTAGGTCATGGATTCTAGTGTAGGAGACCGCTAGGTCTTCCACAAGGTCGAAACCGGACGTTCATCGGGGCTCAAGCCGACGGATTTTTCTAAGCGCAAAATGCGGTCGTGCGGCGAGGGATGGGTGGCAACGAAATTAGCCCAGCCGCCGGTGGAATGGCCGCAAAACTTCAGAGTCATTAAACCCAAGTGAGAGTCGTCGACTAAACCGTACGTGGGTTGAACCCTGCGGAGCGCGTCGAGCATCGAGCCGTGGCCGACAAGTTCGGCGGCTTTGCGGTCGGCCGCGAATTCACGCTCGCGTGAATAATTACAAATCAGCATCGCGCCCAGGAACATGACGGCGATCTCCGTACAGAAGTAAGTGAGCGTGCGCGCCGCTTGCTGGGCCGGTTTCTCAACCAGCGCGCAAACCGCGTCGGCGATTAAGCTCGCCGGTATCAGAACCAAAGCATTGAGCAGGCCTTGCAGAAGGGTCATGGTCGCCATGTCGCCGCTATGGATGTGCGCGACTTCGTGGGCAAGCATCGCTTCGAGGTTTGCGGGCGTTAGTTTCTCATAGGCGGCGGAGCTAAGGGCGATCAGCGCGTTGTTGCGGGAGGTGCCGGTCGAGAAGGAGTTGATCTCGTCGTTTTGATAAAGGCCCAATTCGGGCGGGACTTCGAGTTGCGCATTCCGCGCGAGCTTATGCAGGCAGGTGAGCAGGGCTTGCTCGTTTGCATTTTTCGTCTGCGCTGAAATAACTTTTATTTTTAGCCGGTGCTTCGCCAGCTTTTTGGCGAGCGCGAAATAAATCAGCGCGCCGGCAAAGCCCGCGCAACTGTAATACAGCCAAAACTTGCACTCCGCACCGAACGGCATTCCGAGCAACGAACTGATCGCGACGAAAGTGATCCGAAAGGTCATCAGGACCAAAAGGCCGGCCGCGATGAACCAGAATGCGGTTTTAAAGAAATTCACGCCCAAACCAAGTCCTCCCTAAGTCCTGAACCGCCAAGTCCCAGCCTTGTATCTTTATATTGCCCTCCTAAAATTGAAGTGTGGAGGAAATCCTGTGCGCCGAGAATTTTTCATCATCTCATTCATGGTTTTTTTAGGCATCGGGGCGATCGCGGTCTTCTGGCCGCCCGTGCTGTGGTCGCTCACCATCATCTTGCCGTTGTTCGCTTTGGGCGTCATGGACACTCTGCAAACGCGCCAGGCGATCCGTCGCAATTTTCCAATCATCGGGAATTTGCGCTACCTCTTTGAGCTGATCCGCCCCGAACTACAACAGTATTTCGTCGAATCCAATCAAAGCGGACGTCCGATCCCTCGCGATCTAAGGTCCTTGGTTTATCAGCGCGCCAAAGGCCAAACCGAAACGATTCCCTTCGGCACTCAGCTTGACGTGCACCAAGAGCACTACGAATGGGTGAATCACTCGATCGTGCCGAAGGCCTTGCACATGGACGACATTCGCGTAAAGGTCGGCGGCCCCGATTGCAAAATGCCGTACATGGCCAGCATTATGAACATTTCAGCGATGAGTTACGGGGCACTTTCCAGTGCCGCGATTTCGGCGTTAAATCTAGGCGCGCAGAAGGGCGGCTTCTTTCATAACACCGGCGAAGGCGGGATCAGTCCCTATCACTTGCTCGGCGGCGATCTGTGCTGGCAGGTGGGTACCGGCTACTTTGGTTGCCGCAATCAGGATGGAAGTTTCAGTGAGGCCGCTTTCGAAGAGCGCGCGGGCCTGCCCAACGTGAAGATGATCGAACTCAAGCTTTCGCAAGGGGCAAAGCCGGGTAAGGGCGGGATTTTACCGGGCAGCAAAGTGAACGAAGAGGTGGCGAAGATCCGTTTGGTGGAGCCGGGTAAGGACGTGATTTCACCGGCCGCGCATTCGGCCTTTTCGACACCGGTCGAGCTTTTGACGTTTGTTAAAAAACTGCGCAATCTCAGCGGCGGTAAACCCGTGGGTTTCAAGCTGTGCGTGGGTGGCTGGCATGAGTTCATCGCCATTTGCAAAGCGATGTGTGAAACCGGGATCAAACCCGACTTCATTACCGTCGACGGCGGCGAGGGTGGGACGGGTGCCGCACCTTTAGAGTTTTCCAATCACGTGGGAACGCCGCTTGAAGACGGCCTGACTTTCGTCATCGACACTTTGCGCGGATTCAATTTGAAAAAAGACATTCGCGTGATCGCTTCGGGAAAAGTTTTAACTTCGTTCGACATTTTGAAAAAGCTCGCCCTTGGCGCCGACATGGTGAACTCGGCGCGCGGCATGATGCTCTCGCTGGGTTGCATCCAGGCATTAAAATGCAACACCAACGAATGCCCGACGGGAGTTGCGACCAGCAATCCGCATTTGATCAAGGGTTTGCATGTGCCGTCCAAACGGGAGCGCGTTTATCGCTTTCATCATGAGACCATTCATCACTTGGTGGAGCTGATGGGCGCTGTGGGTTGCGTGCATCCGCGTGAGGTCGGGCGCGAGATGGTCAATCGTCGTTTAGGTAATGGCGAAGTGAAAACTTATGAAGAGCTTCATCCGACAATGCAAGAAGGCCATTTGCTTGAACAAAGAAATTGGCTGAGTGTGCCGCAGCCGATGCAAGCGGCTTTGTATAAAGCGCAAAGCCAAAGCTTTGCGCCCTTCACTGGAAGTGCTCAGCGCTTAGAAGCGAACGAAGCTATTTAAGACAAACTGCGTATTTTCCGCCATAAACTTGCCCAAGGCTTGGGAGTTTTCGCGCGTCGTGACGTCTTCGTACGAAAAAATAAAATTCACGGAATCGTTCAGCGGAAAACGGATCTGCGGCCCCATCTTGACCTCGCGGTTGCCCGGCTTGGCACGCGCTTCTGCCTTTGATTTATTGTAAAACTGATCCTTGGCACCGACTTGCCAGCCCAATCCGACTTTCGGCGTGATTTTTCCCCACAGCGATAAGCGGTGCTCGATTTCCATTTTTTTGGTCAGCGAAACAACGCCGGTTTGCTCGAAGTCGAACTCGTCGCGGAAGGTGATCGCATTGGCCGTACGCGATTGGAAGAAATAGCTGAACTTGTTGTCGTATTCGAGCTCAAACTTATTGGTCAGGGCCTTACTGAAAATAAAATTATTGCGCAGTCGGGTGATCAGGCCCGAGCGCGACGAATTT
Source organism: uncultured Pseudobdellovibrionaceae bacterium (assembly GCA_964628445.1). Classification (GTDB taxonomy): domain Bacteria; phylum Bdellovibrionota; class Bdellovibrionia; order Bdellovibrionales; family UBA1609; genus JALHOQ01. Next base: position 29,854 of record CAZVOP010000032.1, on the reverse strand, counting down.
TGGCTGGTGGGAAGATAGACCCGGCCTTCCCAATAAAGACCGATGTCCCAGGGCAAGAAGAGCAGATCGCTTTTCATTAAGCCTAGAATGATGTCTTGCAGGAAAATGTCCTGCTTGTTTTGCTTGTCTCCGTCAAAGCGGTCGGTGCCCGCCGTATTGTATTGAAAGGGAATGCGGATCAATGGCCGATAGCTATTGGAAGCCCAGGTGCGCAAGGTCAGGTAATTGTAGGTGCTGATGCGCCCGCCCTCATCATTGAACTTATCGGTTTCGGTCGCGGCGAGGCTGAAAAAATTCGGACTGAACTCGCGGCCTAAAATACGAATGCGATTGTTACCGTCGGCCTCTTGCACCGAGAACTGCGCCCGTGCTTGCAAGGAAAATATCGCGGCAGTTAAAGCTAACCAGATTTTCATTGTTCACGTCCCGCGGTTTCGGATTTCTTCAATTTTATTTCGGCATACATCGGCCAATGGTCGCTGACTCCGATCGGGCCTTTGCCCGAACCGTATCTGGCGGGTGTCCCGAAGCGGCTCACTTGAAATACACTTGAATTCACCAGGCGGATGCTCTCGGCGTCCAATTGCCAAGGCGAGGTGCCGTTGGTGAAATCTTTTGAGAACATCAGCACGTCGAAGAAAGACCAAGTTTGATCGCGGGGATAATAAATCGAGCCCGCGCAATCGTGGCAGCCGACGAAGTGCGAGATGGCAAATTCGGGCGCCGCGATTTTCTGAAAATACCTTTGCTTGCCGTCTTCGACCGCGGTGATGTTGAAGTCGCCGCCGACCAAAACCTGCGTGCCGAGCGGAACTTTTTTGGTGAGCTCCACCAATTGCTCCAAAGCCACTTTGCGGAAGATCGTGGGTGCACCTTGCGACGGAAAGTGAATCGCGAAAACCGCGAGTTTGTCGCCATTGGGCAGTTTTAAATGTGCTTCCAAAATGCCGCGCGTGGGACGGATGCTTTTCGGATCGATCTCAGGATCTTTGCTGAAGTCGATCAGATGAAGCTCGGGCTTGTCCACTAGGGGAAGACGCGAAAGGATCGCGGTATCGATGCCGCGTTCATCGGGGCCTTCAATCAGCACCAAGGTTTGATAACCCATATCGTGAAGATATTCGTCCCGCCATTTGGTCAAAATTCTTTCGTTTTCAACTTCGGCCAGAATCAAGATATCGGGACCGCGTCCGTTCTCCACTTGTTTGACGACGTCGGCTGTACGGCGCAATTTTCTCTTTACGATCGGCGTGGACCAATCTTTCTCCAAGCATTCGCGTATAAAATTAGGAACGGTGAGAGTCCGGCACTTATTCTGAAGGCGGGCGGTCGCTTTCAACTCAGGCGAGAGAAAGGTTTCATCGGCCTTGTCTTCATCGTGCAAATTGTCGAAAAGATTTTCCACGTTGAAGGTCATCACGGTGATTTTATCGGTGGGGGCCTGAGCCACGGCCTTCACGCCACGGCCGGTGGCACATGCGGTAGTGAGAGTTAAAAACAGAGCACAGATTAAAATTCTCACTTACTGCCTCCGCTCAGGAATTGAATTCGCACCAAAGTCGTTGTCGTCATTTGCATGGAGCTGATCACCGTAGCCTGGAGTTGCAAAACCTCGCCGCCGGGTTGAATGACATTCACCACCACAAGTTCGCCCACTTTAAAGTCGATCACTCCCTGAACCGTCGCGACGGTGTCGGCGCCTTTAAGATCCGAGCTCGGAATAGTGAGTTGCTTCACCGGGGATTTGATCTGGCCGGCCTTCGCTTCGAAATCGACGACGGTGATCCATTCGTCGCGATACTTATCGTCGCGGTTGATTTGCGTTTTAATTTTCTCGAAATCAAAGCCGCGCAGATCAAAATAGCCGGCCGCCAGGAAGTTCATGCGGAATCGTCTAATCTTGATGACTTTGAGTTGGCCTTTGCTGGGTTCGTCCCTGCCGACTTTGGACTTAATATTAACGAGCTGCCCTTGGCGAATGCAATTTTTTTGGCCGATGCTGTACCAACTGCCGAGACTTCCTTTAAGAACCGCATCTTGAAATTCGTCCGCGACCGCAAGGTCACTCCAAGGTGAGGAGCACTGGGAAAGATCTTTACCGTCTTCCGTGGTTTCCTCTAAGCCATCGCTTTTTGATTTCTCGTCTTCTTTTTCGCGCACGGCTTTTTCGTCGACCGCCGAGCCGTTTTGGTATTGCGTTTCGATGATGGTCACGATGCCCAGGTTTTCCGGATACAGCTTGATCGATTTTTTATAATTGTCGAAATCGATGTCCGACGAAAAGTATTTTCCTTTCAGCAGGCTCGGCCTAAGAAAATCCAATTTGACGATCGAGATCTTTTTAACCACGACTTGGCCGAGTCCTTGATCGCCTTTAAAGACGGTCATGTCGATGGCTCGGCCGATTTTTCCGCAGAATTTGTAGCCGGTATTTAAAATGGAAGCTTGTGAGCCGACAATCACCCGGTCGCGCTCGGGCTTGTTGGCGACTTTGATCGTTGACCACACGGCCGCGCCGCAATTGGGCGTGTTGGTGCCGGGCTTGGTGAATTCCACGGTTTCGCCGGCTTCCAAACGTTCGCGCACCGTTTTCACTTTTTGATCGGACGGTTGGCAGGCCGTTAAAGCCAGAAGCATAGCCGCTGTGAGCGTAAGCCGGATTGGCATCAAAGAATCCCCCTCTGTAATGTCCCCGTATAAAATCCGTATCGCGGGGTTAGGGGATTGTCCATAGGGCCAACCGAATTATAAAAATGTGCTTTTAGTGATGCGCCTTATTCGACATGGATGGCGATTGCCGACACAGTCCAAGGCCGACGCAAAGCTTCTTGGCTGGTCTTTGCCTGTACAAGAAGCTTTGCGTCGGCCGTGAACTCCAATTTAGTCGACTTTTTCGGATTTCCCGGCATTGAGCGCGGCGTTTTTGCGGCCCTGAAGGCGGGGCTTTTGGACGTCTTCCATGCTCAGGCAATCGATCTTCAATTCAGCTGCCGTAGGCCCGTCGACATTCACGGTCACCTTGCCGCCGTTTTGCAGTTTGCCGAACAAAATGTCGTCGACCAAGCGGCGCTTAATATGCTCGTCGATCACGCGTGCAAAAGGCCTTGCGCCGTAAGCGGGCTCATAGCCTTTATCAAACAGCCATTCGACCGCTTCGGGATAAACTTCCATCGAGATCGATTTCTTAAGTAACTGCGCTTCCAACTCCGAAATAAATTTGCGAATGACTTGAATGAGCAGCGGTTTATCGAGCGAGACGAACTCCACAATTGCATCTAGGCGGTTGACGAACTCAGGCCGGAAGGTGCGCTTGATCACCTCCAGCGACATGGCGGAGCTTTTCTCGGGCACCAATCCAAGGCCGCCCTTTGAGGATTCAAAGGCGCCCGCATTGGACGTCATGATCAAAATCACATTCTGAAAATCGGCCGCGCGTCCGTTCGAGTCGGTGAGTTTTCCCGAGTCCATGACCTGCAATAAAATATTGACCAAATCCGGATGCGCTTTTTCAACCTCGTCGATCAGCAGCACGCAATGCGGATTCTTGGTGACCGCATCGGTGAGAAGGCCGCCTTCTTCGTAGCCCACGTATCCGGGGGGCGCTCCGACCAGCCGAGAGACCGCGTGCTTCTCCATGTACTCCGACATATCGAAGCGCAAAAATGAAATGCCCATCATCTCGGCCAACTGCTTGGAGACTTCGGTTTTACCGACGCCCGTGGGCCCTGCGAACAAGTACGACCCGATCGGCTTATTGCCGCGCCCAAGTCCGGTGCGCGACATCTTGATCGCGTTCACCACTTTGTTGATCGCCGTGTCTTGGCCAAAGATCACCGACTTCAATTGCTTGTCGAGGTCGCGAAGCTTGGTGCGGTCGGCGGCGGTCACCGACTTCACCGGCACTTGCGCCATGCGCGCGACGGTGTTTTCCATATGCTCGGTGGTCAGATGGATGATGTCAGGCGAAGTCGCAAAAGTCCTGGCGTGTGAGCCGGCCTCATCGAGCACGTCGATCGCTTTGTCGGGCAGGTGACGGCTTTGGATATGCTTGGCGGAAAGTTCGGCCGCCGCTTTTAACGAGTCGTCGGTGTAGGTGACCTGGTGGAATTCTTCATAGCGCGACTTCAAGCCTTTAAGAATTTCGACCGCTTGCTCAACAGTGGGCTCACTGACATCGATTTTTTGAAATCTGCGCGCGAGGGCACGGTCTTTTTCGAAATGCGTGCGGTACTCTTTGAAAGTGGTCGAGCCGATGCAGCTCAAAGACCCGTCGGTGAGCGCGGGCTTCAGCAAGTTCGACGCGTCCATCGCGCCGCCCGTCGTTCCGCCGGCGCCGACCAGCGTGTGAATTTCGTCGATGAATAAAACCGCGCCGCGCGAGGATTTCACTTCTTTGACGACGGCTTTTAAGCGCTCTTCAAAATCGCCGCGGTATTTGGTGCCGGCAAGAAGGGCGCCCATATCGAGCGAGTAAATGACTTTATCCAAAAGCTTCGCCGGCACGCCACCGGTGGTGATGCGCAAGGCAAGGCCGTCCGCCAAAGCGGTTTTGCCCACTCCGGATTCACCGATCAAGAGGGGGTTGTTCTTCGTGCGGCGACACAAGATCTGCATCATGCGCTCTAAAACTTCCTCGCGGCCGACTAGAGGATCGATTTTTCCTTGGCGGGCTTTTTCATTTAAATTGGTGCAATAAGTGGCAAGTGCTGAAACATTTCCACCCTGTTTGTCACGCGGCAGCCCATCGGCCGCCATTTCGGGTTGGCGTTCGGGGACTTTGCTTCCGCCATGCGAGATGTACTCGATGATTTCAAATTGCGAAACGCCTTGCTCTTCCAAAAAGTAGCGCGCGTAAGAATCGGTTTCGTGAAAGAGCGCGACCAACAGATTTCCCGAGCGCACCATTTTTTTGCCGGCCGCCTGCACCTGAATCGCCGCTCTTTGCAAGAGGCGGTGAAAGGCCATGGTCAGCTCCGGGCGCCACTCGGGATCGGCGTTCAAAATCTCTTCGGACACCAATGGGCAATGGGTTTTCACGAAATCCTCAAGCTTGCTCTTTAGCTGCTTAAGGTCCGCGCCGCACGCTTCTAAAATTTCTTGAGTCTCTTCATCCTTCGAAGTCAGCACGAGCAGCACGTGTTCGAGACTGACGAACTCATATCTCTTGGTGCGCGCGGATTCGAGTAACTGGTTGAGGATTCGCTCTAGCTTAGGGTCAAGCATCAGATCCCCCTCTCTATTCTTTCTCCATAGTACACTTAAGAGGGTGTTTGTGTCTTCGAGAAAACTCATTTACGGAATAGACTTTGGTCTCCGCCACTTCAAACGTGTATATACCCGCGAGTCCTGCGCCTTCCGTATGAACTTGAAGCATGATCTTCGCGGCTTCACCGTCGCTCTTCATAAAAAATTTTTTGAGGATGAGTATAACGAAATCCATCGGTGTAAAGTCGTCATTCAACAGAAGCACTTTATACAGCGGCGGTTTATCCGTTCTTGGACGCACTTTCGTGATAACGAGTTCATCGCCATCGCTTTGCGGGTCATTTTCGTTGGTTTCCCAAGGTGGGCGGCTCATAGCGTATTTATCGGCTTTCTTGGTGTCTTGCGACAGAATGAAACGCTCATGACTCAACTTAGGTCGAGCCGCGGTGCACTTTCAAGGTGAACCTTCCTTTTTGGTTATTCGTCGGGCAGAATTTTAAGGTGTCTTTATATTTATAAAAAAACAGTACGTATTTAGGGGGTATTCCATATGCGTGTTTCAATGCGAAACAATAAAGGTTTCTCGCTCATCGAGCTGATGGTCGTTGTGGCCATCATAGGTATTCTTGCAGCGATCGCAGTTCCAAACTACCAGAAATTTACGGCGAAAGCGAAGCAGTCAGAGGCGAAGTCGAATTTATCGGCACTGTATTCTGCCGAGCGTGCATTCTATGCTGAGTGGCAGGGTTATTATACTCGCTTTACGGTTGTGGGTTATGCGCCTACCGGACAATTGCGTTATCGTCATGGATTTGCAACTGACAACGGTGCTCCGCCGAATCCTCCTTATACGGGTTTTGTGGGTGTAGCTAACGATAGCTCCACTCAAAATTATTGTACGGCCGCCACGGGTTGTGTAGAAATCAACGCGCCGGTTCCGCTTGGGGCGCTGCCGGCGTCGACCGCTACAAATGGCGGAGCTGCGGGCGGAGTATTTACTGCAGCCGCCACGGGCGACGTAGATGGTGACAGTGGAATGGATACTTGGACAATGGACCAAACTAAAAACTTGACCAACACTGTTCAAGACATCCAATAATAGGTTTTTCCATAGTTGATGGGTGAAAAAGAGCGGCGCAAGCTGCTCTTTTTATTTGTAAGTGCGCAAACGCGTAGGCAACATGTATCTGTGAAATGGATCTTCCCGTGGCTCGTTCTTGCTGTGTCTTTTGCTTCTATTCAAATTACGGATTACTTCGTACGTTCGGGTTCATTGGCCTCCCCGCATTATTTGAATCCACCTCCCGAATATATTGAGCATTTTCATTTTGGATTTCGTGAATCTTTAGCCGATTCCTTATGGCTAAGGTGGGTGCAAGATGTCGATTATTGTCAGCTCTACGGTGATCAGAACCGAGAGTTAGGCAGAGAAGAAATTTCGAACGCTAAAAATAATCCCCTCACGGCGAATCCTCGTCACAAAAATTGTGATGGATCTTGGGGGTTTAAAATGTTGGATGCGGTTTCTAAATTAGCGCCGCGTTTTGAAATGGTCTATCTGGCCGGAGCGCCGGCCTTATCTATTTTGGTTGAGGATTACACGGGCGCTTCTGTCATTTATGATCGGGGGCTGGAGCAGTATCCAAATGACTGGAAGCTTCTTTATCGAGCGGCTTATCATTTTCAGTTTGACGTCAAAGATTTTAAACGTGCGGCTGAACTGTTAACGAGGGCCGGAGATAGCGGGGCTCCACTTTGGGTGAAGTCCTTGGCTTCAAGATTGTACACGTTGACAGGCCAAATTGAGCTTGGTCTTTCAACGCTCGAGTCGTACCGAAAAACCCTGGATGGCAATGAAGAAGCCATAAAAAAAGTCGACGAGCGGATCGCAGAGCTTAAGCGGCAACTCCAGCCTTGACGACCAGCCTCCCGAACACATATTGATTTTGCACCGAGGCCCCATGAAAAGAGACTTTTACGAAATTCTAGGCTGCGCTAAAGACGCGCCTGCGGACGTTATAAAAAAAGCGTACCGCAAAGCCGCTATGCAGTTTCATCCAGATAAAAATCCGGGCAACAAAGAAGCCGAAGACAAATTTAAAGAAGCCGCGCGCGCTTATGAAGTCTTAAGTAATCCCGACATGCGTGCTCGCTATGACCGCTTCGGTCATCAAGGTGTCGACGGACCCGGTGGCGGCGGTGGTGGACACCAGTTCCATGACGTCGGCGATATCTTTGAGGCCTTCGGCGATATTTTTGGCGACTTCTTCGGCGGTGCCGGTGGTGGGCGTGGACAACAACGTGGCGGTGGGCGCGGGCAGCAGCGTCGGGGCGCCGATCTTCGCTATATATTGGAAATCGAACTCAAAGATGTTTTGGAAAGCTCGCAAAAGCCGATCACCTTCAGCTGCGAAGAAGACTGCAAAGACTGCTCGGGCTCAGGTGCCGAAAAAAATTCGAAGGTGGAAACCTGTTCGATGTGCGGCGGCCGTGGGCAAGTGATCCGCTCGCAAGGTTTTTTCCAAATGGCCACCACCTGCAGCCAATGCCGTGGTGCCGGTACGATCATCAAAAATCCATGCAAAACCTGTCGGGGCCGCGGCCGCGTTGCGGTGGAAAGAAAGCTTTTGATTACGGTTCCCGCAGGTGTCGATACGGGCACGCAACTTCGCATGACCGGCGAAGGTGAGGCTGGCGCAAAGGGCGCTCCGGCCGGCGACTTGTATGTGGAAATTCGCATTCGCCCCGATGAGCGCTTCGAGCGCGAGGGCTCGAATTTGTATGCACAACTTGAAATCTCTTATCTCCAAGCTCTGCTCGGTGCCGAGATCGAAGTCGACACTCTTCGCGGAGAAAAGAAACTCCATATTCCGAAGGGCGCGCAGTACGGCGAACAAGTGAAGATGCCTGGAGAAGGCCTGCCGTCTTTGCGTGGCGCCCGCGTTGGCGATCTGATCTACCTTTTGAAGATCGTCTTCCCGAAAAAGCTCTCTAAAGATGAAGAAAAACTGCTTCGCCAAATAGCCGAAACTAAAGGTGAATCGGGACCGAAAAATAAGTCGGGAATCTTCGGCTTTTAACACTTGGTGTCAAATTGAGAATATAGCCCCCGCGACCTTGACGAAGGCTGCTTCCGCCACACATTTGGGTAGAGAAGTTGAACGGCGAAGTTTGATTTAAATTTTGAAGTTTATTTTATTAGCGAATTGAAGAGGAGAACAGCATGGGTAAGATAATTGGAATCGACTTAGGAACCACCAACTCAGTGGTTTCCGTGATGGAGGGCGGCTCGGCCAAAGTTTTGGTCAATGAAGAAGGCGCCCGCACAACCCCGTCGGTAGTGGCTTACACGAAAGACGGCGAGCAACTCGTTGGTCAAATCGCTAAACGCCAGGCCGTAACGAATCCGGAGAACACGATTTTTTCCGCAAAACGTTTTATCGGCCGCCATTTGGACGAAGTGGAAAACGAAATCAAATATGTTCCTTACAAGGTAGTTAAGAACGGCAACGACACGGCTTTCGAAGTGCGTGGCAAAAAAGTTACGCCCGAAGAAATTTCGGCGGCCATTCTGGGTAAACTCAAAAAAGTCGCCGAAAACTATTTGGGTTCCGAAGTGACCGAAGCGGTGATCACCGTTCCGGCTTATTTCAACGACGCTCAAAGACAAGCGACCAAAGATGCCGGCCGCATTGCTGGCCTTGATGTGAAACGTATCATCAACGAGCCGACCGCTGCCGCGTTGGCGTATGGCTTGGATAAGAAAAAAGACGAGAAGATCGCGATCTACGATTTTGGTGGCGGTACCTTCGATATTTCCGTTCTTGAAGTCGGCGACAATGTCGTTGAAGTCAAAGCCACCAACGGCGACACGCACCTGGGCGGTGATAACTTCGACGAGCGCATTTTGATTTGGATGATCGACGAATTCAAAAAAGATCAAGGCATTGATCTTAAAGGCGACAAGATGGCGCTTCAGCGTCTGAAAGAAGCCGCTGAGAAAGCGAAGATCGAGTTGTCTGCCGCGAGCGAAACCGAGATCAATCTGCCGTTCGTTACGGCCGATGCTTCGGGTCCTAAGCACTTAGCGATGAAATTGACGCGCGCTAAGTTCGAGCAGTTGATCGAGGATTTAATTGTCCGCGCGATGGAGCCGGTTAAGAAATGTTTGGCCGATGCAGGTCTTAAGCCCTCTGAAATCGACGAAGTCGTTTTGGTGGGCGGTTCGACCCGTGTGCCGGCGATTCAAAAAGCCGTTAAAGATTTCTTCGGTAAAGAGCCGAATAAATCGGTGAACCCCGATGAAGTGGTTGCGGTCGGTGCAGCTGTTCAGGGCGGTGTGCTTGCCGGCGATGTGAAAGATGTCTTGCTTCTCGATGTGACCCCGCTTTCCTTGGGTATTGAAACCTTGGGCGGCGTGATGACTAAACTGATCGAGCGCAACACGACTATTCCTTCGCGTAAGTCGCAAGTGTTCTCGACGGCCGCGGATAACCAAAGCAGCGTGGACATCCATGTTCTGCAAGGTGAGCGCGAAATGTCGACGGACAACAAGTCGCTTGGACGCTTCGAGCTGGTCGGCATCCCGCCGTCACCCCGTGGAGTTCCTCAGATTGAAGTGACTTTCGACATCGATGCCAACGGTATCTTGCACGTGACTTCGAAAGATCTCGGCTCGGGTAAAGAGCAATCGATCAAGATCACCGCGAAGAGCGGCTTGAGCGAAGAGGAGATCAAGCGCATGGTGACCGATGCTGAACAGCACGCGGATGACGATAAGAAGAAACGCGAAGCCATTTCAGCCAAGAACAACTTGGACAACATGGTTTACCAGAGCGAAAAGCTGATCCGCGACAACAAGGAGAAACTTGGCGAAGCGGATTCGAAAACTCTGCAAGAGGCGATCGACAAAGCAAAGACCGTTTTGGCGAAGACCGACGCAGACGCCGCGGATTTCAATACGGCTCTTGATGCGATCACCAAAGCCAGCCACGCGGTTAGTTCGAAGCTCTACGAAACGAGCAAGGGCCAACCCGGCGCTGAAGGCGCAGCTGGAGCTGCCGGTGCAACGGGCGATGGCGCGGGCACAACTAAAGGTGCCGACGGCGAAGACGTCATCGATGCGGATTACAAGGACGTTAATTAAGTTTAGTTTAAAATTCTGGTTTGAGGAAAAGGCTGCGGAGACGCGGCCTTTTTTATTACCTTCGGCGCCGAAGGTAAATGGCGCGAGTTAACGCAGCACTTCTTGTCTAGACAAGAAGTGCTGCGTTAACTCGCGATAAACTATAATCATTTGGTTCTACAAATAAGTAAACACAGCCCAAGCACTCAGCTTATTGGCCTTGCTGTAATAGGTATACACTCCGAAAGCGGAAGCCTGGCAATTGTCGAGATTCACGACCACGGCTTTTCGTTCTTCGATTTTGCGGAAGTCGACTTTGAGGCTGCAGTAGATTTTGGTTTCGATGCGGCCATCGTATGTTGCAAGAAAACTGATGTCGTAGCGATTGATCCGATTGGAGAGAGGATCGCCTTCTTGCCTCCGCAGACGAATGTGTTTGGCCTGCTCTTCGTCCATCGTGACGTTATAGATATTGCGGAAGGAATTCTCGCCGATCACCGTGACCGAGCTTCGGTTCACGGCGCAGACGATGGCTTCTTTCAAATCTTGATCGGTCAAGATGTCGAAGAATGGGTAGCCGCCGATTTTTCCTGGAGTGGTGGTGCAGACTCCGTCGCCCGCAAATGCAGAAGGAATTGTTAAGAAGACGAAAACAAAGAGGGCTATTGCACGGATCAATTTACGCTCCATCATTGCCGAAAAATGGCGGTTTTAAACGCCTCTTACGGGTTAATGAGATCTAGGTCGTTAGGATATTTAGCATTGCAAACCGTGTGCGACGGCCGGATCGAAGAGGGCATGGTCTACCGCTAAACGAAGAGGGAGGCCGTCGGCATTGCTTGCATTACCGGAATCCATACAACAAGGAGACTGGCGATGTCCAACCCAATGAAGTATATTAAGGATCTTGAAGCTGCCGGCTTCGAGCGCAATCAAGCGGAAGCCCAAGTGCAGATGGTCTTGGATGCAGTTGAAGGTGATCTTGTGACGAAAAGCGATTTTTCAATTTTTAGAGAGCACGTCGATCGCCGCTTTGGAGAGGTCGATCACCGATTCAGAGAACTTGAACTACGGTTAGTGATTAAGTTAGGCCTCATCACCGTAACCACGACGACGGTCGCCGTCGCGATTCTCACTTGGTTGATTAAACTTCAATAAATCTACTGCAGCGAAAAGCCGTTCTCGGAGTCGAAGTAAAACACGCCGGCAAACGAAATGTAAGACGGGGCTTTGTCCAGATCGAGACCGATCTCGGCCATGAACTGCAAGTTCTTCCATTGCTCAACTTGCAATTGCGAACCGACGACCATTTGGAACGTCATCTTGGTTCCGTCTTCAACATAATAATTGCTGCTGTTGCGCGTGCGAATTCCGATCGGCAAAGAAGCGTAAGGAGTCAGCGTCGTTTGCTCGATGTGCAATTTCTTGCTCACCAAAGGCTCGAAGCGCACGGTCATGTCGCTGGTGTCGCCGTCTTTGCCGTACAAGATCCCGGCGTTGAAGCCGATCGCGGGCTGATTCTCGATATCGGGGACCGGCATCCATTTAAAAAGTCCGCCAGCGAAAACATCGGTGCTACCGAAGCCGACCAAGGCGCGCAGACCGAACTCTTCTTGAAAGCCCATGTCGAAAGTGGCGCCGGCATTTAAGCCACCGTTCTTGGTGAGAATCTGGGCATCACCGGTCACTTTGTAGTGGCCAGCCTGCAAGACTTCGCCGGTGTCGAGGACGCTGTAATATCCCGCGAAAGCCGGAGCCGAAAACGCGAACATCAGACCGAAAATAATTGAACGCATGCTTTGATCCTCCCTAAGCACACCCACAATAGACAAGGGGAAAGGGTTTGACAAGGAACTCCATCTCTTCAATTCTTGATGCACATGGTTCCACTTTCCTTGGTCGTGATCACGCGCAATGCCGAAGCCCATCTTGAACGCTGCTTGAATTCCGTAAAGTTCGCGTCAGACATCGTCGTGCTCGATTGCGGAAGCGAAGACAACACGGTTGCGATTGCCGAAAAACATGGCGCACGCGTGTTCACCGAAGAATGGCGGGGCTTTGGCCCGCAAAAAAGACGCGCGACCGAACTTGCGAAATACGACTGGGTTTTGAATCTTGATGCCGACGAGGCGTTAAGCCCCGAATCCCAAGATGAACTCTCAGGCATTCTGGGTGCCGCGGCTCCTCCGCATGTGGATGCCTTCCGTTTTCCGCGTTTGAGCTTTCACATGAATCGCTGGATCCGTTACGGCGGCTGGTATCCCGATTGGCAAATTCGTTTGTACGACCGGCGCAAGGCCAACTGGACGGATGCGCAAATTCACGAAAAGGTGATCAGCGACAAAGTCGGCACTTTGCAGGCGCCCATTCAGCACTGGGTATTCAATAGCCTGGCTCATCAAATCGAGACAAATAATCGCTACTCGACGTTAGGGGCGGAGGAGCTGGCGCGCAAAGGCAAACGCTTCTGGCTCTTTCATCTCATTGTGAAACCCAAGGTCAAGTTCCTCGAGACTTACGTTTGGAAGCTCGGCTTCCTGGACGGGCTGCCCGGCTTTATAATCGCGGTTGGCGCGGCCTATTCGGTTTTTCTCAAATGGGCGAAACTTTGGGAGAGGCAGAACCCAAAACCCAAGATATAATGACGAGCATGATGCACGTGTGCGGAAGTCTCGTTTTGATGCTGTCGTTTTTTGCCTCATTTCCTGCCTTCGCCGAGAAATCCTGCGAATGCCCGAAGCTGGCTTGCGATCCATGCAGCTTTGAAAAAGGAATCACATTTTTCACCGACAAATGCGGCCCTGAGGATACGAAACTGAAAAGTTGCGCCAAGCCGACATGCCTTCCGCTCACCGAAGCGAGTGCGGATTGCCCGGTGATCCCGCGCGCGGATTCGGGCGTGCGTGAACCCGTCGTGGTGAGCTTGATTGGCGGAGTGCCGCGCGAAGCGCTTGAAGGTGCAAACGAAAAAGCCGACATCGGCCGAGTGAAGGTGATCCAAGGCTCGGTCTCCATCGTCCATGCCGACGGCAAAAAGCAAATCGTGACCAAGGATGCCGCTTTGCTCGAGGGCGATCTTATCGAGAGTCCCAAAGAAAACGGGGCGTTCGTGCAGTTCGCGGGCGGCAACAAATTGCATGTTCATCCCGACACCGCCGTCGAAGTGAAAGAGTTCAAGAATCAGAAAAACCCCGATTCGCGCAAAGCCTTGCTGAATTTGATCAAAGGTAAAATCAGAAACCAAGTCGAACAAAAATATAAGGGCGATAAGACCAGCTATTACCGCGTGATGAGCAAGGGCGCGGTCGCGGGCGTGCGCGGCACCGACTTTTTGGTCGCGCACAGCGAAGACGGCGCGCTGCAGACGCGGGTTGAAACTTTAAGCGGCACGGTGATTCTCTCGGATACCGACGAGGAAATCTCGCGCACGATCCTTAAAGGCGAAGGTGCGGTTTTTACCCAAGCGCTTCCGCAGGCCGAGAGCGACTTTTTGGTGAAGGGCAAGCTTTCCGACGTGTACAAAATCGCGCCCGAACAAATGGCCGGGCTCGATCGCGACTCGCGCATGGATGTGGCGCGCGTGATCCATCGCAAGGCCGCCTCGGTCGATGCTCCGATTTGCGCCAAGCCTCAGGGTGGTTTCAATCAGTGCATGTGGAAGTGCGAAGGCAATCCGGCGAAATCCAAGGTTTGCCGTACGGACCTCCCGCAGGTCCGCTGCGTGCGCCAACGCTGCAACGGAAACGGGCAGTGGGCCGACGAAACCCGGCTGCCCGCGGCCACCAGTGAAGCCCTGTGCCCGCCAAACGGCACGCTCGTCAAAGACTGCGATTATTGAGAGGCGCGCCGCACCTCTGGAGGCGCGGCGTACCTTGAGATGACGCACCTAGTTTCTGATACAGAAGTAAAAGCCACGCCGCTTCAAAAGGTCGTTGCCCTTTAAGGCTCCTTTTTCTATAAGGTTAGCTCTTCTTTTGTGGTGGTCGTAGCTCAGTTGGTAGAGCATGGGATTGTGATTCCCAGGGTCGCGGGTTCAAGCCCCGTCGATCACCCCATTTTAGATTCCTAAAAAACCCATAGTTTATAACATCCTGGATTCATTTTTAAACCGAGGCTCGACACGTTCGAATTGAGGTCTACTTTCGTCACTACTTATCACCGGGTATCACGTCACAGTTGGGCGGCAAATTCACTTTGCCCTGCATAGCATTGATAGTCCTGACTAGACGCGAACGCATTTGCGCCGAAAAAAATCCAGATAAAGACAGGCTGAGGCAGGTACAGCAAACCTCCTTGATCTCAAGCTCTCAATGTCGATACGATAGTAGAACTAGAACTTGGGAGTTGAGTGATGACATTCTTGATAATGGTTTTCGCCTTGTCCTTTGCAGTCTCTGGCGCCGAACCGGGAAAGCCCGAGATCCTAAAACCTGACTACAAAGGTAAACACGCCCAGGCCGTCAACGACGCCCGCGCTTCGCTTTTAGCATTCACATGCGCCTTCCTTGATCCGCAAGATGATAAAATGAACATCGCAATGAAGAGGGGCGCACGATTTCTAGATTGGACTAAAATAACGCCACAAGTAGACTTGGATAAGGTCAATCATACGCTTATTCCAAGAAAGTGGAACCTCGTCGGTCGGGGGCCGACGAACGATTTTGTTTTAGGAAGGCTTTCCCAGTTGGTTGTCGATTCGGAATACGACGAAGTTAAAAATCTTGACACCACAGCTAAACGAAAGAAATTCGCCGAGAAATATAGAGCCCTCGAGTGTGACAAGATAACTGAGTAGTTTTGGCGCTCGAAACCTTCATTGGTCAGGTCGAAGTTTCGGTAAGAATGAGCACCGACATGGATTTTCGTCGAACTCTCGAATTTCGCATAAAAGATAGTGGCGTCGGCATGCGCCCAGAAGATGCGGCCAAAGTTTTCGAGCCATTTGTTCAGTTATGAAAATGTTTTTACTGCCAGCCACCCTCGGATTTCGCTAGGGCGGTGATTATTGAACGCGACTCGCACGAGGAAGAAACAAAATACTGGCCTCATCAGTCGCGGCGCTAAACCAGCGCGGGTGTTCGCTTAAAAGCTCAAAAAGTTTCGATGATCTTGAATCCCGTCTGAGAAGCACGCCGCCCGTTCCCCATTTCTGAGCATCGAGATCGAAATGCTCACGGCTCTGTCCGAAACCGGAAAAGTGCTCTTGCAAAACTCGCATATCCGTCACGTATCCGTGGACAAAAATCTTAGGCTGTCCGTCCAGCATCCAGGCGAGATAGCAGCCGAAGTAAAAGTCATTGCGGAGTGGACCGTCGCCGACCATGTTTTTTATGATCTGGATTGTTTCCTCATTAGGGAAGACTCGATAGTCGACGCCGACTCCGATTTGATGAGGCAGCCCGGCCCTTCGATATTGCCCGCTTAAGATGAAAAACACGAAGCTTAACGAGATGATCGCTAAGCAGCTGTTCAATTTGATTCCTAACGCTCGAGTGCGAATCGGAATCGAGCAGGTGACCAAGATCAGGCCGAAAACGACTCCGGGAATAAACCGATTGGCCGAAAAGCCTAGCGCGACGAGGAAGACAGCAAGAAACGCATAGATGATTTTTTGCCGAACCATTCCTTGCTTTAGGCTGATCAGAATCAGCAAAGAGCTCAAGATTAAAAATGCAGCGAAGAGCCATGTCTCCATAAACCCAAGCATGCTCGGGGAGAAGGTCGGATTCCATTCGAGAATGAGATGCTGCATATATTCTTGCTTCAACCTGAGGACCCGAAAGGGAGCCAGGACACCTTCAAGGCCTTGGGGATTGAGAAGCGGAACGAGGACGCAAACGATAAAGACCAGAACGGCCCTTTTCATTTCGCCCCAACCGCGAGCGACGAAGCACGAGATTATCCAGATGCCCAGCGCAGCCCAAGCAAGGGGAAAGCTGCTGTGGACATTGATCCAAAGGAGGATCAACGGCGGTAAGAGCCATATCTTTCGCGAAGAAGATCCGCTTTGCGAGTCCGCCAATACGATGGCGATCGTTAAGGCTAATAGAGCGTCAGCGATCAAAGATGTGCGCGCCGAAAAGCGAAGTCCTAAAGCAATGACTCCGCAAAGGCAGATCAAGAACTGCGGCCATGAAGTGAGGAGGTCGGATTTTCGGAGGGCGCGATATGAGGGGAAAAGGGCGCTGCCGGCAAGGAATAACTTGAGTCCAATGAGTCCTGCATAACCTAACAGGGAGTAAACCAAATACATGAGAGCGTAACCGCCCCACTCATGCCACGCCGCCCAGTCGCGAAATTGAGAGACGATAAAGGGATCGGTGAGAGGAAGGCTTCCATTCCTGAAAAATTCACGCCCCAACGCGAGGTGCATGAAGACATCGCTGTCCGAGATGGGGGAGATTCCAAGAAGAATCAGCCCTATGATAAGAAAAAGCCAAGCGGCTGTAAGCAGCGGGAGAGAATAGCGCTCTAGTTTCTTGGGAAGGCCGAACATCCCTCATTCTAACCTTCGTTATAAGAGAGCGGCTACACTTGCCGGAAAAAGCGTCGGTCCATCGGATGGATTTGGACCTTGATCTAAGTTGCCACCTTTGTTCAAATCCTTAATCGTTCTCGGATTCTCAACTGTTTTTGATTTTTGATGGACATTTTTAATTCGCGGATAGCATCTTTTATGTCGTCTATCCATGTACAAGCCTGGTCAGTTTTATGTTTACACGATTGATTCGCTAGATCGAGAGCCCTTGTCATCATTGGAAGTGCCGGGGGATTGTGTCCTGAGTCAGCCATAACGATTGCAGCCAAAACGCATCCTTCAAAGCTATCCAACTCACAGGCCTTTAGCGCAAAGAGGAGTACGGCGACCTTGCTCGAAGTCTTAATCCCATTAAGAATGGTTGCTCGGCGATAGCAGCTCGCGCCAGACGCGCAATCTGTCTTTTGGATTGCATTGAGCAAAACACTTGAGTTGGCAAATGCGGCGTCCATTTGGATGAGGAGAATTAAAATAAAAATGGTCTTAGTCACCGCTGTTACTCCCTTTGAATGCCATTAGGGCTTCACACGATGTTCTGTAACAACAAGAGTAGGATCGTCGATGATTGGCCCAGGGGCCATTTCCTCTGGCGTTAGGCTCGGGGGTCCCCATGGGATACTTGCGGGCCGCCTCTTGGATGTGCCGCCATGTTTTTTATTTTGAGAAGCGGATTGTTGGGATATTTTTTTCTCAGACCGACCTACCGACTTCTGAGGGCTATCATCATGCAATGTGTAGTCTGCGGGATTCGCTTTCTGTTCCGCGAACCATTGTTGCCTTTCGGCCTCTATTTGTTTCAAACCCAATTTTTCGTTGTCTATTTCTACCTGATGATAATGTTCCGTTATTTGAGCGTGACACCATTCGATCTTTTCGGGCGTCAAGGTTGTTCTCAGGCCTACGGCAGATGGTTTCGCGGGCAGGCATTCAGTGGGGATGTCTGCGCCCGACAATGCAGACAGAAAGGCTATCGACATGAATATGACCACCAATATCCGGCTCAATGTTTACGCTCCTAAGATTTGGTTGCTGCTTTATTAAAAAATCGTAGCAAGCTCGTTGGAAACTTACGCCCTACTTGCCACTTTCAGTCGCCTTAAGCTTTTCAACCTCGTCAAACGTCGCATACCTTCCAACGCACGCCTTGGAAAGTGAGAGGCTTTTTTCTGGAATGTAGTTAGTTTGCGAATATGAATAGCTATGGGTTGACTTGTCTATCATGTACTGAACATTTCCGCTTTTAGTTCGGATGAATAGGAATGGCGGAGAGCTTATCTCGATATTAAAAGTATCTTTATTAAATGATGTTGATTTTCCTTGCTCAAAGAACTCGCAAGAGAATTTGTCATCATTCTTCACACACTTTATTGTGCTTTTTGATCCATCTCTGGGTACGATTTTATCGGAAATTCCAATTTCGACACCGAGTAGTTTGCAATCTGAGTCGATTAAATAAAAGCCCTCATGGCTTGTGCCAGCTTCAGATTTCACTGCCGACCAGGATTGATCGGATGCTAAAATGACTGAAGAGATAGTTAAGCATAGAAATATACCGCGCATAGGGAACCTCCAATTTACAATCATTTGCAATGACACCTTTATAGCTCCGAGTCGAATTCAGTTGGCTCGTTTGCGATGGATCGTCCGGCTCGCCTAAATACTGCTGCCCGTGGATCATTGCTGAAAACGCTGAAGTTGACTTGGTTTCCAGTATTTCCTTCTAAGTGGCCTTTCGCCGCGAACACCATGTAGGGGAGGACTTGGCGCTGGTCGCCACTAGGTCCTTGTTCTAGAACCTTCACCTTCCAAAACGGCTTCACATCCTTATGTGCGAGGAAGTAGGCATAGTCCGTGGCCTCTATAACTAAATGGTGAATGTAGGTTGTAATGGTCTGACTCTGGATACGTTCGCCGCCATATCGCGGTCCACCGCTCGTTCCCTGGCTCTGAACTCGCCCGACATTCGCTCCTCTTGCGTTGTAAATGTTGTGTGTCGACGACAGATTTGAGAAGTCGTAGGTGTAGACCGGTTCAGACCAAATTTGAGTTTCCTTTTGCGGCTTGCTCACTCCAAAATTGACGAAAACCACAGTATCTATTGCGTTGGCGTCAGTTGAAATTTTATAGCCTTTTTTTTGAAGCAGGATCTCGACCAATTTTTTTACTTGGAGAAATTCAAGGTCATTGGCGGAGACATTCGGCATTGAGGGGAGAACAATAGCAATTCTCTTCTGAGGAGTGTCCCTCGAATACGCGTCGACGACCATTGGGTACTTTTCTGCCGCACCGATATACTTATAAATGACGTTACCTAGTTCATCTACAGCGGCGTTATAGTGGTCATCCCACCATGACAACATCTCACCTTCGGCGATGTCTTCTCGAGAACTTGGACTTCCCATCAAATAGAGGACCTTCCGGTCATCCATTCCTCTTCTTATTTTGCTAAAGCCTTGTGACATGCAGCCAACGTTTAAGAGCAGAGCGCATATCGAAAGAATTATTGGAACTGTGAGAAGCTTCCAGTTCATCCCTTGGCTCCGCGGATTCTTCTCAAAACGACTTCAAAGTCTCCAGCGTAGATATCTTCGTCGATCACCGAACGAAGAGGATCTGGTTTGCCGAAAGGTTTTTGATTAAAAACGAGCTCTTCTATGGAGATTTTCAAAATGGAGCACACGCGGTGAACTTGTTCGATATTCCGAGGGCTTTGGCCCGCCAGCCAATTATTCAAAGTTTGTAAAGGCACTCGAGACGACTTTGAGAGATCGGTCAACTTGAGGCTTCGCTGCTTCAAAATAAGTCTAAGATTCTTCGATAAGTTCATTGTCATTTTTATCGGCAAGCTATCGTCGCTGAGAAAATTTATCCTTTGAGAGATACATCTATTTCTTGAAAGATATGATTTTGATATCTGTCACGGTATTATTTCTCAACGATGCCGACGACCCTATTGCAAAGTCGTGACAAGGGCGTCGTCGTTTCAGGTTTCTTCTCACAGCTTTTGCCGCTCGCCATCCGGATCGAGGCGGCGACGGAATTGTTCGCATATTATGCTTTCCTTGCAGTTTGTAATTTCACGAACCAATTCTGCTCCTAGCTCCAATCAAACGGCAACCGAGGGCTGAAATCGAGAGTTTCAGTTTGAGCTATGACAAAGAATTTGTCATAGCGACAACCGCTTTAAGGCGAACCGCGATTTAATTGTCTTTCGTCAGTGGCGAGTGCGAATTCCGTTTGTGAGTTTACAAACTGTGGGAAATGGTCAGTATGAACACTCGTGTCGGCGGCTCAAGGCCGCTCCCAGATCGCGGCCAACTTATCTTGGTAAATCAATTTCCAGCGGCTCAAAGATTTTAAGATAGGCGGGTCGCCCATCAGATATTCATTACGCAGCAGGAAATACTTGATGCCGTAGTTCGTGACGGTCTGGTTGAAATTCTCCGGTGATCGGTTCATGCCATAATAGCCATAGGCTAAGAGCTTTGGATCATCCACGTGGCCGTGAATGTATAAAAAATCATTTCGGTTCAAAGCCCAAATCATGTACGAGCCCCAGCCGTACTCGTTAAAAAAGCGTCCGGTGAGGTTTTGCGATGGGGAAGCAAGCCGCCACCCCGACCAGAATCAGAAAAAGCAGAAAAGCATAGTTCCGCTTGAATGCCGACAAGAGGGACATGCCTATTAATGACCGCGAAGCTCGACGGCGCCGCCGGTATCGATCAGCTTCTTCAATTGTTTGAGATCGGCTTTCACTTCCGGAGGGATGTGGGTGCCGCTTGATCCCGTATAGCCGAGAGTGATTTCGCTTTCATATTCCTTGAAGCACTTCTTCGCCGTCGGATCGGCGGGGTATTTAACGATGCATTCGCGAAGGTAGAGATTTGCCAGCGAAAAGAAGAACGAATTGTTAATGGAGCGATCGCAAATCGCCAGCCAGTAGAGCACTTCGGGTACGGCCTTGGATTGGGGATGCAGGAACAGGTACTCGTACAAAACGCCGGAGACGCGAAGGGAGTTGACGAGGTTTGGATTATCGGAAGCCATGGCTTTCGCGTCGGAGCGAAGCTCGATATTTTTCTTGGCGAACTCGATGATTTGACTATCCGTCGAGGTTTTGGGGTCGACGGCCGGCTGTTTCTCCCATGCTTGAAGTTGCGGGATCCAAGCTAAGATATTGTTCTTCAAAAATTCAGGCAACGCTTTATTTTTGAGATGTTCTTTCATTTTTGTAACAGCCTGGGCGGGCTTCCGTTTGATGCGGGCAAAATAGGAGAGTTGGCGTTCCAGTGCCGTTTCGACTTGCTGAGCTTGAGCTCCGTTTTTTGGAAACCCGTCGATGACTTTGTCATAGAACTCAAAGGACTTATCGAAAGCGCGGGTGGCGAACAAAAATTCGGCTTGATCGAAATCGGAAGAAAACATCTTCGGGTTCATAAAGTCGCTGAATGCGCGCCCAGCAGTCGGCAGTTGCGTATGACAGCTCATGCAGATCGCAACGGTCGAATTGAGTTGCCAGCGGGCGTAGGATTTATTGCCAAGACGAAATAGGCGTTCGGTATTGGTGATATGTTCTTCAAGAACGTGTTGTGAAAATTTGAAATTTTCCTGATTCAGCAGAGGGCTATGGCCCGCCTTTTTTGAAAGCTCGGCGAACTTCTTAAGGTGCAAGGAGATTTCCGAGGAATTCTTAGGATCCGTAAAGGCTTCTTCGGACACGAAATATTTTTTTAAGGCCGTCAGTTCGGCCAAGAAATGTTGCATGAGCTCCCGTGTCTCCATCGGCTTTTCCGACGCTTTATCTTTTGCCGAAGCATAGGGGCCGGTTATAACGCCGATCAGAGTCAGTGCGATAAGATGTTTTTTGAGCTGATGCTTCATGATGATGGCCTTTCCATTTTGATCTTCTCACTATGGTAATAGCAAGCGCGCCGGAATGTTACCTAGAAAATGGTGGTTTTGCGGCTGAGAATAAAGGCGGAAACCAGGATAAGGAATCCGCTCACCGGCGCCTTGATCCAAAGGCTGTCCACCTTCAGCCAGATCAGCACAACAGAAAGGGCGATCATTAAAACCGCCATAAACTTTGTGAAGCGGGAAATGGACTTGTCATGCTCCCAATTGCGTAGGGCGGCGCCGAGTAAGGCCTGATTGTAAAGCCACCTATAGACCTTTTCGGAGCTTTTCAAAAAGCACCATGCGGAAAGCAAAAGAAAAGGCGTCGTGGGCAAGAGAGGCACAAAGATCCCGATAATCCCAAGAGCCAGGGAGAGACTTCCGAGCGCAAACAAAAGGCCTCTGAGGGCACGACTGCGAACAACAACTATCGGGCCCTTTTGAGCTTTCACAAAATATCGCTCACTCTTCAGAAATGGTTATCGAGCTGTCGGAACTATTCAGTACGCTTGCGATTTCCACCCGCCAACTCTCGGGAAAGTCGAGGTGATGTTGAATCTTACTTAGAGTTTCGCTGGGATTGTATCCAACCACAACCGATTTTCCATTTGAGAGCCGGCGAAATCTGACGGCATTTTTAGCCAAGCCCGGGTGTCCGTAAGAAACCAGGTTTTTTCGACTAAACTGTCCTTTGAGGCCGGGGAATCCGGTCGGACCCCATGCGCCCGTGATATAGCTGACGACGTTTGAGCGTGGGCCGCTGGCTTTCTCGTCTAATTCCGATCCGAACTCGATCGAGACATCCCCGCGCTCGCAAGTGTTGTTTTCTGGAAAGAGAACTTTTACGGCCGCCGCGGTCGAGAGAAATGCGCCCGTGATGGCGTGGCAAGCGTGACCGGCAAAGCGGTAGCAATCGAGCAACGAAAGATCAAAAGTGTGAAGGGTCGCATTCGCCTTTAGAAATTGAGCGAAAGGATCATGGATCCGAATCTTGAGCTCTTGGGCCGTTTTTTCCAGATCTTCAATGGGTGGATTCATCTTCACTCCCGTGCTTAATTTTTCTTAAATGTTGCATTTTTAATGCAACATTAAGTGGACATGGTCAACCCGATGACGCACCTGCCGAGGCATTTCCGGCATAGAGCGTAAATCAGAATCATTTTATCCATCAGTGGCGAGGGGCACGGAACTTGCGATTTCAATGAGCGAATAGGGAGGCCGTATGGATTCATCCGAGCATGTTCAAAAAACGACCGAATCTTCCTTAAAACTGAGCAAACAAATTGCAGCCACAGCACGCAAGAATGCCGAGCCGAAAAGGCAGCATCGTTACACGCTGAAGCAAGAGGGCGTGGTCGAAGGCAATGACGAGGTCTTTAGCGATGAAGAGAATGAATAGCTAAAACTCCCCGGCGGCGTTCACATTTGTCTCAGCCATTCTTTATTCATGCGTATTTGGCGTGGTTTTAATCCGGCATGGGCTCTGCTTATGACATTGCTCGAAGAGCAAAATGAGCGGGTATTTTTACACGCTGATTTCCACACGTCCAAAGGAGACAGAAAATGAAACTAATAAACTTAATCGTCGGCATCTGCCTGACCGGATTCGGAGCCAGTGCGCTGGCCGAAGGCGATTCGCAAGGTACAGGATTGTACCTGGAGCCCGGTGTGACTTACCAGATGACTGAGTCGAACATTGATTACTCCGGCGGGATCGCCAATTCACTCGCGACGGCGCGCGGGTTTGGGGTCGTGGCCCGCGGCGGGATCCATTTGTATGAAAGATTTTTTGTCGCGGCCGATGCGCGCTATGCGATGCTCAACTTCAATGACAATGCGAACAATCTTTCGATTAACGCGACTTCTTGGGATATCGCACCGGTCGTCGGAGTTCAGATGGCCGATTATGGAGTCCGTCTTTACGGTGGCTATGTGTTGGCGGGCAATTTGGATCCACGCAGTACGCGAGGCTTTGACTCCAAATTCGAGGATCCCACCGGCTGGCGTTTAGGGGCGGGATTGAAACTGCAGCAACTGAGCGTCAATATCGAGTGGCAACGCATTCATTACGGCAAGTCAGTGCTTGAGCGTCCGGCGGGAGCAGTGCCGAGCAACATCGATTACAATCCTGATGGAATCGTGGCGAGCGTTACCTTTCCTATTGAGTTCAATTAATAGTATTCATCGGGTGAGTGTCTTGCAGGGGAGATTCAATTGAATCTCCCCTTTTTATTTTAAAATCTCGCGACGCACGGTAGCTTAGGCGAAATCGCCCGCTAATTAATCACTTACTGAGCGATGCGGCATTATATATAAAATAAGTTTAAATAATTTTTTAAATAAAAAATATTTAAAAATTA
>CAZVOP010000032.1:0-5720 GCA_964628445.1 uncultured Pseudobdellovibrionaceae bacterium | reverse complement strand
ATTTTTGGTTTTAGTTTTATGCAGGTTTTCACTTTGTAAAAATAAGTTTAAATTTTATTATTTCCCCTCTGAATCATCGAACGCGGGGCCAATTGTTATAAATAAATATATGTTAATTAGAAGCGGGGCGACTTGCGGCTTCGCTCTCATTTCCCTAGGGTGCCACGAAATCGCAACCAAAGGAGAGAGATGAATCTTTTAAAGATGATCGCGCTATTCGCGCTGGTCGGAGGAAACGCGGCGGCTCATGCGACATTCGCGGGCCATTTGAATCCTGAAGTCGGGATGAATATAGAAAATGAAATGAGCCCTGAAGAAAAGGCTCAAGCGAGCGCGGAATGGCGCTCTATTATTGAGGATCTCAATCCAGGTTCGGTTCAAATCGCGGCACGCGGCCGCGGCCGGGGAAATGTGGCGCGAGTCACGACTTGCGATACCGTGGGAATGGCCTCGTTTTATCATGAGCCTCAACCGACAGCGAGCGGTGAACGCTTCAATGCGGACGGCATCACTGCCGCGCACAAGTCTTTGCCTTTTGGTACCCGGGTGAAAGTCACCTACATGGCCACCGGCCAATCGGTCGTCGTGCGCATTAATGACCGCGGTCCTTATGTTGGAGGTCGCATTATCGATTTATCCCGAGGCGCGGCCCGCGCAATCGGCATGGTCGGCGCAGGCGTCGGACGAGTTCGCATGACCTGCGTTCAACTTTAAGTGCCGGCAATTATGAACAGTTTTCCGTCACTCAATTGATAGTAGGCTTCCACGGTTTTGCCTTTGCGGCCCATGCCCTTAGGCTTTGTCTTTTTCTTTAACGGATTCTTTGGCGGCCTCGGTCGTCGAAGCGGAAGGGAGTTGTTCGGGCGAATCGGGCGTCACGTCGCCGTCCATTCCCTTTTTAAAACCGCGGATCGCTTCGCCCATGCTTTTTCCCAGTCCGGGCAATTTGCTCGGGCCGAAGAAGAGCAAAAGAATTCCCGCGACCAACAATATATGTGAAAGGCTAAACTCACCCATGGATTGGTTCTCCTGGCCCTAGATTGCGCCTGGAAGGCAATTGAGGTCAATACCCCGGGTTAAAAAAATCAGGAGGCCTTTCGGCCTCCTGATATGGGATCTCGCCCTTGATCAACAGATTGGTTAAGGGAGTTTTACTGCTGTGAGCTTGGCGATTCAGGAATGGCGGGGGTAATGATGACGTCCACCCGGCGGTTTTGCGCGCGGCCGGCCTTGGACTTGTTCGAGGCGATCGGTTTTTTAAATCCAAATCCGACGGCTTGAACCTTATCTTCCTCGATTCCGTTGCTGCCGAGATAAGCGGCCACGGCTTGTGCGCGGGCTTGCGAAAGCGATTGGTTGGTGGCGGCTTTGCCGGTCGAGTCGGTATGGCCTTCGATCACGACGTTTTTCGGTCCGAGCTCGGTGGCGACTTCTTTGACTTTAGATAAGAGGGCAAGGGATTCCGCCGGCAGATCGGCGCTTCCGCTGGGGAAATGCATGGCCTTTAAACGCAGCAACAATTTATCGCCTTGTTGGTAAACCTCGGCTTCGTCTTTGCTGAATTCCTTGCGCGCTTTTTCAAGCGATTCTTGCAAGCTGAGGATCGCGCCGCTGGCTTTAAGCTTACGCTCTTTTTCGGCCAGTGAACTTTGCATTTGTGCCGACTCGGCATCGGCGCCGGCCAATTCGCTTTTTAAGGATCCGATTTGAATATTTTGATTCACGATAGTGATCGCCGAATCTTCATCCAAGGTTTTGCCGTGTTTGCGGGCTTCCGCGATGACAAAGCTCAAGTACTCCGCGCTCTTCGCCGATTTGGCGACGGCATCGGCGTAGTTGCCCGGATTGTCCCGGTTTGCGGCGATTTGATGTTGCGCGGTTTTCAAATCAAGTTCGGCGGTCTTTAAAGTTTTGGGCGTATATTTTCCGGCGCCCTTTTTCTTGGCTGCATTGATTTGCGCTTCGGCTTTTCCGGTTTGTGCGTTGCTCAGGGCGGCGAGTTGCAGGTCTAAGTAGCCGGCCTCCAGCTTGGATATTCTTTCGGCGCTGACTTTGCGCAGGTTGTCCGAATAGCCGCGCATGTCATCGTCGAGGTCCTTTAGACGGGCACGGGTGGGAGGGTAGTTGCGAGCCCCCGAATCAAGCGCGGTTTTGCGTGCCGTAAGGATCCCGCCGGCTTGTTCTGCGCGAGAGCCCGATTCATCGGCGGCTTTATCCAGATAACCGAGGCCGTAACGGACGTCGTCCAAAATATCTTTAGCGGATTTATTTTTGGCCATGTCGCGCTTTGCTTTAGCGAGATAATCT
This sequence comes from uncultured Pseudobdellovibrionaceae bacterium, assembly GCA_964628445.1. Taxonomy (GTDB): domain Bacteria; phylum Bdellovibrionota; class Bdellovibrionia; order Bdellovibrionales; family UBA1609; genus JALHOQ01. The sequence goes on along the minus strand of CAZVOP010000032.1, from coordinate 3,413 downwards.
TGCGATTTGGAGAAATTTTTGTCCGCGAGCACGTCGTATTGATTGGCCAGCCCTTCATTGATCCCGGATTCGAGTTTTTTTACTTCTTCGGTGGGATTGGCGTCAGTCGCGATGTCCGCGCGTTTCGGCCCCGAAGAACACGCGCCTATGGTTAGGGCGCAGATCACACCTAGTGTTGCTCTTGAGAAAGACATTTGATGACTCCTTAGTGATTGTTCATCGATAAATTTTAAGCGGGCGAAGCCATTTGCCCGCCACGTCCGTCTCTCCATAGAGCATTCACTATGCCGCCGTGAGACGGCTCAAATACGCCGTACAAATTTAGCGAGGGTAAAAAAAGAACATTGACGGGTGCGAAGCGAACATATGGCCGACGCCCAAGCGGCATGAGGCTTAGAATTCTTTCACGGCGATCAGAGCCCGGCGTACCAGTCGTAACCGCGCTCCGCCCAGTAATCGGGTGGGCGCTTGTCGGAGAAAAAAATGCGGCCGACCTGTTTGAGGCTTTTAATTCCGTATTTTACCGGGATCACCAAGCGCAGAGGGGCTCCGTTTTTCGGGCGCAAAGGTTCACCGTTCATTTCGAAGGCCAGCAAGGTTTGCTCGTGCATCATGCTCTCGATGTCGATCGAGACGTAATACTCCTCGTCCACGGAGGCGAGGCCGACGAAAGATTTTTTTTCTATATTGTAAGCTTTGATGAAGTCGGAGAATTTAACCCCGGCAAAAGCCATGTCCTCGCTCCAGCCTTCGATACAGCGGAACTCAGTCGCCATTTCGGTGCGGGGAAGCGCCGTTAGGTCTTTCATCGTGACGGTGAACTTGCGCGCTTGCGGATCTTGATCGTTGGTGTCGACTTCGAGTTTCCAGGCGGCGGGATCCAAATTCTGTTGAACGCCGATCAGGCCGTTGACGCGCGGGATTTTCCCCTTGGGCGGAACGCTTGCGCGGTTGAGACGTCCGTCGTTAAAGAGAGCATGCCAAATTTTTCCGTTCACTTCCAACGCTTGCCGGAAGGGGCGGGGCGTGTCGTCCTGCAACGGCTGATGCAGCAAAATTCGCCAAGCCGCGATCAACATCAGGCCGAGTAAAATAAAAACGGCGAAACTTCGAATGGTGCGGCGCTTAAGCGGATCAATCATTTCTCGACCTCAAAGCCGGCGATCATCGCGCGAAAGTTGTTCCAGCCGGCACGGATCACTTGTAGCACGTGCAAAAGGACAAACAAACAAAATGAAATCATCGTCGCAAAATGGATGAAGCGGGCGCCTTCGTAGCCGCCAAAACATGCGGCGAGCCACGATAGCTGCACGGGTTTATAGATCGCAAAACCGCTGAGCACCGCAAGTGCCGCGATAATCAAGGCGAGCGAGTAAGCGATTTTTTGCACGGCATTGAATTTTCCCCGCGGCGGCGCTTGCCGGCGTAAGCCTAAGTCATGCAAGACGGTGGGGCCGGCATTTCTAAAGTCTTTAAAAGAAGGCCGCAATTCATGCCAATGGCCCGAGGCAAAGAGCCAGCATAAATAAACTAAACCGTTCGCTACGAACAGCCAGCCGACCAGGAAGTGAACCGACATTCCCTCGGCCAGGCGCTGGCGGATATTGAAGAGATCGTAAAACCAATCGGGAAAAAACACCGGAGCGTAAATATCGTTCGCCCAGTAAATGAGAATCCCGCTCCAGATCATCAAGCCTAAAAATGGAACATTCAGCCAGTGAAGGATGCGTAGGGCGAGGGAATGTTTCTCGGCGATTCTCATGCCTGGAGGCTATGAGGTGCGGGCGAAAATTTCAATTCTAATTTGCTTGCAAAATCCAGTCGTAGATTTTGCCGACTTCGCCGGCCGAGAGCGCGCCGCCCGTGGGCATATTTTTTGTGCCGCCGCCGCTGCTGCCGACCAAGCGGAAATAGATTTTGGAATGCTCCGGATCGCCCTTCACCAAAACGCCTCGGCTCACGAGTGCGTCTTCAGAGAGCGTGTGGAAATCGTGGCAGTTGGCGCAGTTTTGCGCGATGATGGATTTGGCAACGCCAAAAGGCCCGCTAAGATCGGCGTAAGTGGATTTATCCTGCGAGCTGGAATTCTGGGTTTGCATGCATGAGCTGAGGCAGAGGCCTAAGACAACGCTCGCAATGATCCACGGGTAACGCATGAGCTGGCCACTCCTTTTACTTCTTGGCGATCGGGATTTCGATAGTGACCTTCACGTCGTCTTTAACGCCGACGCCCATGTAGCGTACGTCTTTAATGTCGAGATCGGGAAGGTGCATCAGAAACTCGGCCGTGAGAGTTTCACCCGCCACCTTATAGGTTCCGTTAACCTCTTGAGTTTTGCCGCGCACTTGGATCGTGGCTTTGCCTTTGCCGTTTTTACCGCTGGCCTGAATGAGTTTGGCTTCGGGATACTTGGTGACCAGCAAATGTTCTTTAGTGTGTTTATCGCGCAATGAAACTCCGGTCGTCAGGGTGCGCAAATCGATCGTCACGTTTTCTGCGGCGATCCCGCCACCCTCAGTCTTATAAGCATGGCCCGCGACTCTTGAGGTTTTCCCGATGAAGCTTCCGGCCGGACTCAGTTTGACGTCGACCGAACAATTGGAGGCATGAACCGATAGGCCGGTGAAAGCCGACACGATAAGGAAATGCTTAAAAATGTTATTCATGAATTATCCCCCTGAAGACTTGCCACTCCCAATAATGATAGCTACGCTTCACGAATAATGCCATGGCTTTTCGTTCTTCTTGCATTTCTCGCTTCCGAGCGTTCGCACGCTTATCCGGAGTTCATTGGCTATAAGTATAGCTCGTGTCTGACTTGCCATTTTAACGGCCATGGAAACGGACCGTTGAATGATTATGGACGAGCACTTTGGGCCAGTGAAATCGCAGGGCGTCTCTTTGCGGGAAAACGCAGCGAAGAACAATTGGGTGAGGATTCAGGTTTCTTAGGATCCAAACGCCCCATGCCGTGGTGGCTACGCCCCGGGATCAAGGCGCGCAATCTCTATATGATTCCCAATCCGGGCGGCCAAGGTCAGCCGCGCGCCATTCTTATGCAGGCGGAGGCAAACGCCGCTGTCTTCTTTCGCAAAGACCAAAGCCTGGCGCTCATTGCCTCCTATGGTCACGCACCGATCCCGAATCGCTTAGTGAAGAGCCCGCTCGCTGCCGACACTCCGGAGTGGATTTCGCGCGAGCATTATGTCCGTTATCAGTATTCGGAAGAGCTTTGGCTCTACGCCGGTATGATGGATAAGGTTTACGGCATTCGCACAGTCAATCACACCGCCTACAGCCGCGCGCGCACCGGGCTTTCGATGAACGATCAGGCGCACAGTTTGGTCGCGCAATATATCAAGCCGACTTGGGAGCTGAGCTTCGATGGATTCGCGGGGAATTTATATCAAGA
>CAZVOP010000031.1:0-37274 GCA_964628445.1 uncultured Pseudobdellovibrionaceae bacterium | reverse complement strand
ATCAATCTTATTAATTACTTAGAACCCATTCCAGGTTCCATGTCCTCCAGATGTCCCTCTTCCAAAATGATGGAAATCACTTTAGCATTTGCGCTGTTCGCAAGTCACGATCCGTGTCCTCCATAATTTTGGAGGACGTGGAGGACAAGCTCAAATCCTATTCCACCCTGTTCTCGCGTGAACCATCTGTCTAAATAAATCCAAGTCTTTTTGCTGCTCTGCGGTTCGATTCATCGCCCACAGATGCAATCGAGATAGGTAGACATACACAACGCGCAACCGAATAAATAGGTCAATGAGTTCATCAATATTCTCCGGAAGTACGCGAATGGAAGAATATCCGCCCAGCAGACTATCTCGAATTTTATCGCGGTTATTTTTGCGGCGAACCGTCGACAGTGAAATTGCAAGGTCGGAAGCATACCAATGGTAACAGCAGTTCCCAAAATCGAAAGCCGTAATGCGCTTATTCTCCGAATCATAGCGAAAATTTTGTGGAGCATGATCAGCATGGATCATACCAAAATCAGACTTAGATTTGTTCAGCGATTCACATCGGGCCAAAACTTCGTGAAGTTCTTCACGTGACTTTACGTCTTCCTGAGGAATCAGATCGTCAGCTTTCGCTATTAGTATTTCATTGCTCCAAATCCAACGGTCGGGCTCACCCTTTCGAGGCGCGAAGGCTGTGGCCGCATTGTGAATCAAGGCAAGATTGCGGCCCCATTCTTTAAACAGATCTTCATTCCAAAATTCGGATCCTTCCTGAACTTCCAAGCCTCGAGCGTAGGACACCGACGAACAAATAAGTTCCCCAGAAGAACACGGCGTCACAAAGGCCAATATCCCTTCCGTGTTCGGCAAGCCTCGTGCAACCGACACTCCGCAATCAGACAAATAGTTTACGAAATGAAGTTCCGCGAGCAACTCATTGAACGTTCTAAACTCGGGATCAGTGAAACGAAGTATCTGAAGATTTCCCTCTTCGTTTTTGAAAGAGAAGACTGAGTTGCCGCGATCTCCAATGTGTTCAACCGACAAAGGGGAGCCCTGCCAACGAGGGACAACTTTACGGGCATCTTCAATTGTAGCGTAACGAACCATCGGAGTGACCTATATATGTACGGAAGCTTCTTTTAAATCGCGAGTTAGCTTTCTAGTTTTCGCAACAGCCAGTGCAGGAACTTCCGCCGCCTGCTCAAAGAATTCCAGATAGGCTTGAATCTGTGCATCCTTTTCCGCCAGAACCGACAAAGTGTTTAGCAGCCAATCTACCGTAAACTTATCAATCTTGTAGTTCGCGATCTCGGAAATACGAGGAGCCGGCAATTTTAGTAACTTCCCCAGTTCCTTAAGTTTCAATTTTCTCACAACCGCATATCTGACAAGATGCTTGCACAGGCTCAGTTTCACCTTATCCTCGGTAGATAATCGTGACTTGTCCGTAATATGGGTAAGATCTTTCTTTTCCTTCTTCGTTCGCTCAATCAATTTGATTAATTCTTTATTTGAATTTCGCATTTTACCATCCTGGGATAAGCGATCCCGTTTTAGGGTTCAAACCATAATTGATATGGTCAATCTCGATTCTGGCTTTGGTTATTACATTATCATTAAACACTATAGCCTTCTTTAAGACGATCTCTTCAGCCCTTCCCCTATCGGCTGAGGGCTTCCCGCGTTTCTTCATTATAATACCTCGTCGGCGGTTCTTGAATCTAAAGTTACGTAATTTCGTAATATAACCTATAATCAGTCCGTTTGTCTCAAAATTACGTAGTTTCGTAATTTAGCACCAGGAAGAAGTTTTGGTTACCATCAACCCTCAAGAATTCCGGCACTCCAACCAAGCCTAACTTGATTGCCAGGTCAGGCTCTTGATCGATTGAACACTCAAAAAACTTTATATAGCCTAACGCTTCCGGAAGGCCGGCTCTCTTCATTTCTGCTTCAGCAATCTCGCAATATCGACATCCCTGCTCCTTAATGAAGAGCAGGGATGTCTTACCACCGACGCATGTTTCAAAAAAGTTTTCAGCGCTTGTGCTCTGATAAATCAACTTAACCCTGACGCAGATTTTTTCGACTTATAATATTTCATCCTGCTTTTTCCCCACTTTATTTTTGAAAATATTTGTATCTGCCTCTAGGCCTTCAGTCGCAAGCCTTGCGACTTCAGCCCCTAGCAGGATGTCATCCATCTGACCGAAGGAATGTAGTTTTAATTCGCCTCTTTTATCGATCAGTATCCATGTTGGCGTTCCGCGCATTTGATAGAGGTTCATCGTCTGAGGAATATCAAGCCCAACTGATGGCGCATCTATTCCGACAGGAAACTTAACTCTAAACTCATGCAAAAATGCCTTCAGTGAAGCCTCCTTCATAGCGTCATGATGTTCAAAAACTGTGTGCAGCCCAAGGACTGCAACATAGTCTGGGTTAAAAATCTCAAATAATTTTTGCGCCTGGGGAATTCCGTGAAGAACGCACCCAGGGCAAAGCATTTGAAAGGCATGAATGGCAACGACCTTCCCCTTCAGTTTTTCAACTGAAAGGGGTTGGTCTGTATTTAGCCATTTTGAAACAATGAGTTCTTTGGCTTCCATTTAACTAAGAGCCACTTTCGGGAAATCAACTGGCACATTAAAAGCCACGTTTGTATAGTTGGTAAAAATATTCAAAGCGACGTGAGCCAAAATTTCTGCAATATCTTCTTCAGTGTACCCTGCTTTTTTAAGTGCAGCGATATCATCAGGTGATACGTTAGCTCTCTCTTTTACTAGTTTTACAGCGAATGTGAGTGCTGCCTGAGTTTTAGGGTCACTGGATCTTCCACTCTGAGCTTGGCCCATTACTTCCGCTGTCAAGCCAGCGCCTTTGCCAAGAGCTGTATGAGCCGCGAGGCAATATTCACAGCGATTGAGGTCTGCAACAGCCACAGCGATTTGCTCACCAAGTTTGGCGCCTAATTTCCCGCTGCCTAAAGCACCAAACGCAGACCACATCATCTTAAGCGCAGGGGTGGAATTTGCGATGGCTTTGAACATGTTCGGTGTAGTTCCAAATGCCGCATGGATTTGCGAGAGAATTTCTTTTTTCTCTCCGTTAGTCATTTCTGGGTTTAGAAGTTCAATTCTTGGCATAGTAGTCTCCTTGTGAGCCGCTGTTAATGGCTCGTTATTATAGTTTAGAATCTAAACTATAATAACGTTGAAGCAATTTTTAAAGCTTGTCAAATACGTTTAGAATCGATACTATTAAATATGACCGATAAAACCGGTGCTGCAAGTCAGTGGCTAGAAAGACTTTCCGCACTTCATAGAAATTTGATGCGCCGATTTGCTAATGAAGAGGGACTTCAGCTCGTGCACGTTGAGATTTTGCAGTATCTTTCGGCTTGCAATCGATACTCCGATACAACCCAGGCAATATCTGAATACCTAGGCCAGACAAAAGGCAGTATTTCTCAGAGCCTTGGCAATCTTGAAGACAATGGTTTTGTTAAAAAGGTTCAAGACAAAGTCGATAAAAGAGTATTTCACCTTTCACTTACGGCAAAAGGGCTGTCCATTGCTCAACGGATGAATAAGACAATCGATCTTGATGGTGCCGAAAAGTTAGAACCGGCGTTAAAGGCACTACTCGCTTCCCTTCAGAAAAGGAATGGACTCCGCGGCTTTGGCATTTGCCATTCGTGTAAATTCAATCAAAGCACTGGCCCGAATTCTTTTGTTTGCGGACTCACAAAAGAGAAGCTCAGCTCAAGTGACGTGAAAAAGCTCTGCAGAGAGCATGAAGATCGCGCTACCGGCTAGAAATGGGGTTCGATTCCCTCCGCCGGCTCGCGTGGGGCGCGGCCCGGCTTTGCGCTAAAATTTTGCATGCCCGCCTTTCAGAAATTCCAAACTTTTCTATGGCGTGTTCGACAGCGCAGTGATCCGCATCGCTACTTGAAATATTCCTTTACGTAGACGCCACCAAAAACGCCTCTGCATTTCCCGCATTCAACCCGTCAGTTCGACTGGCAAAGTATCTTTGATATAGCTCTTTAGCGGATACGTATTTTGAATCTCTGAACCCAGCAGTCTTCGCTAACGCTACAATGTCTTCTGGCGCGAATAGATTCACAAATGGAGTTCCGCTTTCCTTCGCTTTATTCATAACAAATTCCATGATGGATCGCTCTTTCGGCTCCAATAAATCGAGAGCAAGCATGAAGGTCATCGCGAACGTAGAGTTTGGCGCAAGTTTAGCGACTTGGGTAAGCGTCGCAAGATTGGCTTCTTTTGAAAGGTACATGGATACACCCGTCGAAACGATTATGGCGGGATGGCTTCTATCAAAACCTGCTTTAATCAATTCTTCCCACCAAGATTGCCCAGCCTCAAAATCGACCGGCACAAAATGCAGACCATGAGGGAGCTTCATTCCAAGCTCTTCGAGGCGCTTTTGCTTCCATGCTTGCGGTCCGGGCTGATCCACCTCAAATACTTTCATGCGTGAAGCCAGTTCAGTTCTGCGGAAAGCAAAAGTGTCTAGGCCCGCACCGAGTATCACGTATTGTAGAACCCCATGATTAAAGCGCTCCTCAACTAAATCTTCGATAAATCGAGCGCGACCAACGATTGAGGCACGCATACTTTTTGAGAATTCAATCCCCATATCGGGGCGATTCATCCAGTTTTCTTCGGCAACAATTTTAGCGCCGACGTCATCGTCAAAAATATGGGGTCCCGGATCAATGAGGATATGTAAGGCGCGCCAAAGCGCGGTTCTGACGGCAGTATGCTCAGGCGCAATTGGGTGTTGTTTTGACATTTGACTTCCCTCATCGAATATCTTAATAATTAAATATCTTGATTATTAAGATATTAATTGAAAGTCGAATTTATGTCAAATCTCTTTAAGAACCTGCCTCCTTCTGATTCGAATTCGCGTAAGGATCTTACCCAACAGCTTCAATTTCTTGGGCAAATGGTAAATACAGAAATTGCCTTCTTCCACCAATTGACCGCTACTCAGAACGGGCTATCGATTACCGAATCAAAAGCGATTTCAATCTTGATGCAAGAGGGTTCGATGACCGCTGGGGAGCTCGCCAAACGGCTCAGCTTAACAAGCGGCGCGGTTACTAATGTGCTTGATCGAATGGATAAGGGTGGTTTTCTAAAAAGAGTTTCTGATCCGAATGATCGGCGCAAAGTGATCGTCGAAATTAATCCGAGTAAATTAAAAAAACTCGGCAAACCTTATGAGTCAGTTTCTGTGGCTTTTCACAAACTTGTTGAGAACTATACGATCAAAGAACTTAAGTTCCTAGTGCAGTTCTACAAGTCATCGATTGAAATAACCCGCTCAGAGATCGAGAAGATTTCCAAAATCTAATCGATAGAACCGTAGAACCCGACTCTTCTAACCAGAAATTTTTGGCTCGCGCGGGACGCGGCCTCAAATTCGGGAATCGCCAACGGCGATGGCCACCCGGATGGTGGCCACCGAATTTGCGAGGGCAGGAGCCCGCGCCGCGAACCGCGCGAGCCAAAAATTTGGTGGAGGCGGAGGGAATCGAACCCTCGTCCGTAAGTGATCCGTCCTTAGGCAAGCTACACGCTTAGTCGATGATTTAACTTAGGTAGAGCGGCGAGCATCGACACCCTTCATCCTACCCGTCCCCCAGCTTTTTTAAATCAGTGGCCCTGGAGAAAACAGCCATAGATCGATCCGACTAAAGTTACACCTTCCGCGGTACATCGGCGATAGCCGCGGTCGATGAAGCTACGCTAGTAAACTAGGCAGCAAGTTGTTGATAGTCGTTGCCGAATATCAGGTTGCACGTTTTTACGAGGACCTCGTACGCCTCGGCATGCTCCTAAGGTTTCACAGCCCACGTCGAAACCATGTCGCCCCCACACTTAGAACAACACGAACGCCTTGATATATAGCACATCTAGGATAAAGGTAACAGCGTCCTTTTACCCGGGAGCCCCACTATGAAGGCCTGCGACCTGCTGCTCACCAACAAAGAGAAAATCTTGAAGTGCTGGGAGGCCCTCTCGCTCTCTAAACTTCCCGAGGCCCAAAATCTTAGCCGGCAAGCCATTCGTGACCACTTGCCGCAAGTTTTCGGGGCCTTATGCACCGTTCTTGAAACCGGCGAATTTAAAGTGCCCAAGGAGCTGAGTAAAACCCACGGACGTCAACGCTCGTGGACAACCGATTACTCGCTGGCCGAAGTCATGGCGGAGTATTCGCTGCTCAAGAACGTCATCTTGGATGAATTGGCCACAGCCAAACTCTTTGACGTCAAAGACTTCCGAACGATCGACCGCTTCTTTGATTCCGCCAGCACCATCGCCACCACCGAGTTCGTCACCGTGCGCGAACATGAACTCAACTCGGTCACCGATTCGCTGGTCACCATGAATCAAGAACTTGAAACCTTCGCCGTCGTCGCCGCCCACGATCTGCGCTCGCCGGCCTCCACCATCTTGGGTTTTGCCGATCTGATCAGTGAAGAGGGCCGTGTCGCGGACCATGTCGCCATTAAGGCCGTGGACACCATCAAACGAACCGCCATGCGCATGCTCGAGCTGATCGATCAGTTGCTGGATTACTCGAAAATCGGCAAAGAACATCTTAAGCGCGAGCCCTTTTCCCCGCAGGTCGTCGCCGAGGAAGCCAAAGTCAATTTAACCGCGCAGATCGAAGACGCCCACGCGGTGATCGAGATCGAGAAAATGCCCGAGTATCACGGCGATGCGATTCTCTTTCGCCAGCTCTTTCAAAATTTATTTTCCAACAGTCTTAAATTCCGCGCGACGGAGCGGCCGCTGCGAATCACTCTCGGCGGCGCGCTGGAGCAAAATAAACTTCGTTTGCACATCGTCGATAACGGTGTGGGCTTTGATCCAAAACTGTCCGAATTAATTTTTCAGCCGTTCAAACGCGGCGACGCCCGCAGCGAAACCCAAGGCAGCGGCCTAGGCCTGGCCACCGCTAAAAAAATCGTGGAGCTGCACGGGGGAAAAATCTCGGCCGTCGGCCACCCCGGCCGCGGCGCGGAGCTCTTGATCGAATTGCCGGTCAGTCACTAACAACTCACCGTTAATGAAAGGACGCCGGGAGCTGAATCGCTTTGGCGTGAACTTCCGCATCGCCCGCTCCGACAAAGAGCACGGCCGCGCCATTTCTTAAATCAAGCCCGCCACTGAATACCACGTTCGCAAGATCCGCACGCTTCGAGTTTCCCTCTAGCCCTCGCGCCAAATCGCCGCGCTCAAGAATCATTTCAAATCTGGTGGCACTGCGGGCTTCGACATTCACGGTAAACACCACCGAATAATAATGACGGTGCCCTTGTTCATCAAAGCGCGCGATATGAGCCAGCACCGCAATCCTTCCATCGCCAAGCAACTGCGCTTCGTTCACGCCGCCCCACTCGGTCGCCGCGAATTGCCCTTCGAAAATCGGCGCGCTTTGGAAGCTTGCGCTTGTCAAATCCGCAAGCGAGTCGATTACGGCAAACCCGATTCTTCCCGGCCCCGCGTCCACCCCGGTGCTCGCAATAATTCCCTGCGGACGCGTGAAGAGACCGATCCGCTTATCATTCAGCTGCACAAGCCTTATGTCCTTCATCCCATCCGGCCCGCGCGCAAACGGCAAGAGCGGATTCATTTCTTCGAGAGCTTTGCCGCGGTAAAAAACCGTCCGGTAACCCATGCGGCCACCGTCTTTCACGAAGACTTCGACACCGCCAAAAATAAGTTCGCCATTGATAAAAGTGAAGAACGGATCCTGCATTTTAAATACCGGCGCGCCGGCCAGCGGAAACCAACCGCCCTCATGTTCGCTAAAGAATTGAACTTCGCTCCACTCACTGTCGCGCGGCTCAACGCGGGCGGCGATCACATCCCGCATCTCGCCGCGAAATTCAATTTGGAAGGGCTTCGTGGGATTGTAAACATCGCGGCCTTGAACATCATGAAAGATTAGCCGCGCGGACCCCTTAACGGAATTATTCATTTGATAGTTAAGCAGAAGGTCGGCGCACGATACGGGAGAAAAACTACCGGTGTGGGCGGCGGCCTTCAATCCGATAGTCAGCATAAGGAGAAACAAGGCTCGCCACATATTTTTAAGTGTTGGAAGAATCCTGCCAATGCAGATGCATTGCAAGCGAATAGGGAGCGTCAAATCGCTCAACTTGTGAGCGCCTTTCCCCCAATTACAAACTGGGGCGCTCCCACAGCGTGGCGGTATTGTCTTGGTACACAACACGCCAATCGGCAAGATAGTTGACGATCATGGGCCGCGGGTTCATTTTTACAACCGCCGTGTCCAATAAAAAGTATTTGATGTCATCGCGCCTCACCGTCTCAAGAAACTGCGCCGGCGAGCTGCCGGTGCCATAGTATCCGTCGGTCAAGAATTTCGGATCGTCGATATGCGTATGAATAAAAAGATTATCGCGCCGGTCGAGACGCCACACCAAGTAAGAGCCCCATTCGTATTGATTGAAGATTCGCCCTTCCAATTGATGCTCTTCGATGAAATCCACCGCTTTCACCGGAAAAGATTTTTCATCGATGCCGAAGGCGATTCGCTGCGGCCCCGCGGAGCTGGGATAACCGTTCCTCAGAATGTAGGCACCCGCGATCAAAAACGCCGCACTTAACGAAAGCTTCAGCCATGTGTTGGCTTTCTCGGGGATCCTAAAATTCTTTTCATGCAGGGCATAGAGTGAAACCAGCGTCAGACCGAGAGCGGCCGTCGACAAAAATCGCGCCGCACTTTGGGCCAAATAGGCGTAAACAAGGAATGCAAATAAGGGGAAAATATTTTGTTTGCGGAAAATCCATGCCGTAAGAAGTGTCGCGATCACCAAAATCGCCAGTAAGAATTGCGCCTCCGGCGCCTGAATAAAAGGTGCTTGAAAGGTCGGCATCCATTCGAAATTAATGGCGCGGTAGCTGGCCCATTCGGGCTTGAACGCGGTGTGGATCGGAAAAAACGCGCCTTTAACGAATTGCGGATTGATTAAGGTCGCGGCATACGAAGCGGCGACCGAGATCCATAACTCTTTGCTCGCACGTCTTCCTTTCGCCACGGCGTAAGCCGTAAAGAGCGCCAAGCCGATCACAAAGGCCGCATGGAGATTGACCCAGCAGACGAAAAGAAGCGGGAGGGCGCACAGCTTTCTTTTGGAAATCGCCTCATCGTTTAAAAAGATCACCGTCAGATAGATCAGAATGAAATCGGACATCACCGATCCGCGGTCGATGAAGCGATGGGAACTCGCGATTAAAGCGGGAATAAAAAACAGAAAGACGATCCCTTCCTGGATTTTCCATCTTCGCGCGGCTACCGCGATGATCCCAAAAAGGCTTATCCACAGAGTTATCCGCAGCGCGAATATCCCGGCGAGGCCGGCCACGGCGTAAAACAAATAGAAAATCGGAAAGGAGAGCCACTGGTGGTAGATGTTCCAGTCCTTAAAGGTATAAAGAAATGGATCCTGGACGGGTATCCAGTTTCCTTGCGCCAAGAAACGCCCAAGGCTTAAATAGAAAAACACATCACCATCGTGGATCGGCGTAAATAGCGCCAACGCAAGTAGAAGTGCAAAGCACGGCCAGACGTAATTCTTCATCCCTCAACTTTAGTCCATGAGCTGGTTATCGACCACAACAATCCTCATCAAAGCCCGCGACAATTCCGATAAAATTAGGAGTCCTCGGGAGGATTTTTGCAGGCGAAACTCTGTTGCCCCACATGCTCACGCGAAGCGATCCGCACTCGACGCCTGGTCGAAGGCACCCCCGTTCACGAGTGCACCACTTGCGGCATGATCTTTATGAGTGAACCCGCCAAAAAAGATCTTTACAGCGCCAATTACTTCGCAAGCCGCGGCACCTCTCCCGGTTACGACAACTATCACGCCGAGTTTCCCGCGCACTACCGCTCGTTCCAATCGCGCCTGAAACGCACCGAGCAGTTCACCGGCCGCAAAGGCCGCCACCTCGACATCGGCTGTGCACTCGGCCACTGCGGAAAAGCCGCCAAAGATTTAGGCTGGGACACTTACGTCACCGACGTTTCGAGTTTTGCCGCCGAGGAAGCTGCAAAAAAATTCGGGCTAAGAGCTTTTGTTTCGCCTCCGGACAAACTACCGGTAAGAAACGGCGCCTTCGATTGCGTGACATTATTCGATGTGCTGGAGCATGTGAGCGACCCCGTCTCGTTCCTCAAAGGCATTCGCCGCACGATTTCGGCGAAAGGCGTTTTGCAAATCACCACCCCTGACATCCGTTCGCTTACCGCCAAAGTCATGGGCTCGAAGTGGTATCACTTCAAACCCGGCGAACACTTTCTTTACTTCAGTAAGACCACGTTGACCCGCGCCCTGGAATTGAGCGGATACAAAGTGCTGCATGTTGAAGCGCTACCGATGTCGATGCGGATCGGCGACATCTTAAAGCGGTTGAAAAAATATTGGCCCACGGGATTCGGCGCGGCTCTTAAACTTGCCGAGAAATTAAATATTGCCGACTTCATGATCACGCTTTACGCCGGCGAAATGCAGGCTTGGGCCAGGCCCGCCGTCGAGGAATCTTATTTGCTCAACGATTCGTTCCACAGCCTCCCGGATATTTGCCACTGCCCTGAATGCGAAGGCACACTCGACTTTTCGGCACAGGCGGCCGTATGCCTAAGCTGCTCCGCCGAGTATAAAATTTCCTCGCAGGTTGTTAACCTTTCCGTGAACACGGCTGCACACAAGCGCACGGCTTAGTCCAATTCACCCGGCCCATTTATCGCACTACTCCGACCCAGGAGTTTACTATGAGCAGAAGAATACTAGTTATCGCATCACTGATCTTCGCATCCAGCGCCTACGCGCAAGTTAGCGGGCAACCCTTTCGATTAGAGGCCGGCCGATACTCTTCCGAATGCTGGTTCGCGAATGTCTACCGTCGGGAAAATGGGGAGTTACGCCGCAATAGCGGGTACGAAAAAGGTACGTTTACGAGCGTTATCCAAGGCGATGTTGCAATGGAAATTGTGCAAGCGCAGTCCCAGGACAGCACCACCAGGTCGGTGACGAAGGTGATCACAACCCCTCTCGGCCGAGGCGTGTTTAAACAAACGAGCGAAATCGAAGTCACCGATTCATTCGGAAGGATGTCGCAAACGGCGCGCATGAAATACGAAACCAATATGCGTGTGCAAGACGCCCATTCGCAAAATCTTATGGTGAGATACGGTGGCGAAAACGAAAAGCCGGCCTCGGGTGAAAGCGTGTGGCGCAAACTTAATGACGGCCGTGTCGTCGTGCAAAGTTACATCTCGGATAAAACAACGGCGACTCAAATTGCCGGCGGCCCTCCGGAAGAAAAGATCGTCGCCAACAATCTTTGCATCTATACGCCGCAACAATAAAGTGACCAAACTTTGTACGACTGTGAAAATCTGAAGAACGGATATTCGTGCCGTACAAATAAACAGTTGCTGTATGGTTACGGATTGACACCTTGTGTGTAAGAGGGTATTTTTCGCTCTGCCTAGGATTGAAAATGACCGAAACAGCCCTGCCATTAAATTTAGAAGGTGTTCGGATCCTTGTCGTCGAGGACTCCCCCGACATCCAATTAATGTTGACCCGCTTTCTGAGAGCCGAAGGTGCGCAGGTCGAAGTCGCCAGCGACGGCATGCAGGCCTTGGAATGCGCGCAACAAAACGAGTACGATATCGTGTTGATGGATTTGAAAATGCCGAAGCTTGACGGTTACACGACCACCGAAACGCTTCGCGACCGCGGCTTCACCAAGCCGATTATCGCCCTTACCGCCCACGCCATGATCGAAGTGAAGGAAAAATGCCTGAGCTCAGGCTTCAATGACCGGCTGACTAAACCTATCGACCGCGAACACCTCATCCATGAAGTCATCGCCGTCCTCGATCGCTCAAGAGATGGACTTCACTAATTTTTCTGTCACAATGAATCGATGAATGACGAACTGCTGTCCCAGTTCCATCCCGCCACCCATGCTTCGGTGATTGCCTTCACCCTTGTGGTCGCCTTCGTGCTCACTTGTCTCGTCTTCGGGGTTTATTGGGCCAATATAGAAAACCCTAAGGCCGCGCTACAAAGAAGTTTTTGGACCATGGCCGGCGCCTTCGCGTGGATGCTTCTCGTCTCGGTGATCGTGGCAAACGGCGTGGTTGTTGAGTCGCCCTTTCCCCGCCTCTTGATCTTCTTTGCTCTGGTCAATGGCATGGCGATCCTTCTGGCTTTCACTAAGCCGGGAACATGGCTGATGTCCCTGCCTCTATGGACCCTGGTGGGTTTTCATGTTTTTAGATTGCCGCTTGAGCTCATCCTGCACGAATGGGCCGCTCAAGGTACCGTCCCGGTGACGATGACTTGGAGCGGATCCAATTTTGACATCATCACGGGCGTATTGGCGCTGGTGTGCGCTCCGCTCACGCTAAAGATCCCGAAGATCGCGCTGATTTTTAATGTCGTGGGATTTATCCTGCTATTGAATGTGATGAGAGTCGCCACACTCTCGTCGCCGCTGCCGTTCGCCTGGAACGTGCAACCGCCTTTGCTGCTGGCCTTTCACCTGCCCTATGCTTGGATTGCTTCGGTGTGCGTGGGCGGCGCCCTAGCCGGACATTTGATTTTATTTCGACGTATGATTCGAAGAAATCACTGAACCGAACAGACGTTTTGCAAACAATGAACTTGCGGCGGCAATATCGCGAGGCAAATCCCCGCCATATTCGACTGCGCCATGTACTCGCGAGCCTTTTGCTGGAGTAACGAGACAACGCCCATCAGTTGATCATGCTGTGGATTTAGCGCCGACGTCACGATGTACGCCTCGGGTCCCCCGCAAGCACGCAGGCCTACGCCGAGCGCGCTGCAGTCGGAGTCCTGCGCGCAGCTAAGATCCGCTTCATTCAAATCGTCGATTAAACCGCGCAAGTCTTGCAGCTCTTTTTGCACGGAGTTACTGGTCTTCGGCGCCGCGGCCAACGCGGACATCCCGCTTCCGCCGCAATTTTGGAAGCCTAACACCATTCCCAGCGCCAAAACGGCGATTGTCCCAACTTGATACGCTCTCATAGGCTTCACCCCTAATCCTCTCTAAATTTGCAAAGGCCGCACCGGACGTAAACTTGAATAATTGGCCATGACGTTCACTTTCCTAACGCTGTATATTTAATCGACGGCCCCCATTTAGAGGAGAACTTTTTGTCCCGGAAAGCCGCGGCCAAATTCCAGATCCTAGTTTTTCTCGGCGGGGTTATCGCCGCGACCGTGGCCTTGGACACGATGATCATCTTTCGTCTCGGCACAACCAACACGCTTTGGAGCTTGTTGCTCATGTGGATCCCCGGGCTGGTGGGGCTCGCTTGCTCAAAAGCCTTCGGCTATAATTTGCATGATATCGGCTTCAAGCAACCCGCGCCCAGGTTTTTAGTCCTTGCTTATTTGGTGCCGGCGGCGGCCGCGATTTTAATCTTACTCATTTCCATTCTGATCGGTACGGGACAATTTGAGCCCGGAGGCGCCAAGCAGATCGTCAACCGGCTGATCTTCGCACCAACCTTGGGCGTGGTGGTGAGTTTAATCACCGCATTAGGAGAGGAAATCGGCTGGCGAGGTTTTTTGTATTCGCGCATTCATGAATGGGACCTTGAGCATCCCAACTTCGTGATCGGGATCATTTCGGCCGCGTGGCATTGGCCGCTGCTTTTGTTTACCGATTACTCGGCATCGCCCTATCCGATAGTGAGCGCGCTGCTCTTCACAATCTCGATCACGGCATTCTCAATTTTCCTAGGGCAACTGCGCCGCATTTCGCGATCGATTTGGGCGCCCGCCTTAGCGCACGCGGTGCATATCACTTGGGTGCAAGGCATCTGCCCCGGACTTTATCAAGCCGGCGCGCTTGACCCGTTCTTTGGCGGCGAATCGGGCGTAATCCTGGCCGTCCTCTATTTACTGCTCGCTATCTATCTGCAGAAAAAACCTTTGCGGTGATCCTTACCTTTATTTTCAGAATGAAGGTGGGTCGCTAGCGGGGAATGACTCGATCGAAGCTTCTTCGACATGGTCAATACTTCCACCGCGCCAGTTTTTTTGCAGCTTCGGATGCACACTTTCTCCAGAGCCGAGGCTTGAACCGAAATAGCGCCGTGCGAGATAAAAACCCGCGCCGGCTAAGCCGGCCCAAAGTAAATAGCTGAGGCCAGGTACGCTTTTCATATTTTCTTTTAAGTTTGAAGTTTTCATACTGACATGGTTTTGCAATTCACAAACCAAGTTCCATTGCTCTTCAGTCTGCGGGGAATGTTCATGAATGTGCACTTGGGGTCAATTTTCCCCGTTTAGATGAGGAAACGGAGAAGGTTGACGAAGCGGCGCATCTTTTCACTGAGAGGACTCTTCGCGCTCTCGCACGACGTGCGCACCGATTTTCCAAAATTAATTTTTATATACTGTTTAGGACAAAGACGAAGGTCGGCGTTTTTCCCGGTCATTCGGGCGCCGATTTTTTTTAGCTCGTCGAATTCGGATGCCTTGATCTGAGTCTTGCGATTTTCCTTGGCGTTATTCATGAACTCAAGCATCAGTTGGCCTTGATTTACCTCAGTCACGCGGTAATGCGACTGCCGCTCACCGAGGCGCACCTCAACATCCATCAGTATTTTTCCCGGCGTCAAAGCCAGCGCCGCTTGAATGGCAAATATCTGAAAGAGCGCCGTCATTTATACGCCTCCACGGAGCTGCCGCTCTTTGAATCTAACTTTGCATTCAGCGAAGGCACGTCACAATACACATACTGGTGCGTTTTTGCGCATTGCAATTGCTCGCGCACAAGCGGGTTCATGGCAAGCAATGCATTTCCGCGCAGCTCACTCGCCGGGTACTGCGGCTGCTGACTGGTGTCATTGCAGGTGCGCCACAAGCTGTTCACGTACGCCGCGCGCTTTTGCTTGAGCGTGGCCCCGGGATATCTTTTGGCGACAAATTGCGGAACGATCTCCGCCGCGAACCAATCGGCGAAGCCTTCATTCACCTGATCGTGTTCACACTCGAGTCCTCGCTTGGCGGGCCGAGCGGAGATCGATCGGCCCTCGCGCAAACACGAAACAATTTTTGGAAGCGGAAATTGATCGTCGCGGCTGCGCTTCGGGTCGTTAAGCACGTAGGTCATGATACTCTCTTTCGGGTCGGAGATATGGCATGGATCAAAGCTATGTCCCAACTCGTGCGCGATCATCGCCACCAGCGCAATCTTGCTATCCACCCGCGCGACTGCCGCGTTGCATATTTTGATTTTATTCTTTAGACCGCTAAAGCTCAGGGTGTCGGGATAAAGCTGATCCAATTTAAGTAACCCGCATTCGCCGGCGCTGATTTCAATTTTATTGAGGCGAGCCACGATACGGCTGCGAACGCCGTCGTCCATTTGAATTTTATTAATGCGCGCAATGGCCAGTTCGCGCACTTCTTTAAAAATATTTTTCTCGAGTTCATCGCGCTTGGCTTTGGGCGCCACCGCCTCACGGAATTCACCTTGGATTTGGCCACTGAGTTTTATAAACCCGGGGTGGCCCGTCAGCGCATAGATATCGGTAACGGTCAGATCGTGGAAACTAAATCTTCCTTCGCCGCCGAACGTGTCGCGTTCGATCAACGCGCTCAAAGCTTGCGCATTAATTTTTGCGCAATCGGATAGGCAATTCAACCGGGCCGACAAGGCTCTCGAGAGCGCCGGATCGGCGCTCAGCGCACCTTTACACAATTCCGCCAAGCGTGGGGAGAACTGCTTACGTAAGGTGTCTAATTTTTCCGTCATTTCGCCGGCGGACAAAACTTTTCCGCTGGGATCGGCCGAGCCCTCTTTTGCCTGGCCGCAAGCGACATGATGAATGTCTTCACACAAGACATCGCCCGTGGCCAGGAGCGGTATCCAAATAAATAACAGTGGGAGAACAGAGATCATCTTCTTATTCTCGCGGAGCTTCAGGGCGCCAAGCAAGGCCGGCCAGGCTCGACTTCGGTCGAGGCTAAGTACCGCGCGCCCCGCGGCCCGATCTATAATATAGGACGAGGTACTCATGCGCATTGTGAAGATAGCCGCTTCCGCGGCATTGTTGTTTTTCGTCGCTCAATCCCAGGCCGGGATTTTATTCGAGCCCTATGCCGGCTACACCATCGGCGATTTGAAGATGAATACGGGCGCCGCATATCCCGTCGCGGCCATGCAAAGTCACAGCTACTCCGGATCGATCGACGGCTTCGGCTACGGAGCAAAACTCGCTTGGACTTTTGATCGCCTCTATTTCGGCGGCGAATATCAAGCCGCGCGCGCGAAAGAAAAATTGAACAGTTCCGACACCGTCACGGATTGGAATAACACCAGCATCTTTGGAATCGTCGGCTTGCAGTTGTATCAAGGCTTGAGGCTTTCTTACGGCATGACCGTGACTCCCCACAAAAGCGAAGAGGTCGGCGACCCCGACCGCATCACCTACACCGGATCGGCGCAAAAACTGAGCTTGGGCTTTCGCTACCGGGCACCGTTTGCAATCAACGTCGATTACATCCAATATAATTTAAAGAAATTCACACAAGGCACGACCGAAGGCTTCGTGAAAGACCGCTTCGATAAGCTCAATTACTCCGCCTTCCTTCTATCAATCAGCTTTCCCTTTGAAGTCGGCGAGCGTTAATAAACGGAGTGATCAAACCACGTGGGCGATTTTCTGCCCCGATCTCTTCCCCATCTACATCTTGTCTTGCGTACCGCCGTGGCCTCGATCTTGCTCAATCTATTCTTGAGTTTCAATAACACGATGAGGAGGAACTCAAGATGAATAACCAACCCAAGGACCCAAAGAACTTCAATAGTACGGCGGACAAATCAAAAACCGATCAAAGCCGTAGCGGAAGTTATCAACCGGATCAGAACCGCAACCAAAACCAGAATCAGAAGTCGACCGGCTCTCAACGCAATATTAATCCGGACAACAAACGAGTTTAGTCGAAGCTTTTCTCGTTTAGCCAAGGGCCGGCTCTTTTGCAGAGACCGGTCTTCTTTTTTAGTTTAGCGCATGAAAAAGATGAAGGGAGTCAGCCGATTCACGAATCCCGGCTTTTTATTGCGGTCAATGACCATGGACGTGGAACTCAGAGTGGATTCGAAGTAACGCGACAAACGCACAAACGGCAGGCCGATCAAAAAATAAACCGCGGCCGTAAGCAAACCGATTCCGAGATAATCAAAGTACGTCGAAGCCAACTGTCCATATGTGCTTGTCAGCTCAACCATCGTGATCACGGAAACAAGCGAAGAATCCTTCAGTAAAGCGATGAAGTCGTTGGTCACCGGCGGAATAACCACTCGAATGGCCTGAGGCAGAATGATGTGGCGAAGCGATTGCCCCCACGACATACCAAGGGCAAGCGAAGCATCCATTTGCGATTTAGGAATCGACAAAATGCCGGCGCGATAATTCTCTGCCTCGCAAGCGCCGTAATTCAAGCCCAATCCCAGGACCGCCGCGACGAAAGGATCCAGGCGAAGACCCAAATGCGGAAGACCGTAGAAAATTAAAAACAATTGAATGAGCAAAGGCGTTCCGCGAAAAATTTCGACGTAAGCCAAAGCCAACCAAGAAATCGGCCACGGCCCGTAAAGCCTGGCGAGTGCGCCCAGCAGGCCGACAATCATCGCCAAAACCATAGCGAGAATCGAGATCTGCAACGTCATCAACGCGCCCTTGCCAAGCAGCGGAAGGATCGAGATGTATCTCTGCGCGCGCTCGCCCCATGAGATCTCTTTGTTGATGCCCTTCACGTACTCGTCGTATGCCGTCGCCGGGGTTTTCGCCATGGCCGACATGTGAAAGTCATTTGCGGTGAGCTTGTTCCACAATCCCCAGCGCTCCAAAATCCCGCGGATCGTCCCGTTGGCGATCAAGCGGGTTAAAGCGATCTGGATTTTAGAGGACAAAGCCGTATCACCGAGCCGGGTTGCGATCCCATATTCCAAGTGGCCCACCCCCGGGCCGACTATCTTTAGCTCTTTATTCGGCTTACCGTAATAGAGCGCGATCGGCTCATCCAGAAAAACGGCGTCGATGCGGCCATTGGCGAGATCATTATATGCGTGCACCTCTTCGCTGTAGGTGATCACCTGCATGGGAAAAGTTTGGCGTGCCAAAATTCTTTGCGCGAGCGACGAAGCCAACGTGCCGATCTTGTGCTCGCGGATATCCTCGAGACTGCGGATTTCCTCTTCGTCTTTGCGCACCGTCAGCACTTCGGATGTCACATAGTAAGGCCGCGAGAAGTGAATGACCGCGGCGCGATCCGGAGTGATCTCAAGCCCATTGATCACCACGTCGTAGTCGTTGCGCTTAAGGCCTTCAATCAGGCCTTCCCAATTATTTTGGAAAAAACGCGCTTCCATTCCCAACTCTTTGGCGACAGCTTCGATGATTTCAACTTCGAAGCCGATCATTTTGCCGGGATCCGCGGGGTCTTTATACGAGAACGGCGCGCCGCTCTCGATATCGGCTGCCCAGCGCAAAACCGGCTTCGCTTGCGCAAAAGCATTCAGGAAAAAAAGAAGAACTAAAACCGCCCCCCGAATTTTCATCATAGAAAGTGCCTTAAGAAGGCACGGGTGCGGTCATCTTGCGGGTGCTGGAAAATCTGTTCAGGCGGACCTTGCTCAACGATACGGCCGTGTTCGATATAAACGATACGGTCGGCGACATCGCGGGCAAAGCGCATCTCGTGAGTCACCACGATCTGGGTCATGCCCTCTTGATCCAGGCGTTTCATCACGCGCAAAACCTCGTCCACCAACATGGGATCAAGGGCGGAGGTCGGCTCATCGTACAACAAAACTTTAGGTGACATCGCCAACGCCCGCGCAATGGCCGCGCGCTGCTGCTGCCCGCCGGACAACTCCACCGGATAATGATCGGCTTTTTCGCCCAAGCCCACCTTCGCGAGCAAATCCATCGCGGTCTCTTCGCAGCTTTCATTTTTTTGCTCACGCACCACCTTCGGCGCGCACATCACGTTTTGCAAAACCGTCAGATGCGGGAACAAATTGAAGCTTTGAAAAACCATTCCGACTTTTTGGCGGACCGCTTGCGCGCGCCTTTGGAATTCTTTTTGCCCGAGATCCGCAGGACCTTTTAATGTGGTCTGAAAAACTTGAATTTGGCCGTCGTCGATGGTCTCCAGGCCGTTGATGCAGCGGAGGAGCGTGGATTTGCCGCAGCCGCTGGGTCCGATCAAAGCGACAAGATCGCCTTCATCAGCTTCGAGGCTAATGCCATTGACCACGACTCGGTCATGAAAATGTTTTTTTACATTCTGTACGGATACGACCATTTTTTCCGACAATAAATGAATTTATGGTCGAGTCAATAAAGCAATCCACTCAGAGTGAGGCGAGTGCGGAAACTGATCAACGCCCTCGAGCGACTGGATTTGATATCCAAGAGCTTTCAGTCGTTCAACGTCACGGATAAACACGTCGGTGAAGCACGAGACGTAAACAATGGCCGGCGGCTTTTCGCCTTGCTCGATAACTGGGAGCAGCTCGCGCATTCCTGCTCGCGGCGGATCGACGAGCAGCCCGCGCCCACTGAGGGCTGGAAGACTTTTTGTCTTAAGATAAACATCAGCGCGGCCGATCCGGATCGTCAAGCGCGGATCTTGGCTATCCAAAGATTTTTGCAAGCCCTCAAGCGCCAGCTCGTCCATCTCAATCGCTTCGACTTCGACGCCTAGAGCGGCTAACGCAATCGTGAAATTGCCGTTTCCACAAAATAACTCCAGCCAGCCCGGCAAGTTCGCCCGGCGAACCGCCCCACTAACGCCCTTAATCAGCGCACGGTTGGCGGCAAAACCCGTCTGCGAGAAGCCGCCGACAGGCCCAAACAGCGGAATCGCCTGACCCTGCCCGTCGTAGGTCTCAAACCACGGTTTGAGCTGGGGCTCGCTCAACTTCGGCAGACCGTCCTTCCACACCAAGGCTTTGCGGCGCTGGCCGATCTCAACAAAGGCAAGCGCCGAAAGTTTGTGCAAATACTCTTTCTCATCGAACAAAGTCTTCACGTCTTGATTGGCAAAATCCAGCCACGCACCGCGCTCACCTTGCGGCGAAACACGCAGGCGCACACTGCCCTTTTTTATCGGCGGAACGAGTTTTCGAAATTCGATGAAAAATTTTTCGAGTGTTTCACTCATCATCACGCAGTGGGCGAGATCTAAAATTTTTGGACGCTCATTTTCTTTTGCTAATTCATAAAGCCCGAGGCGGCCGTCTTCCCAAACCAGATCCACTTTATCGCGCACTCGAGATTCTGGGGCGTAAGAGAACTTTATGTCCGAAAACAGGCCGCGCACTTGCGCAATTTTTTGTTCACGTTGGCTTGAAAGCGGTTGTCCACCCCATCCACAGCCTCCGCATCGCCCGAAATATTCGCAATCAAGTGGTGCCAAAAAATCTCCCAAAACTCTTATACTTTCAGCGACAATTTTTAGCTTACCGCGCCCTGAATTGAGCCTGTTTTAATTTCAAAGCCACTCTAAAAAGATTTTAGGGGTGGTTGACCAAATCCGCACATTGGAGCACATGTTGCTACTCATGAGTACGCGGAACGTTTGTTGAAGCGGAATGTATTTTGTTTTTGACCCTTCTTGAGTCTTAGCGGTGAGCGCTTTCCCCCTCCCCCCTAAGAAAGTCGAAGTGCGAACTTCTAAGCACATCGCTGGGACTTGAGAGGTGTTTTTAATCCCCCCCTGCCTACGACCCTAATTCTCGCCTTTTCCTTCATTAGATACCGGAAATAATTGAATATTGAGCTGAAAGACCTTTGTGCCTTTAGCTGTTTTGCGGGCGACCGAGATGTCTTTGGTCCAACGCTTACGAAATTGGCGCAATTCGAATTTGAGATGCTCAAACTCTTCTTCACTCAGCGCCAGCGTTTGCGTTCCGAATTCGCGGTCCTTGGGGTTGTCTTGGAAAAGCGATTCCAATCCTAAATAAATCAGCTCGGCCTGAAGCTTACGCACCAGCGCCACCGGCACGTTCTCAGAGCCGCTCATCAACTCGCGGCCCTTGGTGACTTCACCGGTTTCTGGATTCTTAATCAGTTCGCCCGAAGCGTAAAGTTTGTCGAGGCTCTTGCGGATCTCTTCGATGCGCGCTTTTCCGCGGAGCATGTCGAACAAGGCCTCGGGCTCGAAGCGCACGTTCTTTTGCTCGCTTAAGGCGTAAAGAACCCAAGTGATCCAACTTGGAACTTTATCCCAGGTTTCGGCGTCGATCTCGCCGCTTTTCAGTTGCCGGCGCACGCGAATATCGGAAAGCGTTTTCAGGTTTCTATTGCGCTCAATAGGCTCTATGGCTTGCGTGAACTCCACCAGAGCAATGAACTCATCCGATTCTTCTTTATTGAGCTGGAGGGCGCGGGCGAACTTTAAAGCCATGTCACGCGAGAGATTGCGCTGGCCATCGATAATCAGCTTAAGATAATTCGGCGATTTAATATCGGCTGCCGCCGCAAATGTGCCATAGGAGTAAGGGCGCAGCTGAGTTTTGGTTTGCTTGCGTTTGAATTCGTAAAAATCGCGGAGGTAAGCCCGGTAATCCGTGTAAGCGCCAAGTTTAGGAGATTCGATCACGGCCGGAGCGGTGATGGAACCTTTGGTCGTTGAGATTTCCACGCTGTTGTTTTCCCCTGACGCCATTTTTCCATGGCCATCAGAGAAAATTCAACCCTTTGACTGATCGCGCGATGGAACTTGGTCGTCCTAGAGGAAAATATTAATCGTTTGCTCCAGGAACTGGACCTTGTGGAGCCATTACGGGACCGGGGGCAGGCACCGCGGACTGAAGTTGTTGTGTTTGAGGAGCGGCTTCTTGCGGCGCCGGCTCAGTTAACGGTTTCATGACTTGTTGTTCAGAACCCGTCGGCGGAGCCATTTGCAGTTGCTCTTCATCTTGCGCTGGGGCTTGACCGGCAGCGGGCGCTTGTTGTGCGGATTGCATCTCGCGCACATCGCGTTCGTCGGCCAAAGCTTTCTCATCAACCGTCGGCACTTGCGCTTGGCTTGCCACGCGGGGTTCAGCGCTAAAGCGCACGTCTTCGCTCAACGAAGTCACGCTGATGCGAGTTTGCGCTTTATCCTGGCCGTTAAAATCCAATTGAAAATTTAAATTTCCGCCGCCGTCATTCGCAACAAGCATCGCACCTTGGATGTGCTTAGCCAGTAAGCCGCTTACACGCAGTGGGCGCGTCCACATCGGCTTGGCGCTTGTGGCGACCAATGGGCCTTTGATCATCAGGCGGGCCTCTTGGGCGCCGTCACGAATTTCGAACTCAAAGCCCGCGCGCCCATAAGCGACCGCCCAGCTGCGCAAGTTGAAATCCTGAGCCGCGGGTTTTTGGTACTTATGCCCACCGCACTCCATCTGCAGGCGCTGATAAGCGCAAGCCGGAATTTGGCGTTTACCGTGTTTAAGATCGTACATGATGTTTAAGCAGGTGTTGTTCACCGTATTTGAAAGATATTGAGCGAAGCGAGCGTGCGAAGGATTGCTGATCGATTTAAAGCCGGTGCGCTCACGATCCGACATGGTCACATGCGCATCACCCGAACGGATGATCACGAAAGCAACGGCCACGATGCCCGATTTTTTCGGCGCATGATGGGCTTTGGATTTTGCCCGACCTTTTTTAACAGGCAACGGATTGGCGGCGGTGGCGATTTGATCGACGCGCAGGATAGCGTTCTCACAACTTCCATTGGTGTCGGCGCAAGTCAATTCACCTGCGTAGGCGGCGACACGGCCGTTGTTTACGGCACGCAACTTCACGCGGCCGCCGTTCTTGCTCATATTGCCGCGCAGTTCGATATGGTTGTAACGGACGTGGCCGTTCTCACGTCCCGCAAAGAGAGCGAGGCGGATATTCACCGAACCGACCTTGATCAAATTAGAATCGACTTGAACGTCTTGAATACGGCGCGCGAGTTTGCGGCTGCCGGCATCCATATATTTAGGAAGTTTATTGAAGTTGTCGACAACCAAAGCCATCAGCCCGTCTTGGCGTCCGTCGGTGAAGACATAACCTTTACCGGCATCGCATTTGTACATTTGGTCGGGAGAAATTTCTCCGCCGCCGCCCGTGCAGATACGCGCGGAGCTTGGAGCATAGGGAAGGCCTGGAAACCACAATTCGGTGTTCGCGCGATAAGCCGTTCCGCACTCTTCGTTACGGGCGCCGCCGCCGACGGACGGTTCCGTCGGAACAACGGACTCGGATGCGGTCTGGATGATACCTTCTTCATTATTTCTGACTTGTTGTTGCGCAACCGACTCGCGCTCGGCCGGGATCATCGTTGTGCGCACGGGTCGTACTTCTTCGCGTTGAGTTTCTACTTTTGCTTCGCGCTCATCTAATCCGGGAGGAGCGAGCGGCGCGCTATTTACGCCGGCGGTTCCCTGCTGTGGGCGCGCGACTTGGCGCTTACTCTTGTTCTTCGCGCAAGCGCTCATAAACAAGCATGTGCCTAAAACCAAAAAGGTAACTTTTGAAAACTGACGCATATGTTTTTTCTCCACGAACTAACCCAAATCTCCATAGAGCAAGGCTCAGACCATGCTCAACTGCGCTAAATGGGTCGTGACCGCGGAGCTGTGACAATCCTCGGCACCCCGGGTAAAAAGGTGCATGTAGTTTGTCGGTTTGTTTGTGCCGCTCAGTCGCTGTCGCCGTCGAGCGAGGGAATGAGGCCATAGTTCGGGCCTGCGGGATTGAGAGGACTCAAAAACCAGTCTTGTTCCGGCGGTGGATTGTTTTCGATTTCCGGCTGGCTGATCGAGGGCGCGGGTTTGCTCACGGTTTTCTTTGCGGGGATTTTCTTCGGCAATAATTTGGCTAATTGCCGACGCTCACTTTGCAGCTCGCGAAGATCGAGATCCATCTCCCGGATCACGTGGAGCGCGGCCACTCTCTCGCCGTCAAACGCATTCAGGCGGCGGTGCCAATTAAAGTTTTCGGAGTATTGCGCTTTGAGGTCTTCGAGTTGGTCGGAAATCCGTTGAATGGCCCGGTCATACTGGGCGAGAAGGGCTTCGCGATCGCCGAGTTCGGCATCAGGCTGCGCCACTTCCACTAGACGAGTCTGCAGAGAGACCCGGGACAGCTCGTCCTCGCAGCCATTTCCGGCGTAAGCGCGCGCCGCTGAGAGCGCCAACAAAATACTCAACAATGAAAAGACGTTCCGCCAAAAGCCCATAAATTCTCCGCACGATGATTCCTCAAGAAGATAGCAAGAAGGGCTCCAGGCATCTAATCCTATTTGATTCCTATTTGATGAAGCTGATGCAGCTATTGAATGGGCCGGTTGAGCCGAACTCAACCGTCTTTTTGGATTTGCGCGCTTCCTCAAGCTGATCGCGTTTGGCGCGGATCACTGAGGCCTGTACGATGTCGGGCCACTGGGTGGAAGGCTCACGGCATAATTTTCCGGAGCGCTGGACAGTGTCACCCATCTTGTCTTTGGTTTCGATCGTGACAATGAGATCGATTCCTTGCGGCTCGACCGATTTGACTACGCCCTTCTCCGGATTGGCCGTGCCCGTTTCGAGTTGTTCCCAAACGCCCGGATCCGCGAAAGCGGTGTGACTCAAAATGGTACAGTAAATGAGAACTCGCCAAAGCATCTTTGATTTCTCCAACCTATTTATTAAAGCACTCCGTGTGCCAGTCTGCCAACGTGGGGGTGAAGTAACCTCGAGCCCATCTCGATTCCGGCGCGCGGTATGACGAGCCTTAAGACATAGACTAGTCATTGGACAGGTGCCTGGAGCTTTTTCCGGGGCACAATGCGCAAAGGATAAAGACATGCTGTGCCCCGGAAAGGGCTCCAGGCACCTTAGTTTCCTTCTTATTCTCAGCCTTCTTTCTTTCCATGCGTGGGCGATTTCTCCGCTGCGAAAGATGAGTTTTTGCGAGCAAATGTTGACCGACCAAGAACTCGAACAGCATCTGGCGCTCAATTCTATCGGCAAGAAGCTGGAGGAGGACCCGCGACTTATGCAGCGATTCGCAGAGCTTGAGCGCAAGCGGGATGATTTCGAGCTCTGGTACTTTCAAGCCGTTCGCAAGAAAATTGAAGCAAAACATTTGTCGGCGGCGGACACAAAAATAGCCCATCAGAAAAACGCCGCGCTAGTTGCGGAACTTCACTCTTTCGCTTCGGCGGTGGGAATCCGGACGACGATCGTTGCACTCAATGGATTTCAGGGAATAAAGAAAACCACGGCACTGCAAATCGACGATATGGAACATCCGTTCTTCCGCGAATTGCGTGCGGATTTTCCGGACTTCCAAATGGTCTGGGATCCTTTGCGCAGTTTTCTTCACGGCGGAGTGCGCGGAACGGCCGGCGGGCGCTCGCCGGGCACGACTCATTTCATGCACCTGTACGATTTTCCCCTGCTCATTTCCGATTTGGTTTTGCATAAGACTTTGCTGCACGAAACGGTGCACTGGGACTGGGCCGACCAGCGCCGCCGACGACCGCGCCTTTATGAGAGTGGAGAGGCGTGGGATATGGACGGTATGATTTCCGTCAAGCACACCCGCGATTCGATCAATGACATCGGGGATGAATTTCGCTTCGACGAATTGACGGCGACGCTTTTGACCGTGCGCTTGGCCGCGACACACCTTCGCTTGGCAAAAATAGCCGCGCAGAAACTGCCGAGAGCTCATCCCGCACGCTATTTTCTAAATCCTGAGCGTCAGGCGGAGATCCTTGAATTCGGCACCGAACGACTGGAAAAATTGCTGTCCATGGCACACCGGGTGTTCATGCAGATCGAGGATGACATTCTTGTGCAGGGCGAGGACCACATCGACTGGAAAATGGATTTCGACACCGGCGTCGAACGCGGCCAGCTTTATCTGACTCTCAACCCCGGCACCGACAATCGCGTCAATAAAGCGGTCATTCGCCAAGCACTTCTTAAAAATCTAGAAGATAAGAGGAACTTTATTGAAGGTGCCTGGAGCTTTTTTCGGGGAACAGCGCGTAAACGATAATTGACATGCAGCATACCGAAAAGGCACCAGGTGCATTCAATCCCAGAACGGGCGGTCGAGTTTGGCGCACGATTGGTGCGCGAAGAGATGGCGCGCTTGGATGTGGACCGTGTCTTCGGGGCGCGGCCAGGCGCAGGCGATCATGACGTGTTTTTGTGAACTGATCTCGTCGGCCGCCCATGCAACGGGAAGACCTGACGGAAGAGCTTTGGCCCCCTCGGGTGTGAAGACAAGAACCCGCTCGCCTTTTAAAATCTCG
The DNA here is from genome assembly GCA_964628445.1 of uncultured Pseudobdellovibrionaceae bacterium. Classification (GTDB taxonomy): domain Bacteria; phylum Bdellovibrionota; class Bdellovibrionia; order Bdellovibrionales; family UBA1609; genus JALHOQ01. Next base: position 10,852 of record CAZVOP010000031.1, on the reverse strand, counting down.
CTGCGCTTGCGCATTTGCTCTAAGATCTCGCGCCATGCGGGCGTATTGGTCACGTCGATGGTGAGCTCCCAGTGAGTCGGAGATTCGACTTCGAGTTCCTTCAGCGTGCGCTTCACCGCCATTGCCACGTCGGCATTGGCTTTGGGTAGCAGAGCCTGCAGGTGATGGCTCAACGTCATTTCGAACCAAGTCACAAGTCCTTCAAGCGAAACATTTTCGGGATCCTGAATCGCCGGGAGAGGTTTGCCTGAGCGCAAGACCTCGAGCATGTGCAACTTCTCGTTCAAGCTCAGCTTATCGTACACCCGCTTCAACGAGACCGCGAGTAACGGACGAAATCCCCAGACATTAGTTTCTAAATTCGCGCCCTCGCTGCGGCCCAAACTATCGGCTTCGCAAACCGCGAGGTGCGCCAGCGAACGAAACGGCGACTGGCAGTACTGCTCGAACGACGGCGCAATCGTGGCAAAACGCGCATCGCGCATCAGCGAATAAACCTTGTCGTCGCCTTGCCACGAATCATCCTCGAACACGGTCAGCAACACAAAGTCGGTGATGATCTCAAGCTGAAATTGATTGCTGTAGGTTTCCGGGAATTCGCTGCGCAAAACTCCCATAATCAAAGCGCGCCGGGTTTGTGTCACATCCTTCAGCCACTCCTGGCCGATGCGGATGTAGCCTTGGCCGAGTTCGAACAACAAGGGATCGCGGGTACTGACTTCGACCGCAAGACTGAGGCGCTTGTCTTCAAGAAAGCCCGTAAGCGGCTCAAGCACTTCCAGCTGGCGCGCGACTAGGCGTTGCTCCGCGGTCAGCGGGGCGATCCAGTTGCGCAGCGACAAGCGGTTTTCATAAACGCAATTTTCGATTCGTTGGCCGTTGATTTGGACGAAACTTAAGAAGGTTGAGTTCACACATTCCGTGCGTGTCTTCATCGCTCGGTAGGCGACGAGGCACAGGCAGACGAACGAGAGCACCGTAAGGGCTTGGGCCACTCTCTCAGCTGTCTTTGTGTTGGTTAACATCGTCACCACTTGTATGAGGTCCACCTTTCCCTTCCAAAAACCGGGCCTTCTTCAAGGACAACCTAATCAAGATGCAAGGTTAGTGCAGGCCCTTCTTTACAGGCGTGATCAACAAATCATCAAAACCACAGGGGAAAAATTACACATTTCGAGGCCGGGGGCGCAATGGATGATGCACCCGCCTGGTACGGGATTCGCAAATAAGATTTATATGAACAAGTTCTTGTCTATTTCAATTATCTTGCTTGCGATCTTCTTGGCCAACGCTTCCGCTAAGGCCGACATGCTTAGCTATTTTCTAAACTAAATTTAGGAAGCCCCGCCTCGGAAGTGCGGGAAGGAAGTTTGCGCCCGATCTCAGACTGCATCGTTGGCGCGAAAGTCAGCAGTTTCGCCAAATCCACGCCCGTTTCATATCCCATCCCATGTAACATATAAACAAGATCGTCCGTCGCCAGATTTCCGCTTGCGCCCTTGGCATAAGGGCAGCCGCCAAGGCCGCCAAAACTTGAATCGAAAACCCGCACTCCCAATTCCAAGCCGGCCGCAACGTTAGCCAGCGCCGTTCCGCGCGTGTCGTGCAAGTGCAATGCGATTTTCTTGAGCGGAACCGATCTTTTCAAGCGCTTCACCAGTGAACGAACTTGCTTAGGAGTGGCGACGCCGATCGTGTCGCCAATGGAGACTTCGTAAACGCCCATTTTTAAATAGGCTTTAACAAGGTCGATAACCTTCTTCTCATCGACGTGACCTTCATAGGGACAGCCGAAGGCGACGCTGAGGTAGCCGCGTACTTTACGCTTGTTTTTCTTCGCCATCGCCGTCACTTGGCGAAAGCGTTCGATACTCTCTGCGATACTGCAGTTGATATTTTTCTTCGAGAAAGTTTCGCTGCAAGCACCAAAGACCGCCACTTCCGGGATATCGGTCTGCAAAGCGTCTTGCATACCTTTAACATTCGGCACCAGGGCTGAGAACTGAACGTCCTTAGGGTATTGTTCGCGCGTACGCAGGATCTGATTGATCAGCTCTTGGCTTTGCGCCATCTGCGGAACCCATTCGGGCGAAACAAAGGCCCCGACTTCAATGCGCTTCAAGCCGCTGGCGGCGAGATGGCGAACAAACTGTAGACGGGCATTCAAAGAAAGCGTGCGCTTTTCATTCTGCAATCCATCGCGCGGGCCGACTTCGACAATCTGTATGCGTTCTTTTTTCATGCTTCCACGACCTGCACCAATAGGGAGCCCAAGTTCACTTGCGAACCGACTTCGGCATTGAGTTCTTTGACGACGCCCGCGATATCCGCTTCCAATGTGTACTCCATTTTCATCGCTTCCATAACAATGAGCATTTGGCCTTTCGAAACTTTTTCGCCTTTTTTTACGCCCACGCGGGTAATCTTGCCCGGCATTGGCGCAGCAATTCGGCCCGGATGAGTTTTATTTTTTTGCTGATTGGCCCGGCGTCCAGCCGAGGTTTCCAGCACGTGCGTTTCACCCTGCCAATGGAACCAGAGTTTACCCGCGTGTTTAAGGGCCGGTACTTTGATTTTCTTCCCTTGGAATTCAATCTCAATAATTTTCAAGAGCGCCCCCAAGTGTGCGACCACGGCGAAGCTTCTGTCGACTCGCCGGAGCTGACGTGTTCAGACTCTTGCAATTGAGAGCTCAGTGTTTGGACTATTTTTAATTCCGAAGCCGAAAATTCCGGTTCACTTAGGCCTTTGGAAAAATGCGTTTCGAAAAAACGCGTCGTCATTTTGCCCGACAAGAATTCCTCGTGCGACAAAATTTCCTGTAGCAATGGAATATTGGTTCGAACTCCAAAAATCACCACTTCGCTTAAGGTTCGCTTCATTTTCTGAACCGCGCGAATGCGGGTCTCGTCCCAAACGATGACCTTGGCGATCATCGGATCATAGAATGGCGTGATCTCGTCGCCCGGCTCAAAACCCACTTCAAAACGCCGGCCCGGCCCTTGCGGCCACAAAGTCGCAAGCAACTTACCGGTGCTCGGCATCCCCGCCTTGTAAGGATCCTCGGCGTACAAACGGCATTCGATCGCATGCCCGCGCGCTTTGAATTCTTTGGGCCAGCCCAGGGGTTGTCCCATCGCCGTCAGCAACTGCGCTTTCACCAAGTCCACACCGAGCACGAGTTCCGTCACCGGATGCTCGACCTGAAGTCGCGTGTTCATTTCCATAAAATAAAATTTTCCGTCTTGTAGAAGATATTCGACGGTGCCGGCGCCGCGATAACCCGCGCGTTCAGTCAGATCGCGGGCCGACGCTGAAATCTTCGCGCGCAGCTCTTCATCGAGTGACGGCGACAAAGCCTCTTCGATAATTTTTTGGTGACGGCGCTGAACCGAACATTCGCGTTCAAGCAAAGAGGTGACTCGGCCGGACACGTCGCCGAACACCTGCACTTCGATATGCTTGGCGTTGTCCAAATATTTTTCTAAGAACACATGGGAGGAACCGAAGGCGCTTTGCGCTTCACGTTGCGCGGACTCAACGAGCTCTTTGGCCTCTTGGCGCGAGCGAATCACTTTCAGCCCACGGCCTCCGCCGCCCGCCGCGGCTTTGCAGATCACCGGATAGCCGATCTGATCGCACTGATTGATCAGTGTTTCGAGACTTTGATCTTTCCCCTGATAACCCGGGATGACCGGCCCGCCGATTTTTTCGACGTGAGCTTTAGCCGATATTTTATCGCCGAACAATTTAATGTTCGCTGGCGTGGGCCCAACGAAAACCATGCCGGCATCTTCAACCGCTTGCGCGAAGTCCGCATTTTCCGAAAGAAATCCAAAGCCGGGATGGATCGCATCGCAGCCCGCGCTGAGCGCGCCCTGGATATTCGCGTTTATATTTAAATAGCTTTCACTGGATGGCGCCTCGCCGATGCAGACCGTTTCGTCGGCCAACCGATAGGCGATGGAATGCTCATCCGGTGCGGAATGCAGCAGCACCGCCTCGATCCCCAATTCTTGGCAAGCACGGATAATTCGAACCGCGACTTCGCCGCGATTCGCGATGGCGACGCGCTCAAATCTTTTTGGCTTGGGCATAATAACTCGCCCCCCAGGGCGAGGGCTGTTTATTTAAAAAGGCCGACAAACCGGTCTGCCCCTCTGAGCTTGCGCGCCGCTTGGCAATAAGCTTCGTCACCAAAGGCTCAACTTTCTTCCAATTCACGGTCGTATAGGACTGATGCAACTTCTTAGTGTCACGCACGGCTTGCGGCGCAGAATTTAAAATTAAATTTAAAGTTTTCTCAATGTACCCGTCGACTTCAGCCATCGATCCGGAAAAATTAATTAATCCGCCCGCCAATGCTTCAGGCGAAGTAAAAACTTTAGCCGTTAAAAACCACTCGCGTATCTTGGCCGGCGCGGCCCTCTCGCTCACGAACGGGCTGATCACCGCCGGAACCAAGCCCCACTTCACTTCCGAAAAACTAAATTGCGTTTTTTCTTCCGCCGCGACGATGTCACAAACGCCGGTCATCCCGGCGCCCCCGCCGAAGCAATGGCCGAACATCTTTCCAATCACCGGGACCGGGCAACTGCGAATGGCCGCGTACATTTTAAAGAGTTGCTTCGCATCTTTCAGATTTTTGGCTTGGCCGTATTTCGCCGTTTCTTTCATCCACTCCAGATCGCCGCCGGAACAAAAGCTTTGCCCTTCACCGGTCAGCACGACCGCGCGCAAATTTTTATCTTTGGCCGCATTGTGGAAGGCGAGGGTCAGCTCATTGATCATCCGCGGATGAAACGCATTCCGCTTTTCCGGGCGGTTCAAAGAAACGGTCAACACATTGAGATTGGAGGTCAGTTTTAAAAAATCCATTTACATCCTAAACACACCCTTGGTCTTTTCAGGCCAAGGACGATTAAAGGAAGCGTGCAAAGCCAGGCTTAAAACTTTACGAGTATCGACGGGATCGATGATGCCGTCATCCCACAGCCGCGCCGTGGAAAAGTAAGCTGAACTTTCGCGCTCATATTTTTCTAGCGTGGGCTTTTTGAAGTCCTCTAGCTCTTTGGCGTTCATTTGCTGATTTTTGCCGCGCAATTGATCTTGCTTCACTGTCGCAAGTACATTCGCCGCTTGTTCTCCGCCCATGACGGAGATCTTGGCGTTCGGCCACATCCATAAAAAGCGCGGCTGAAAAGCACGCCCACACATCCCGTAATTTCCGGCGCCGAACGAGCCGCCGATAATCACCGTGTATTTCGGCACGCGCGTGTTGCTGACCGCCATCACCATCTTCGCGCCGTGCTTGGCGATGCCTTCGTTCTCGTATTTCTTGCCGACCATAAAGCCGGTGATGTTTTGCAAAAACACGAGTGGGATTTCGCGTTGGTCGCACAATTCCACAAAGTGCGCCGTTTTAAGAGCGGATTCGCTAAAAAGAACGCCGTTGTTTGCAACGATGCCCACCGGGTAACCAAAAATATGCGCGAAGCCCGTAACGATGGTGCCGCCATAGTTCGCTTTGAATTCATGAAAGCGGCTGCCGTCCACCAAACGCGCGATCACCTCGCGCACGTCGTAGGGAACTTTGGAATCCTTCGACACGACTCCATAAATTTCTTCCGCCGGATACAAAGGCTCTTCAGGTTTCTCTAAAGGATAAGGCACAAAGCGTTTGACCGGCACTTGCGCGAGAATATCGCGGCCGATCGCCAAGGCTTCGTTGTCATCTTCGGCGAAGTGATCGGTGACTCCGCTCACTTCGCAGTGAACTGCAGCGCCGCCCAGCTCTTGCGCGCTGACTTCTTCGCCTGTCGCCGCCTTGACTAGCGGCGGTCCGCCCAAAAATATAGTGCCGTTGCCTTTAACGATGACGTTTTCATCGCTCATCGCCGGCACATAGGCCCCGCCGGCGGTGCAACTGCCCATCACGATCGAAATTTGCGCCATGCCGCCCGCGCTCAAGCGCGCTTGGTTGTAGAAAATCCGGCCGAAATGATCACGGTCGGGAAAAACATCGGATTGCATCGGCAAAAAGGCACCGCCGCTATCGACCAGATAAATACAAGCCAGGCCGTTTTCAAACGCGATCTCTTGCGCGCGCAAATGCTTCTTCACGGTCAGCGGAAAATATGTACCGCCTTTGACCGTGGCATCATTGGCCACGATCACGACCTCACGCCCGCTGACCAAACCCAAGCCGGTCACGACGCCGGCTGCGGGCGCTTCGTTTTCATACATGTCATAGGCGGCAAGCGCCGAGAATTCTAAAAATTCGGTTCCTGGATCGATCAAACCCTGGATGCGCTCACGCGCCGTCATTTTACCGCGCGATTTGTGGCGGGCTGCGGCCTCTGTCCCGCCGCCGAGCGCAGCTTTTTGCAGGCGCGACTTCAACGCGGAAACGAGCTCCTGCATGGCGGACTTGTTGCTTTTAAAAGATTCCGATTGCGGCGATGCGCGGGTTTCCAAAATAGCCATGGCTAAAAAGTATTATGCAGGGAGGAATTTCTCAAGCTCAAAGGCCGCACGGATGGTGAAGTGACCGGCCAAACGCCCATCCTCCAATTGCGCCTGCAGCACGAATTCGGCGAGAGCTTTGGATTCGCGCGCCAAGGTCAGGCGGATGCGCTCCCATTCTTCAAACGGAATCGAGAACTTGAAATCCACCGATTGATCCACTTTGGCGTGATTTTCACTCTGCGTTCCCGTCAGCCGGTAACTAAAAGGAAACTCCTGGCGCAAGCGCAGAAGCACTAGGCGCACGCTCAGCTCGGCACCAAGCACCAAATGGCCCTGGGTGATCTCGCCCTCAACGCTGTTGCGAAAAGATTGCGGGAGTTGCACCCATACCTGGCGCTCATTCCATTCTTTGATGGTCAGACCGGAATACCAAAAGGGCCATTCGCTGGCGCGCTTGGCGATCTGACGCGAGAGCCAAGGGCTGAACTTTTGTACCTGTTCGACGACTCCTAAGAACCGTTCCCAACCGATGATTTTGTTGTGGCGCATCTGAATCTCCGTTAGTATCCTACATCATAAGGGGACGCGAATGAAGGTCGTAAGTATTTTGATTTTTGCTGTGGCTTTGATTGGCTCTTGGATGCTGGTCCACAGCAAAAAGACGGTGGCTGAAAGCGTTCATATCGGCATTCAGAATGATCTGCGCAATATTATCACCGAGTACGTTCAGAAAAACCTTCCCGAAAGCAAAAATTTACGCTTCGAAAAAATGTGGACCGAGACCGTCAAGAAAGACAAAGTCACCGCCCGCTTCGTTTATACTTTCGAAGATAGTGCCGCCAATGGCGAGCCTGCTTTGATTGAAATCAATGGCTCCGCCGTTTTAAATAAAATCAGTGAGACTCCGCAAATGACCACTTGGAGTTTCGATCAACTGCAAATTCTCGACAATAAAGTGAACTTTACCGAACCGTTACAAATCACCGCCGGCGCCGGCGAACTGGAAAAGGAAACGCCGCCATCCAACAAATGACTTCTGAAACTTTGCCTGAACGCTACATAGTGATCGATGAAGAAGGCTATTTCGCCTTCGACGGCCGCCGGGTCGACGATGAAACCCTCGGCCGTACACTTCTTGAAAATTTACGGCTCGACGAAAAAGGCCAGCTGCTCACCGACTACCAAGGTGCGCCTTCATTCGTTGAAGCCTTCGATGCGCCTTTACTTGGCCGCCATGTGCGCTTGGTCGATGGCCAGAGCGGTGAAATCGATCTGGCCTACGGCGCAAAAGCTCGCTTCCACTTTTCCGGCTTAAGCTTGGATGAATGGGATCGCTTTCACGGGACCACCGAAAGCAAAGTGCCGTTTGTGTTCACGCGCCAAGGACAAGTTGAATTCTTCGATATGCTCGATGCTTTCGACGATGACTCGGTCACGATTAAAGGAAAAGTCTTCGCCGTTCCCGAATGGTCGAAAGTGCAACCTTGGCTGCCCGCAGTCGACAGCGAATCGCCCGTCCTGCACGACGTTTTGCCGCAACTCAAATTGGCCCGCTCACGCGTTTTGATTTTAGACTCCGGCTATGGCCATGATGCCGCTTATTTCGCCAAGGCCGGCCACTTCGTCACTGCCGTCGAAGCCGATCCCAAGATGATGACCAAAGCACAGGAAAAATACGCCAAGGTCGAGAACTTGAGATTTGTGCGCGCCGACATAAGCAATCTTCCTGACAACTGGAGCGGTGAATTCGATTTGGTTTTTGAAAACAACAGCGGCGAATCCAAGCCGCCCGTTAAGTTGTGGCTGCGCTTACTGCAGCCGGGTGGAAATCTTCTCGCCATTTTTCCCGCCAATGAATGGGAAGTGCGCGAGCGCCTGAAGGCCGGCTTTCAAGCGCTGTACTGGACCAGATGGCGCCGCTCTGTCGAGGGCCGCAAAGGCAAAGAACTCGTCGTTTACGCCCGCAAAAAAGATTAGAACTGGCGGGCTTCGACAGATGCAGGCATACGGCCTAAAGACACGGCACCGGTCTTAGGTTCTTTTTTCGGTCCCATGACGATCATCTCTACGACATCCAGATCACGACGCAACGTTCGCGCAAGCGCGGGCGAGTTGCGCGAGATGTGCTCGCAATTCTCGGCCTTTTGTCGCCAAATTTGCTGGCGTGTCACACGCCCTTCGGTCAACGCGGTCAGCATGTTGCCCGCGGTTTCGTAAATCGCATAATCAAAGTGCTCGAGCATTTTATCGGCGCGCGAAACGCTGACCGAAGTGTAATCCAATTCATCTTTTCCGGGCGGTGGCCGGTGCATCGAGAGTTCAAAAACACGCGAGCGCATATTGATGCCGCTTCCGTGCATGTAACTGATGAAAAATGCTTTGGGACCGCCCGGCAAATGGGTCGGCACATAGAAGCGCAGGCGGTTTACCCCCTCACGCTCAAGCGGCAAGGCATAAGTTCCCGCGCCGGCATTGACGATCAGAAGATGGCTTCCGTCGGCCGCCTCAATCGAAGTTAGGGTCAGTATTCCGTCCGAAAAGATAGGTCCGGTTTGATCGGGCCCGGTGACCATGGTGGAGACGCTCTTCGCACATTCATAAGAGAGCAACTCGTCGAGCGACGGCTGCAAGTACATCTCGGGCATCGCGGCCTGCTGCTGGCCCACCAGCATCGCCGCGGCAGCAAAGAACAAGTGAATCGTCTTGCTTAAAAACATGGATCATCAGTCCTAATCTCCCCGGTTCCCTTGGCGTTGACTGTTTCAATTTGAGAGCCAGGCGCGCACTCAATAGCGACGCTTTTGAGCGTGAGCCCTGTCTAAAGGTTGACGGCCCGTCAACAGCTCAGCCATCCTGGGTTCATGAGTTTGAGAGCCGGCCTGAGTCTTATCTTTATGGCCGTAATCCCTATGGTGACGTTTGCATCCGTGACCGGCGATCTTCAGCGCCGGGTGGCGATGGCTTATGAGCACGTCTATATAGATGCAGCCGAAATGCGCGAGCGCGAGCTGTTGGGCGCCGCCCGCACCCGAGTTAAGCAATTGCAACGCGAGGCCGGCTGGTTGGATTTTTATTACGGATCATTACATGACGGCGGTCCGGCCTTAAAATTAATCTTTGTCGAGTTTCAATACGATGCCACCGGGAGCGGTGTGGTCGAAGCCTATCGCACCAACGGTGCTTTGCTCGTGCGCGCGCATTTTAGCCAAACGCAGAACCTGACTTGGGAATTTGTTCCGTAGTTCGAATCGTCACTCCCACACTCACGCTTTTAAGCGCCGGCCGTGTTCCTGGATAAGATCCACAAATTTCATTTGCAATGGCGCGCTTAAAAAACTTCGGCCGATCATTTCAATCGACTTCTCCATCGACTCCAACATCCGGTCGCGCACGCGCAATTGAACTTTGGACGAAATCTTGAGGTTGTCCCCGAAAGACGTGAAATCGGACCAACGAAGCTTGTTCTTTTTGCCGTTCAACGACAGCGCGAGTTCTTCGAGATCGTCTTTCTTGGCAATCAAAAGCCGCGTGCTGAGAAAGTCATAGCCCGGGCTAAGCCTGATTTTTTGGGTTCGCGGATCACGCCACAAAGAAAAATTCTTCAGATGCATATCGGTGTTGCCGATCCAAAACGAAAATAAAGTAATTTGAAACAAAGTCAGCTTGTCATCGTCGGCCTGGCTGGAAAAACGATCAATGACTTTTCCCAGCAGTTCGTGCGAACCGAAGTATTTTTTTGCCGTGGGCTTCTCCGCGAGCTGGCAAAAATCTTCCATTTGGATTTTTTTGCCATCCATTCTGTCGAAGCGTCTTGTGACATAGGCGCGCTCCCCACTGGCGAGCAAAACCAAACCCGACTTGGCCATTTGCAGATCCTGCAGTTCGGCCAAGCGCATGCACAGGTGCTCGATCTCGGGCATCTCCGGATATTCGTCACTCGGCGGCTTTAAAATAAAGTTGCCGTCCAGACCGACCACCGTCAGACGCTCCTTCTCGCGGTCATCGGCGATCGCCGACAGCGACAATTTTTTCTGTACTCCGGTGAGCGTCAGATGCCGGTTGATTTGCGCAAGAGCCAACGCTTCGATCTCTTTGAGGGAAACGTCGATCACGGGAGCTGATCCGAAACCAAAAAGATCGAGGGCGCATTTCTTATGATAAAGCTTTTCGGGCTCATCTAACTTTTCAAGACAAACCAGGCACTTCTCTGAACGCTGGCCTGAGCCCGCCTCGGCGCCCTTAAAAAAGGGAGTTTTATCGGCATGAACATGGTCTTTGCCCAGCACCGAGGCGGCGCCGATGCAATCTTGGCAGGCATTGAGCAAAAGCGCCATGCGGTCACTCGCCTGCAGCTTCCAATTTTTGCGCGCTAAATTTAAAAGCC
>CAZVOP010000030.1:0-38017 GCA_964628445.1 uncultured Pseudobdellovibrionaceae bacterium | reverse complement strand
GTTTCGGGGTTACCGAACATCACGCCGATTTTCATACGGATTTGGTTGATGAAGATCACAAGAGTGTTGGAGCGCGAGATTGCGGCCGTCAATTTCCGCAAAGCTTGCGACATCAAACGGGCTTGCAGACCCATGTGGCTGTCACCCATTTCACCTTCGATTTCCGCACGCGGGGTCAATGCCGCAACGGAGTCGACAACCAATACGTCGATGGCGCCGGAGCGAACCAACGTTTCAACTATTTCCAAAGCTTGTTCGCCCGTATCCGGTTGCGAGATCAGCATGTCCTCGACGCTCACGCCGAGTTTGCGTGCGTAGCTAACATCCAAAGCATGTTCCGCATCCACGAAAGCGACGCTGCCGCCGGCTTTTTGCGCCTGAGCGATCGTGCTCAAGGCCAAAGTGGTTTTACCCGAGCTTTCCGGACCGTAGATCTCAACGATGCGTCCTTTCGGAAGACCGCCGATGCCCAGCGCGATATCCAAGCTCAATGCGCCGGTCGAAAAAACAGGTACGTTTTCGTACAAGCTTTTGTCACCGCCGAGCTTCATGATCGAGCCCTTACCGAACTGTTTCTCGATCGAGGCAATCGCGAGTTCCAAGGCTTTGCCTTTTTCGCCCGTGTTGGCGTTTCTGTCGCCAACCGGTTTGCCGATTGAATCCTTGTTCGGACTTCCGTTTAATCCCATTCTTGCTTCTCCTTCTCCCCACGGGGAGATGTCTACCCAGCACCCTAACTTTTGCCTATCTCATCGCACTTAAGAGAAAATCTAAAGCAAAAAGCGCGGCTTGGCGCTGGATGTCTTGTCGACCGCCACCAGCCGGAAATATCTTGCTTTCGACTCTTTCAAAGCTGGGGCCCGAAATCGCGAAGCATACCGTGCCCACAGGCTTCTCGGGTGTCCCGCCGCTCGGACCGGCGATCCCAGTCACGCTCACGGCCCAATCACATTTCAAAACCTCACGCGCACCAACCGCCATAGCTTGGGCTACAGGGAGGCTGACTTCGCCATGAGCCTGCATCAACGATTTGGGCACGCCCAATACGGCTTCTTTGACGTCACGCGCATAACTCACCACGGCGCCTTTAAAAATCTTGGAGACCCCGGGACGCTCGCAAATCGAGGCTGAGAGCAAGCCGCCCGTGCAGCTTTCCGCAAGGCCGATCGTCAGGCCGCGGAGCACGCATAACTTTTCAAGTTCGTTCAACAGGTCCGCGTTCACAGTGAGCTCCCCCACGCCAAGGGCAAAACGTGATAATGCAAGGAAACGTGCAAAAGAATATTGGCGAGTATGCCGGCCACCAAGTCGTCGGCGACAACGCCCACTCCGCCGGGAACCTTGCGATCGATCCACGAGATCGGAAAGGGCTTGAGCGCATCAAGAATGCGAAAAATCACGAAGCCCACAAGCACGAATTGCCAAGTGAACGGCACCAGCGTCATCGTCACCAAAAAGCCCGCGACCTCGTCCATCACGAATTCCGGAAGGTCATGGCGTCCTTGTCCGAATTCGTCTTCAAATTTTTGCGCGACCAAAATGGAGGCGACGGCGAATAAAAAAGTCACCGCCATGTACGGCACTTCGCCGGCAAAAGACAAGGCCCAGACCAAAGGCAAGGCGCCGATGGTGCCGACCGTGCCCGGCGCGCGCGGAGATTTTCCGCAACCAAACCAAGTGCCTAGAATATTGATTAGTTTCACCAATTTTACTCCGTTCATCTTAGTACCATATCTAGGCTCGAGGCCGGTAGCCTTATCCGATTCTCGGCCGTCGAAAGAAATGGACAGGCCAAGGATAGCGCCCGAGCGAGTTCTCACTCTTGCATCCTCATTAATCATGATGATATTTCGTCCTTATTATTTATTTGTCTTCGGGTGGAGGACTTAATTGAAAATTTGTATCATTTTTTTTGCGTTCCTCCAAGTTGCGACGGCCATTAGAGTTCACGCAGAGAATTGCCCGCCAAATGAAATTTGGGTGTCAGCCCATCCCCGCAAGGAACATATCCGAGCGGATGGCATCTTTATTTCGGCGACGCATGTTATCGGGCATTGCAGAATTAAGAGTAAGGCCTACGAGTTCTTATACCTGCTCATATCATCAGGTTGCGCGTCCACTTCGAGCTCTAATAAAGACTATTTGCACTTGATTCAAAATATTCCCATCGGTGCCGATCAAGCGAAGATCAAAGGCGTGTTTGGCGCCCCTGACGAATCAGCAAAAGACGCTGAAAACACCAAGTTAACTTATTTTTTTGAATATAAGGGAGTCCGCGTTCCCAAAGTTCTTTTTTGGATAAACCCTGATGGAAAAGTAACCGGCAAGTACATTAATTTATTTAAAGAATCTAATGATGAAATGACCGCCACAGATATCGAAAAATATTTAGGCCACTTAAACTTAATCGTTGAGGCTCCCTCATATAAAAAACCTATTCACTACATTCCGTCTGAACGAATTCTAACCGATAGGTCGTCGGGGGTCTCACTGCAAATCAGGGACGAGAACCGCGTACAATGGATCAACTGGTTTCAACCTTGGGACAACGAAAGCAATCTACGCTCTCAGGCAAAGTAGTCCTACCAAGGTCCAGTCCGGCCCGCTCAAGCCATCCCGCGATTACACCGATCATATAGATCATGAATCTCGAGGAACTTCTTCGCCAAGCTTTAGAAAAAGGCGCGACCGACGTCCACTTAAAAGCGGGCGTGATGCCCGTCATGCGCCGCCATGGACAACTGCGGCCGATCAATCCCACGGCACCGCCGCTCACCGGCGATCATATCGAAACAATGGCGATGGGTTTGCTCAATGAAAAACAGCGTGCGCACTTCGAGGAATTCCGCGAGATCGATTTGGGTTACGGAGTCACCGGCCTCGGCCGTTTTCGCATCAGCGTATTTAAACAGCGCGGAACTTTCCGCATGGTCATTCGCAATATTCCATTTAAGGTACCGAACTTCGAAGATCTCTCGCTCCCGGCCGTTGTCTCAACGATCGCGCAGGCGGAACGCGGGCTGGTGCTGGTCACCGGCGTCGCAGGCTCGGGAAAATCATCGACGATCGCGGCGATCATCGATGACATCAACAAGCGCGAAAACAAACATATCCTGACGATCGAAGATCCGATCGAGTACCTCATTCGCGATCGCAAAAGCCTGATCACCCAGCGCGAGATCGGCGTCGACACGATGTCTTTCGCGCGAGCGCTTCGCGCGGGCCTTCGCCAAGATCCCGACGTCATCCTGATCGGCGAAATGCGCGACAAAGAGACGATCGAAACCGCCATCCTCGCCGCCGAAACCGGCCACCTGGTTCTTTCGACCTTGCACACGCTTGACGCCGCAGAGACCATCAACCGAATCCTGGCGACGTTCGATGCGACTCAACAGCCGCAGATCCGCCTGCAGTTGGCTTCGACTTTAAAGGCTGTGATCTCGCAACGTCTTTGCGAACGCAAAAACGGCGAAGGCATGGTCCCCGCCTGCGAAGTCATGATCAACACCGCGCGCGTGCGAGAGCTGATCGAAGATCCGGGGCAAACCCAGCACATCCAGCAAGCCATTGAAGAGGGGCACGCCGCCTGGAGCATGCAATCCTTTGATCAAAGTCTCTTGGAATTGCTGAACAAAGATCTGATCACTTACGACGAGGCCCTGCTGCACTGCGCTCGCCCCGAAGACTTCCGCATCCGCCATGACGGCATTACGGCGATGGATGGGAAAAAATGGTCGGAGGCCGGCTCCTATGATAATAAAGTGGATGATAAGTGGCAGAACATGACGGAAGTCGAAATCGTGATGCCCACGGAAATTAAGTCCATCAATGAGCGAGACGAGAACCACAAAATCAAAAGAGCGGCCGGGGGCGGAAACCGCGGCGGCAAAAAGTGATGAGGAGCGGGCTTTTCAAAGCCTAACCCGCCACTTGGCTTTGCGCGACCACTCGCGCTTTGAACTGAAAACAAAATTGGAGCGCCGGTTTGAGTCTTCGCTGGTCGAGTTTGTACTCACCGAGGCCGCGAAAAAGGGCCTGCTTTTGAACGAAGACAAAGTGGCCGAAAACTTGATCATGTCACTCACGCGTAAATTCAAAAGCCATCGTTATATCGAGGCGGAACTCGAGAGGCGCCGCCTACCCTCCCTCCCGCGTCCCGAAGCGGGCGAGGATTTGGAGAAAATCCGCCGTTTGGTCGCCCGCAAGTTCGGCGTGAAACGATTATCCTTGGAAGACAAAGCCAAAGCTTATAGATTTCTAAAGTACCGCGGTTTCGAAGACCATGCGATCAAACAGGTGTTGAATGAAAAGCGATAAAGTCCGGCAAACATTTCTCGACTACTTTCAAAAGAACGGCCACACGCCCGTCGCCTCTTCGCGCTTGATTCCCGAAAACGATCCCACGCTGCTATTCACCAATGCGGGCATGAACCAATTTAAAAATGTATTCGTCGGCTTGGAGCAACGCGAATACAAGCGCGCGGCCTCTTCGCAAAAATGCGTGCGCGCCGGCGGCAAACACAACGATTTGGAAAACGTCGGCCATACCGCCCGCCATCACACCTTCTTCGAAATGCTCGGCAATTTTTCGTTCGGCGATTATTTTAAAAAAGATGCGATCCATTTTGCCTGGGAATTGATCACCAAAGAACTGGCCATCGATAAAAATAGACTCTATGTCACTGTCTTCCAGGACGATGACGAGGCCGCGGACATCTGGCACAAGCAAGAGGGCGTACCGTTCGAGCGCATTTACCGCTTCGGCGAAAAAGACAACTTCTGGCGCATGGGTGATGCCGGCCCCTGCGGTCCATGCTCGGAAATCTTTTACGACCTCGGCCCCTCGGTGCCCGGCGATCCCAAAGCCAACGTCATGGGCGGCGACGGCGACCGGTTTATGGAATTTTGGAATTTGGTGTTCATGCAGTTCGAAGAAGACGGCAAAGGCGGCCGGGTGAAATTGCCCAAGCCATCCGTCGATACCGGTATGGGCCTTGAGCGCATGACCACGATCTTGCAAGGCAAGATCAACAATTACGACACCGACTTGTTTCAGGATCTGATCTCGGTCGCGACCAATATTTCCGGAATGGACTATGGGCGTGACGAAAAAACCAATGTGGCGTTACGCGTGCTCGCGGATCACGCCCGGGCTTCCGCATTTTTGATCGCCGACGGCGTTCTTCCCTCCAATGAAGGGCGCGGATATGTACTCCGCCGCATCATGCGCCGGGGAATTCGCTACGGCCGTCAGTTGTCCGAAGATCAATCCTTGCTCCCCGCGGTCGTCGATGCGGTCATCAAAAAAATGGCTCCGCATTACAGTGAACTCAACCAACAAAAGACTTTGATCGACCGCACCGTCGTCGATGAAGAAAAACGCTTCCTCACGACGCTGGATCAAGGCACGCATGTCCTGACTCAAGAGTTAAATAAACTAAAAAGCGGCGGCACCCTGTCGGGCGACGTGCTTTTTAAACTCTATGACACCTTTGGCTTTCCGGTCGATTTGACCCGCATCATGGCCGATGAAAAAGGTTTTCATATCGATGAGCTCGGCTTCGAAAAAAATCTGCAAGCGGCCAAAGAAAAGGCCCGTGCCTCGTGGAAGGGCAAAGCCATGACCGGCGACCAAGCGCACTTGGTCTCGTTCAGCCAAAGCGTGCAAAAGTCATTCGGCGAAACCCAATTCACCGGCTATGAAACCACGCAAGAGATCGCCTCAAAAGTTGTCGCCTGCAGCAACGGACAAAAAGAAAGCGCCGAGTTGCGTGAGGGCGAAACGGGAATCCTCGCCGTGGATAAGACCTGTTTTTACGCCGAAGGCGGCGGCCAAGTCGGCGACCGCGGGATTATTCGCTCACCCAACGGTGAAGCCGAGGTCTTGGAGTGCAGCAAACAAAGCGGTGTGTTTCTTCATCATGTGAAAGTGACCGACGGGACTTTAAAAAAAGGCGACCTTGTGCAACTGGTGGTCAACAGCTCCGAGCGCCGCGCGACCGCCAACAATCACTCGGCCACACATTTGATGCATGCGGCTTTAAGAACGGTTTTGGGAAATCATGTGCAGCAGGCCGGATCACTGGTTGAGCCCGAGCGTTTACGTTTTGACTTCACCCACAATCAACCGCTGACCATGACCGAGATCGAGCGCATCGAAGACTTGGTGAATGCTGAAATCGGAAAAGGTGTTCAGGTTCATTCGGAAACGATGTCGCAGAAAAAAGCGCTGGAAAAAGGAGCGCTCGCTCTGTTCGGCGAAAAGTACGGCGATGAAGTGCGGGTTATTCAGATGGGCGAATTCTCGATGGAACTTTGCGGGGGCACCCACGTCGGCAACACCAGTCAGATCCGGTTGTTCAAAATCGTGTCCGAAGGCGGCGTCAGCGCGGGTGTACGGCGGATCGAAGCGATCACCGGCGACAAGGCAACGGACTACGCCAATGCATTGGCTCGCGAAGCCCTGCAGGCGCGGCAAGTGGCCGGCATCAACTTAAATTGGCAAAAGTATTTGGAGCCCGACTCGGCGAAACTTTCCGGCTGGATCTCGCAAGCGCAAGACACGGCTAAAGCTTTGCAGCGTGAAATCCAAGTGCTGAAAGGCAAAAACGTCAATTTTGACGATCTTCTTAAAAGTGCCGAAAGCTTCACCTCCAACGGCGTGAATGCCCATTTTGTTTTCGCCGATATTCCCATGGACGACCGCAAGGTCTTGAGCGAGCTTTCGGATCGCTTGCAGGACAAGCTCAAAGATGCGGTCATCGTGATCGTCGGCCAAGGCGAGACCTCGCATCCGGTGGTGGTCAGCGTGAGCAAATCGCTTGCGGGCAAACTGAATGCCGGCAAAATTTTAGGCGAAGTCGCGGCCACCTTGGGTGGCAAAGGCGGAGGACGCCCGGACTTCGCCCAAGGCGCGGTGCCAAACCGCGGCGGCTTGGACCAAGCGCGTGACAAGGCACTTTCGCTTTTGAAGCAATAAAGCTTGAAGCCATCGCAGTTTGTGAATTCGCAAACGAAACTTCGGCGAGGTCTTCATAAAGGCTTACAGAACCTGATTCTCAGAAAAGGCGTTTGAGCTATGACAAATTTTTTGCCATAGCGAAAACTCAAATCGCCGTTCCTAGACGCTAGGTATCGATAATTCAGTCCTCAAGCCTCTTTGCCTGGAAAATTGTTTGTGAACTCACAAACTGCGCGAGACCAATGATAATGGCACGTGACAAGGCGCTTTCATTTTTGAAACACTAAAGCGGTGAAGACGCTCTCCCTGCTTATTTTATTTTTCAGCGCTCAGGCCTTCGCCGGCAAAATCACCTATCACAAAGGCCACAGCGATTTTGTCATGGAGTACGACGGCAAAACGTTGAGCTATATGTCGCCCGCATTAAAACATGTTTTCGTGCTCGATTCCTGCAACCGCGCGATGCTTGAAAAATTCTGGAAGAAGACCTTAAAGAACGCCGAAAAATTCCCGCAGGCCACAAGTCCGCCCGACGGCAAAAGAGGCTATGTACAAGTCGATGCCACCTACCGCTTGATCCTGCCGATGGTGAAAAACCGGCTTGTGCAGGTTGAGCAAGAAATGGTCATCCTCCGCGCGCAGGAGAAGAAAAAATGCAAACGCTGATCGCCATATGCCTAGGGATCTTCTTAAGCTTTCCTGCCTATGCGCAAAAATTAGTGTCGGATCCTCTTTGCGCGAACTGCATTTCACAACACGATCCCGAAGCCGCCACCGATCAGGAAAAATGCATTTCGTCACTTTGCCCCACCATGTCCGTCTCCGACGACGAAGTCACCGCTCTGGCGCGGAAACAATCCGAAACCGATCCCGAGTACCTTGCTGCAAGCAAACTCATTCTTGACGTCCTCGTCAAGCAGGTCAAAGACCGCCGGACCAATGACGTCTTCCTGCTTCAGGCTATCCGCGCCAAGACGAAGATCACCGACCCCATGGCCCGGATGTTTGCCCGCCTAATCAAGACCGCCGACAGTCCGTCAAAATACATCAAACTGGACGAGAACAACGAGCTCGACTCAAAAGCGACGACGGACGCTATGCTGGCCGATGGCAAATCGATGGCTGACGCCGAACTCTTCTCCAAATTTCTTCTTTCTTATCTCAGCCTAAACAAGGATCCTTCACTCCCTTTCTCCGATTTTCAGGAACTCAAAGCAACCCTCAGCGAACAAGAATTAAAACAGCGCTTCTTGACCGGCCTCGAATCGTTACATGAAGCGCAAAAGCAACTCAGTGCGCTCACCGGCTTGCCGCTCGACGTCCTGTACCCGAATAAGAAGCGCGAAGAAAATCAAAGACAAATCGAGCAAGGCCTACTCTCTGAAGCTCGATTCGACGACATGAAAAACGATTTCGTGATGGCTAAACTTAAATTCAAAATGTTCTCAAATCCAAAAGAGTACGGCGTCGACACGAAAGCCCCGATCGATCTTCGTGAAGTGGCGCCCAAAGATATCGAAAGCCGGCTTGAGATGCAGATCGCAGTCGCCGACCGCATTCTTGCGGGCGATTTTAAGAAGAATCCGCAGCCCTATTACGAAGCTCTCGACGACGCCTACCAAAAATGCGACTTTGCTTTGCGCGAAGGCTACGCCATGTCTCCGGATACCGCGCAGCTGACCCGCTTCAAAAAAGCCGAAACCCAATACCGGCGAGAATACGCAGGTCTGCTGAAGCGCTTTCTTTCCGCGCATTCGGCGGCCGAACTCGGCAAGCTGGTGCCCAAATGGAAAGTCACCTATCCGCCTGAACGCAAGCAATTCATTTCCAGTTTCAACGAACGCCTGCATTCCGAAGAGGAAGAGGTCGGAACTGCGGAAAGAGCTCCGTCATTCCCCTCCGGCGCTAAAGAGATAGCCATTCTGGAACTGGCCTCGAATGATGATCTTAAGGACAATGACGAATATTTCGATTCGCTCAAAAAGGTGTGCACAAGCGAAGTTCCTCAGGCCTACGGAGATCAGGCCGCAACAAAAAGAGAAACTCTAACCGCCAGCGCGCGCACCGTGATACGCCCGGAATTTTCCAAGCAAATTTTATTTCATGAATACAGTCATTTGCTTTCGACGGCTATTCGCAAAAGCGGAAAAACCAGTACGGAAACTCGCGCCTGGTACAATGATTTTCGCAAATGCCTGGACAAACAGCGCGGTGCTAAAAAGCATTTTACTGAAGAAGACTTCGCGCAATCCATGGCGGTGGCCATGGCGCCCGAATCACAAATCTTCCTCTGCGAGATTGGGTCCATACTTTTTAAAAAAGAAAAATATTTTACACTGACGGACAGCGAGAGTGACAAAGAGCACTCGGGGCCGGTTTACAATCTAGTTTTGGGTTTACTCGCGCGCGGTCAATCGATGCCCGAGACTTGCCGTCGCGCTTTTGCAGCCAAGGGTGAAAAAGATATTCCCGAAAGCTGTTTCGGCGCAGCCAAAAGCAGCAGCGCCTCTGCGGTGAAATAACTATTTAAACAAACAAATCATCTCAAACATCGCATCCAGCACTGCAAGTGCCGTGATGTCGCTGTTGTCGAAGGGCGGGCAGAGTTCCACCACGTCACAACCCACCAGGTTTTTGACCTGCAGCGCGCGCATGATTCTTTGCACTTCATAAGTCGTGAGGCCGCCCGGAACCGGCGTCCCCGTACCCGGCGCATAAGCCGGATCCAAACAATCGATGTCGTAAGTGATGTAGGTCGGCCCGTCGAACTTCGGCAAATTTTTGCAGAACGCCTCAAGCCCGCCAATGCGAATGTCGTCGATCGTGGTTGCTTTTAATCCATGCTTTTTAACGAAGTCCAAATCCTCGCCGCTGGCCAAAGGCCCGCGCAAACCGATTTGCATGCTCTTCTTGGGATCGATCAATCCTTCCTCGACCGCATGCCGGGCGAAAGCGCCATGATGATATTCGCAACCCCAAGCGGCCGGATAGGTGTCCAAGTGCGCGTCGAAGTGAATCAGCGAGACCGGAACGCCTAAATGTTTTCGCACCGAACGCAGGATCGGCAAAGTGATCGAGTGATCGCCGCCGACCGCGAGGAATTTTTTATTGGCCTTAAGCATCTCAGTAAAATGCTTTTCGATCTTTTCATACGTTTGCTTTTGATCGATCGGCACCGTCGAGCAATCGCCGGCATCGGCGATCTTAAAGCGCTTAAAGATATCTTCATTGCGCGCCCAATTGAATCCACGGCCCAATGAACTCACCTCACGCACTTTGGTCGGCGCAAACCTACCGCCCGGCCGGTAAGAAACGCCTCCGTCATAAGGCACACCGACAATGCCGATGTCATAATCCTCTTGCAGTGAAGCCAGCGGCAGACGAAAAAAAGTTTTGATTCCCGAAAAGCGCGGAAACTCGCGCCCGCTCATGGGTTTAAATTCCATATCTATTCCACCTTCTCTAAAATTTTCTTCTGCGGCCCGAGAGTCCACTCCAAACGGCCGTCTTTCAAAAGTTTCAACGAATGTTTTTCCATCGCGTCCAAGGTGTACACCGGCTTGGACGCTGGCTTTCCCTCAGGCTCGTCGACCTGCTTCATTCGCCGCCGCCGAACCACACCGCTAGCCAAAACCTTCATGTCATTCTTATTGCGTATGTCGGCGACAAACCACTGCAGCTGCTGCACGGAGGCTTCCCCCGCCGCTTTATCCCAAATCCAAAGTTGAAGAATCGGCCAGCCTTTAAAAACGTCGAAGCGCACTTTTTCCCACGACGTTCCCTCACCACTCAGGGGCATCGCGTCCACCGCATGCCACTTGCCGTCGTCGCGTGAAAGAGATCCGTTCAGCAACTCCAATTTGAAGTCACCCGAAGCCAAACGACAATCCTGACGTTGGATTTCGCGCGGGGTGCATGTGGTTTTGGCTGACGCCGGAGCCAAACTAAGAAGAGCCATCAAGAGCAGTTCCATGACTTCAAAGTCTATGCTAATTCTCTGGCATGCGCCAAGCGAAACAGAATTTACTCTCCTGGTACGCGGAGAACCAGCGCGCCTTACCCTGGCGCGCCAATCGCGATGCTTATCGCATTTGGATCTCCGAGACGATGTTGCAACAGACCACGACGACGGCGGTGATTCCTTTTTTCGAACGCTTTGTCGCGCGCTTTCCCGATTTACGCACGCTGGCTGAAGCCGAAGTCGAAACCGTGCTCGAAGCTTGGGCCGGACTTGGCTACTATAGTCGCGCGCGCAATTTACATAAGTCGGCCAAAGCTCTGCATGCCGCCCGTGGATTTCCGAAAACTCATCTGGAATTACTCGAATTCCCAGGCTTCGGCCCTTATACCGCGCGCTCAGTCGCAAGCCTTGCCTTTGATGAGTCTGTCGGCGTCGTCGACGGCAACGTCATTCGGGTCTTAAGCCGCTTTTACAACCGCGAATGGGATTGGTGGCAAAACAAAACCCGCGTGGAAATCCAAAAGGTCGCGGATGAATGGGTTGACGGAGTTTCCAGCTATCAGATGAATCAGGCGTTGATGGAGCTCGGCCGTACGGTCTGCATGCCCAAGATCGCGCATTGTTTGCTTTGTCCGCTGCGGAAGAATTGCGCGGCCTTTAAAGCCGATGCGGCTTTAAGCTTACCCAAGCCCAAGCCAAAACGAGCGCGAGAGATTTGGGTTTGGGAACCGTCGGTGCGCTTGCGCGGTGGAAAAATCCAGCTCGAAAAAGTGGAAGGCGTTCCTTTCTTGCGTGGGCACTGGGCTTTTCCGGGTGCGGCCCAAAAAGTAAAAGCAAAACCAAAGCAATTTGATTACAAACACTCGATTACCCATCATGATATCTATGTGACGGTCATTCCGGCAAAAAACTCTCCGCCTTCAGCGGAGCGCATCTGGATTCCTCTTAAGGAGCTGCGGCAACATGCACCCACATCATTGGTTCAAAAAGCTCTCGAAAGTTGGCAGCGCCGTTTTGCTGACGGCGACATTGAGTTGCACAAAGACAAATCATAAAGCGGACGTCCTGGTGCCCGAGGCGGCCACCGACAAAGAAACCGCTTTGGTCGACACCGGCGAAAGCGCCCAAGGCACGTTTTCCCCCGACGGCACACGCTTGCTGTTTATCAGTAAAAACCGGCCCAGCCATTCACACAATCAAGTTTACGAAAAAGACTTGAAGAGCGGAGAGGAAGTCCGCATCACCTTCCAAAACGGCGACACCTATTTTCCGCGCTATCACCCCAAAGAACCTTGGATCATTTACTCCAGCTCAACCGACGAGCTGAAAGAAAACCCTCCGATCCTGCAAAAACCTGAAGGCGCGCAAAAGTTGCCCGAGTGGTACCGGCAGCCGCTCGAAATCTATCAGCATTCTCTGAAAGGGCTTGAGATCTCGCGCCTGACCGATCACGACGGCTTCGACGGCGAAGCGCACTTCACGCGCGATGGGAGCGGCATCACTTGGACAAGAGTTAAAGGCCAAGTGCTTGAGGTCCTGACGATGAAGAGAAATTCAAAAACTCCGCAAGTCGTTAAGGGCCTCGGCCCGAACCCGTCGCAATTCACGACTTCAATGGACGGCAAATGGCGCGCGTGGATTGATTCAGATGCGTCCTTCGGCGTTTCAAAATTGAAAATTCAGAATGGCCGTAAAACCGCACTCGAAGTCTTGCCCGACATGGTGGTGCCTAAAAGCGATTTGTTTTTTTCACCCGACTCAAAGTATTTGCTGTGGTCGCAGTTCAACACCGCGACCAAAAATTACCAATTGTGGAGCGTCGAATTGGAAACCGCTTGTGCGCGGCCATTGACCCGCAACTTTGAGGGAAAAGGCGACCGCCGCTACCCTGCGCTCAACGCGGAAATGAAGGTGCTGGCTTACACGTGGCTCGAGAAAAAGAGGTCCAGAATTATGCAACTGGCTTGGGTCGCGCCAACTGGGCCTTGTGCCACAGGCCCGTAAGAATTAACCTTAAGGTTATGTTGATCCTCTTGAGCGCTTTAATCTCCTTAGCTTCCGCGGCTCCATTCCCGGCAACCGGCAGCTCGCCTTTAGTCTCGGAAAAGCCGGGGCTGTTTATGTCGGCCAAAGGTTTTCGTATCAACAGCGGCAACACCGCCTGGGTGCAGTCGGCACCGCCAAAAGATATCCCGTCTTTGGTGACGGTGTATAAGGCGCCGGTTTCGCAGCATGGACAGCAGCCCGCCTTGAGCGTGCGCGTGGACAATCTTCGCAAAACCCAGACTTTAAAAAAATACGTGCGCAAATGGATGCAAGATTACACGCGCTTCGGATTTGACGTGCTGACGGCGAAGCCGATCAAGATCAATGAGCAATCGGCTTTCTTGCTCGACATCGTCAGCCGCGAGACACAAAAACAATTGCGCCAAGTGGTGTTCTTAAGAAATAAAACCGCGGTCATCCTCACCTGTCGTGATCACCGCGATTCCTTCGGCAAGTCCGTTCAAGACTGCAATCAAATCGTGAAGACGTTTCAGTGGGATGCCGAGTAGGCGTCCCGCCCGATATCCGGTGATGCCGAGTAGGCGTCCCGCTCTAAAGCTTCTCCGCGCGCGATAGCCACTGATCCAACTTCGCGCCCCAACGCTGAAGCTGTTCCGCTTCATCGCCGGCCGGCAAAGTTTGAATGTCCAGAACCTGACCGTTGTCCTCAGTCAAACGCGTGTGTTCAACGGAAATCAGCTCACCGTCCACCGATGCACGATAGGTCCACTGATCGATCACCCACTGCTCACCGTTCGAAGTTTGCCAATCTTCATCGACCGCGGATATTTCCGACGGAATATATTGTGCGCGGTTGGTGTAATTGCCGAGCAGGCTGATGTATTCGGAGTGGTGAGACTTGGCCGTGTCGGCGGGCTCGATTTGCGAGAGATAGCGAAGCTCACCCGCGGGGATGTTCATGACTTGACCCTTATCGAATATTTTACTGATCAATTGATTCCATCTTGCGAGATCAAATCCGTCCGGCCGCGCGGCGAAAGAATTCAGCGAGAACAAAAGGCCCAAAGCAAGAATCGCATGTTTCATTATTTCCCCCTTATTGATGACACCCACTTTTTTAAATGGAGGCCGTCACGAGGGTCAAAATCCAACCGCAAACGCGGCTAATTTGAAAGAATGACCGTCCCACCTTCGGCGCCGAAGGTAAGCTTTTACGATTCTTTGCCGAATAGCTTTTTGAAGAAGCCGCTCACCTTTTGACCAAGGCCCTGATTGGCGACCACTTGTCCAGGAACACGCTTCTGCGCGCTGGCCCCTTTATGACCACCGGGACGGTGAGCCGCACGAGCTCCCGCGCGCGCGGGATCATGTCCCTGCCGAGGAGGAGGACGGCCGTTTCCATTTCCACGCGGCGCCTGATCGCGGCCACCTTGCGGACGGCGCGGCCCATTTGGCGGAGGACCTCCGGGACGAGCGTCACGGCGAGGTCCGCCGGCATCCGGTCCGCGATGTCTTCCACTGTTGCGGTCACGATGACTGTCCGTGCGTGGCGGCCTTGGACCCGGAGCCGCGGCTTCACCTTCCGCACGAGGCGGACGTTTTGCCGCACTCGCACCCGGGCGAGGTCCGCGCTCATCACGACGAGGTCCGCCGCGGTCGCGTCCACCGCCACCACGTCCACCTTTGTCGAAGCGTCCACCACCGCCGCCACCCGCCCGCGGCGGGCCACGGAAACGCTCTTCGTCGCGCGGCAAATATTTTTGCTCTTGCACGATCTCGGCGTCGTCGAGCCAAAGATTCTCAACTTTATGTTTTAAATACTCTTCAATGCGCTGAAGAGCTTCGATGTCGCGGTCACAAACGAAGCTGACGGCCGTTCCGGTTTGTCCGGCACGGCCCGTTCGTCCGATACGGTGAACGTAATTTTCGGCGTCGTCGGGAAGCTCGAAATTAAAAACCATATCCACGCCAAGAACATCCAAACCGCGCGCGGCAACGTCCGTCGCGACCAGAATGTTGCGGTCATTGGCCGCTTTGAATTGTTCCATCACGCGATTGCGCTGGGCTTGCGTGAGCAAACTCGAAATTCCAACGGCCGGAATGCCTTCGCTGTTCAAGAACTTCGCGATGCGCTCGACGTTGTGTTTGAAGTTCGAGAAAATGATGGTCTGGCGCGGCTCGAATTTTTTCATCACCGACAGCAGGTAGCGCGGTTTATCTTCATTCGACATGTGAATGATAAAATCTTTGACGTTTTCGGCCTTGGCTTGATCACGCCCGATATTCACTTCGACCGGATCCGCGCCGAACTCATAAGCGGTGTTCAAAACGTCGAAATTTAAAGTCGCGCTGAACACCAGAAACTGACGATCGCGCGGGACCCGCTTCAAAATAAATTTCATGTCGTCTTTGAAGCCCATGTCGAACATGCGGTCGGCTTCATCGAAGATAATCGCGCGCACCAGCCCCAGATCGGCTTTGTGCTCTTTATATAAGTCGATCAAACGCCCCGGAGTCGCGATCACGAATTCGACGCCGTCTTGCATCGCCGCGATTTGCTTTTCGTAAGTCGTGCCGCCGTAAATCGCGACGCTGCGAAAACCGGTGTTCTCCAAAAACTTGCGCGCGTTGTCCTGCACTTGATCGCAGAGCTCGCGGGTGGGGACCAAAACCAAAACGTATTGTTTTTTCTGCCACTCATTGAAAGGAACCGTGGCGGTGTCGGCAATCGAAGGATCCGGCTTTTCAGCTTTCAATAAACGGTCGATCAGCGGAATTAAAAATGCTCCGGTCTTTCCGGTACCGGTTTGGGCGAGGCCTGCGACATCTTTACCGGTGCGCAGGATGGGAATCGCCTGGGCTTGAATTTCGGTGCATTCGGCGAAGCCGATTTTGTCTATGTTTGCTTGTAAGATCGGGTGCAATTGGATTTCAGAAAACTTCATTCATCTCTCGTTATTCATCTCGTGCTAGATGACGGTCGAATGCTGCGCGACGTCAATGGGGTAATTTAGTGCCCAGTATACGGCGTCAGACTCTTAAGTCAAAAAATTCCTTAAGCGTCTGAATAAACGCCTCAGGCTGATCGAAGTGCACCCAGTGCCCAGCACCCTTTATTTCTTGTCCCCGGGCATGGGGCAGCTCCTTAAGCATTTTCTCAAAAATATCGCGGGTTAAATCTTTTGAGGTTTCCCCTCGAACGATCAATACAGGCATTTTGAGGGCACGAAAGGCCTCCCACCGATCCACTTCTCGTCCCGCGCGCAAGATATTCAGGATCGCCGGCTTACTAAAACGCCAATCCTGAGTGCCATCTGCTTTCGCCTCTAAATTTGAGTAAAAAAATCGACTCACCACCTGAGGCTGAGGATTCCAAGAAATAAGGGCGGGATATCGCTCCTCGAAAAAATTTTTAGCCTCCGTACGCGAGGAAAAAGGTGTCGGCACCAAATCCAAAAGACGCTCAATGCCGCTTGCCGAAGCCTTGTCCGCGGAAGGCCCCATATCCTCCATCACCAGTCTTTTGACTCTTTGCGCAAAAAGATGAGCAAACTCAAGCGCATTTCTCGCGCCCATCGAGTGACCGACCAAGCTGATTTCGTCCCATCCCAAATCATCCAAAATTTTCCGCAGGTCTTCGGCAAAATCCGCAGGATAAAAGCCCTCCGTGGGATGGAAACTTCGTCCGTGACCACGTTGGTCAAAAGTGAGAATGTGAAAGTCGTTCACAAAGGCCGGTGTGATCCGGCGCCAATTGGCTGCCGATCCCATAAGTCCGTGCAAAAACACGAGCTTGCCCTTTGATGGATTTCCGCTGAGTTGATAATTAAAGTTCTCTAAGTATTTCATGTGAGTCCACTAAACGAATGAACGTTACAAAAAAGCCGCATCTTCATCAAGATTGGATCGACCCCCACGCGATTGGCATTGTCCGTGCTTTGCAAAAAGCCGGCTTCACCACTTATCTTGTGGGCGGTTGCGTGCGCGATCTCTCGATAGGAATTCATCCCAAAGATTTCGATATCGCGACCGATGCCAAACCCGACGAAGTCAAACGCATCATCCACCGGGCCTATGTCATCGGCAAACGCTTTCGCTTAGTGTTGGTCCGGCGTGAAGAGCAACAATTTGAAGTCGCCACTTTCCGCCGCGAAATCCGCGAAGATGAAAACGCCGAAGATCTGCCCTCAGGCGACAATGTTTTCGGCACGCCCCAAGACGACGCTCAACGCCGCGACTTCACGATCAACGGATTATTTTATGATCCCATCAATGACCAACTGATCGATTTCGCAGGCGGCCTTCCCGATCTTAAGGAGCGCTGGGTGCGGATGATCGGCGATCCGACCAAGCGTTTGCTTGAGGATCCGATCCGCATCATGCGCGCCTTGCGCCTGAAGCACATGATCGGTTTTCGTCTTGAGCCCTCCCTGCGCGAAGCCATGGGAAAAACCGCTCACTCGCTGACGACCACGGCCCTTCCGCGCCGGCGTGAAGAAATTCTGAAATGGTTGCGCTTGAAGCATCCCGAACTCGCCTTTCGCGAAGCTTGCGATATGGGAATCCTGGAGCACCTTTCACCGACGCTTCATTCGCTGATGGAAAGTGAAGCCGGCGACTTGTTTTTACATTCACTTTCACAAATCGGCGACAGCGTCGGCAAAGATTCTCCGCCCGCCGATCTTTTCGCCTTCCTCGTTCATTGTTTCGTGCGTTGCTCTTTGCAGATCGAGCCCGGTGCCGGAACACGCTCGCGCGAGCTTGCCGATAACGAAGTTTTCCAAACTTGGATGCGCGACGAGCTCGGCATGTTTAAATTCGAGCAAGCGTTGACCGTTAAGGCTTTGCACGTTGAGCCGCTGCTCTCGCGCCGCAAAGAATTTCAGCGCAAAGGCGAAAGACGCCAGCGCGCCTTGCTGACCAACGAAGCCTTCCCGATGGCCCTGGATTTCGCCAAGCGCGATTACTTTTTGTCATGCGAAGATCTTTTGTACTGGAATCAACAGTACGAGACTTTGAAGAACAACGGCGGAGCTCCAATCGCTGGTGAGAACTCCGCCAAACGCCGGCGGCGCCGACGTCCACGCCGGGGCGTGGGCCGCAAAGAGAATGAGGTGGCGAAATGATTTCTTTAACTCACTTGCTGCTTGTCGGAATCGTGGTGTTGCTGTTCTTCGGCCCGACCCGCTTACCCGTACTTGGTAAGTCCATCGGCGAAGGCCTGCGTGCATTTAAAAAAGGGCTGCGCGGTGAAAGCGATATCGATGTCACCGATTCCGTAAAGCGTATCGAAGACGATCGCGATTAACACCGCCTTAGATCAACTTTTTGGCCGCCGCCGCGATGGATTCGGAATCCATACCGTGCTTCTTATAAAGATCGATCGCATTGTATGCCGACTGGCCGAACTCTCCTTTTACGCCGATGGAGTGCGTTTTGCTGAGCGCCACTCCCTCTTGCATCAAAGCTTGAATCAACATCGCGCCCATACCGGCGGTCAATTGATGGTCTTCAACGGTCAATAAACGGCCGCCCGATTTTTCAAGACAAGCGCGCAACGTTTTCACGTCGGGATGATTGACGCTGGAGACGTTCACGACAATGGCCTCATGACCTGAAGACTTCAAAATCTCCGCGGCCTTCAAAGCTTGATTGATCATGGCCCCGGCGGCCGCGATCACAACACCGGCTTTCGCGCTGTCACGCAAGACCTGCGCTTGGCCTAATTTGAAATCGCTCACCCCGTAATTGAGCGGAAAGTTTTCGCGGCCCAAAAAGAAAATGTACGAATCGGGAGTTTTACCCGCTTTGGTTTGTGCGGCGAAATCGTCGATCGCCTGGCCGACCAAGGCTTCGGCCTCATCGCTACACGAGAGCGCGATCACTTGCGTGTGGGGAATCGAGCTGACCATCGCGAAATAGCCGAGCGACTGGTGGCTTGCACCATCCGCCGCATCTTGAAATCCCACGTGCGAAAAAATCGCGATCACCGGCGCTTGCGAGAGTGCCGCCATCGTTAAGGGCAAAGCTCCTTTGGTGACCCCGAATTGCGCGAAGGTGTCGACCACCGGAATATATCCAAGCTTCGACATACCCGCGGCCATCGACACCATGTTGCTTTCGGCCACACCGATATCTTGCACGCTGTCTTTGTGCGCTTTTTGAAATGCGGCCAAGCCTGTCGAACCCGGAAGATCGGCGGAGACCGAGAACACCGGCAAACCTTCGGCCCGTTTCTTATTGAGCGCTTTACTGACGCCTTCTTGGACCTTCACCGCCGGCGATTTGTCGCCGGAAGACTTCTTATTTGCGGCGATACCTTCGAGCTCCTCCGCCCACTGCAAGAACACACCGGGAACGGAATCACCGTTATAAATTTCCGTCAGAAACGCCTTTAATTCCGACGGCGCTTTCAGCGGGAAACCATGGCCCCCGCTTGCACTTTCCGACGTTTTTTTAACACCAAAGCCTTTGATCGTGCGCGCGTGAATCGCAATGGGCTTGCGCGGATTTTTTCTCGCCCCCGCAATCGCCGCCTCGATCGTGTCGCTGCATTTCTGCAAATCGTGGCCTTCCATCAGATCCACGACTTCCCAGCCGAGAGCCTTCAATGACTGAAATGTCGGCGTCATGCTGAAGCAATCTTCGTCGATGCGGCCGGTGAGTTTGGTGTTGTTGTCCGAGATGATCATCACAAAAGGCGCCATCTTGCCCGTGGCCGCAAGCCCTGGAATCGCGGCCATCGCTTCGCGCGCCTCGCCCTCCATACAACCGCCGTCGGAGATCGCGGTGATGGTCACGCGTTCGCGCCCTGCCAAATGATCGGCGTAGGCCAAACCTTGCGTCTGCGGCAGCGTTGAGCCCAGCGGACCGTTGCTCAACTGAACGCCCTCGGGAAACAAATGCGATTCGCCGTGGCCGGTGAGTTTGCTCTCGATCGAGCGGAATTTTTTAAGCTCTTCAAATTTCAATCCGCCAAAACCGTAATTGGCTTTCAAGGCATACAAGCCGTTTTCGCAATGACCGGCGTCGTTGGCGAAGTTGAACATCTCAAACCACGCTTTACCGCTCTTACGCGCCTCACTAAACATGATTCCGTGAGTGGCCGACATCAGTTCGGCAAAGGCCGACGGGCCTCCCCAATGGCTTGCAGCCCCGCCCATAACGGCGTTCATGTCCATCAAGGCCACCAGCGCCCGTGTGGCGCTGGGATCGGCGACCCGGATGGTTTCGCCGGATTTCAATTTTACGGTAGTGAAAAACTCAGGATCGCGGGAGGGAGTCGCCGCGAGCTTTGAGGGCCTCGGAAGCGGTTTCATGATTTCGTTCATGCGCCTGGTTTTATCGACGCTTTTGACATCGGGTCAACTCTAATCCTATGCTCTGATCATGAGTCCATTAGAGAAGATCCCCAAAGCCGAATTGCACCGCCATTTAGAACTTTGTTTGCGTCCCGACACGATCTGGGAATTGGCGCCGCAGTTCGGTATCCAGCTGAAGTCGCAAAAAGAGTTTCAGGACCGCTTTTTGATACTGGAGCCGATGAAGGATCTGGGCACGGTGTTAAATAAATTCTTGGACACGCAGAAGCTCTTGGCGACGCCCGAGATTTTAGAGCGCATCACTTTCGAGGCGTGCGAAGACGCTTACCGCAACGACGGCATTCGTATCCTGGAATTGCGTTACGCACCGACATTTATTCAACAAGGCCACAACATGAGCTTCGAGCAAATTCACGAAGCGATCATGAAGGGTGCCGCGCGCGCTGAAAATTCAATGCCTATGGCGGTCGGTATCATGTGCATCATCCAGCGCATTCTTCCCGTTAAAGACGCCGAACGCGTGACCGACTTTGCGATCGCTAACAAAGACACCTTTATCGGTTTGGACTTGGCCGATAACGAAGTCGGTTTCGACTCAAAGCCTTTCGCGCCGTTTTTTGCGCGCGCGAAAAAAGCCGGCATGGGTATTTCCATCCATAGCGGCGAGGCCCCGGGCCCCAAGGCCCCACAATGGGTGATGGATGCGGTCGACGTGCTCGGCGCCACGCGCATCGGCCACGGTTTGCAAATCATCCATGACGAATCCGTGATGAAGACCATTCGTGAGCGTGAAATCGTTTTGGAACTTTGCCCGACCAGCAACATGCTGACCAATGCGGTGCCGAACCTAACAGATCATCCGTTAAAGAAACTTTTTGATTTTGGAATTCTGACCACGATCAACACCGACGACCCGGGGATCTTCAACACCAACTTGAACCGCGAGTACCGCATTTGCCGCGAAATGCTCGGCTTCTCTGAATCCGAATTGGAAAAATGCGCGCAGATCGCGGCGGAGAGAAGTTTTATTTCTCGAGAGAAGCGCCAAAAAGTTTGGCCACGGCCTCTTGCTCGCTAAATATGGCGCTAAAAATGCAAAAACGGATACTGCGAGCGGCACTATTCATATCAACTTCCCCTCGCGAATCTTCACCTTGTGATCCGCCAACTGATTCAGATCTTCAAGATCATGCGTCACCAGCAAAGTCGGGATATCTAAACGCTTAACCAAATTCTTGGTCATGGCACGCGCTTCCGCGCGCAATTCGGAATCCAAGCTTGAGAAAGGTTCATCCAAAAACAAAAACCGCGGCCGGCCGATCACCGCTCTGGCCAAGGCCACCCGCTGAGCTTCGCCGCCCGAAAGGACCGACGCTTTTCGATTCAAATAGGAAGTCATGCGCAAATCTTCAGCCAAGGATTTCAAGTCACGGGCGGCCTCAAGCGCATCGATCTTGCGCGCGCGCGCGGCGAACAAAATATTTTCTTCGGCCGTCATATGGGGGAACAATTCCAAATTCTGAAACACGACGCCAAGCCGACGATCCGGCGGCGAAAGCCTCGCCAGATCCTCGCCCTTAAATTCCCACCTCAAGCCGGGCGACGGCTCAAGCCCGATCAGCAAGCGAAAGACCGAAGTCTTACCCGAGCCCGACGGCCCCCACAGCGCGGTCACGCCCTGATCGGCGATCTCCCAGCGCGGGATATCGATTTTGAAATCACCGTAGTCGCGGACTAGATTTTCAACGAGAGACATAGCGACCTGCATTCACAAACATAAAATACACAATTAAACCGATCACCACCAAAGGTATCATCAAGAGCTGGGCCGCTTCCATACGGTAATTGGCAATCAGATGCTCCATCATCAACGGCACAGTGGCCGACCGGCCCAATAAAATCCCGCTCAACGCAAAATCGCCGCTCGCCCACAGCGCCGCCAGTCCCGAGGCCCGAAGCATCGCCGTTGAGGTCTGCGGCCAAACGATCTCGATTAAAATATTGAACCACGAAGCGCCCAGTGTACGTGCCGTCAAGATTTGATCCTCGACGGCCACCAGACTCGAGTGCACGATCCAGCGATACAGCAACGGGAGCGAAATCATGGTTAAGGCCAAGATCGCTTTGAGCAAATTCCAGCCGTCGCTCTCAAGCGGGATCAGCAGCAAAGCAAAGCCGGTGATCACCGGACTCGGCGCCAAGTAACCATTCAGGAAACGCTTGAGCCCCGGATGGGGCGACACGTAGGCGATCAACAAAAATAAAAATAAACTGCTGAAGCCCACGGCCAGCGCGATCAACAAAGTCGTCAGCGACGCTTCGATCAGCGGCTCAAACAGCGACTCCAAACCCACTTGCGCAAAGCCCTGCTCGAAGCCAAACAGCCATCCGGAAAAAATAACGAGAGCCGGAAAAAAAACAAGAAGCCGCATCCGACTCACACCCAAAAATTTTAACGATCCACGGCCCCGCCCCTGCGGCCAAAACGGCTGCGGCAAAATCATCGCCATCAAAAACAAAGCCGACGCTTGCAAGGCCGCAAGCATCACCGCCTTATCCCAGCGGCCTTCCATGCGGATGCTGTCGTAAATCGCCACCTCCAAGGTGACCGCGCGCTTCCCGCTCAACAACAGCGGGAGCGAAAAACTGGTGAAGCAAATGCTGAACACGAACAAAAATAAACTGGCCAGATCGCCGCGCAAATAGGGCCATGCGACTTTGCGCCAAAACATAAAGCGACTGGCCCCAAGGATCCACGAAGTTTCCGCGATGCCGCCGACCTTATTGTCCATCAAGCGATCCAGACTGATCGCCACCAGGCCGGCGTTCAGCAAGACGTGCGACACGATCACCGCGCCCAGGCCGAAGGGAAACGAAACAAAAGGTGTAACAAGATTAAGAAGTCCCAAAGCCAAGAACAGTGAGGGAATCATATTGGGCAGCAGTAAACCGATTTCAGCGGCTTTGCGTGAGCGCGGGTCGCTCCACCCCTGCAGGCTTAAAAACAAAATGAATCCGAAAGCCATGGAGGCCGCGGCACTTAAAAAAGCTTGCCGCAAGGAAAGAACGACGGCCGGGATAATGCTTCCCGCCTCCGGTGTATTCCACTCGGGAATTTGCCAAATCCAAATGAGGAA
The DNA here is from genome assembly GCA_964628445.1 of uncultured Pseudobdellovibrionaceae bacterium. Lineage (GTDB taxonomy): Bacteria > Bdellovibrionota > Bdellovibrionia > Bdellovibrionales > UBA1609 > JALHOQ01. The sequence goes on along the minus strand of CAZVOP010000030.1, from coordinate 14,629 downwards.
AGGAGATAAAAGAAAGATTCCGAGAAAAACGCGGGCTACGCCGCGGAAATCACTTTTTAAAAACTTCATCCCATTCACTGAGATCTTTACCCGTGCCGGTGCGGATGGTTTTCACTTGCGGGAGCTCGCCGAAGATCGTGCCTTCTTCGAGTCCTTTAATAACCGGCAACATGAAATTCTTTTCCATAATCAGCTTCTGCGCTTCGGGTTGCAGCAAGAGGGCTACAAATTTTTCAGCCAGGTCACATTCCCCGCATTTCGCGGGCACGGCGACGTACTCCACTTGCACGGGATGCCCTTCCTTAAGCGACAAAAAGCGGTAGTCGCGCTTCTTCTCGACTCCCCAGTGAAAAGCGAGCGAAGTCAGATATGAAAAAACAAATCGCGTTTGTTCCTTTTTGAAAAGTCCGTAAGAAAAGGCCCAGCTCGGCGAAATGCTGTTCACATTGGGCTTGAACTGCTCAAGCCAATTGCTGGTGCGGACACCTTCGACGGTTTTTACCCATTGAAAGAATTGAAGACCGGGCGAACTGGCGCGTGGATCTTGAATGGCGAATTGTTTTTTGTGCGCGGGATTTAATAAATCGTCAAATTTCTCCGGAACCGGAAAATCGCCTTTGCGAAAAATAAAAGTCAGCGGGCTCCAGTCGATCGGCACAAAATGGGCGCTGGTGTATTCGGACAGAACGGGATGTCTTCCCGAGTTCCCATAAAACATTTCCTTCCATTGAAACTGGCTTTCGGCATCGGCCACCATCAATTGGTCGACGCCTAAAACCACGTCGAACGGAACGCTGGCCTCACTCAATTTTAGGCGTTCAAGCAAAAGACCGGCGTCACCCGAAGCCACCACTTCCACGTCGGCACCGTACTTCTCTTTGAACATTTTGATGATTTGCGGGCCGGGGCCGTTGGCGCTGACAAAAGTCGCGTAAGTCAGCAAACGGATCTTCTTCGTCTCGAATTGCGCGCGCGGTAAGTTGCGGCTCATATAACGTTGACGCGCGAAAATCAGGCTGAACACGAGGGCCACGCCCACGATCAAAAAAACAGTCAACTTGCTGCGCATGCCTACCACCAAATGCCGCGATCGCGTTTATAGAAAAAATAGTCCAAGCCCATGCAGCGACCGGCGCCAAGCCAGGCGAGAATCAAGAATAAAACCAAATGCAATTTGTGCAACTCGATCACTTCGGGTCCACTGTTGAAAATAAAATTCACCGTCACCAGCGCGGCAAGCAGGGCGACCGGACGCACGAAAAATCCCAAGATAAAGCTGACCCCGACTAAAAAACCAAAATAAACCACGCAGTAGGCGAAAAACTGCCAATTCGGCACGACGTAATGATCTAAAAAATCTTTGTACCAATCGGGGGCGGAACTCATCGGCGCCCATTCGGTGATGGCGGCCGCAATCCGCGGTTGCGAGAGATAATCGCCCTGGTAGCGGCTCCATGCGGTGGTAAAAAAAGACCATCCCAGGTAGATGCGCAACAAGGCCATGGGGAACAAATGACCGACGTATTTTACGCTTTCAAGGTAAGCCACAAACATATGGGCGATCTTCACTTAACGTTGGGGCTTCGTCACGCCCTTTTTGGGGCAGTCCCCCTCTAAAGGGCATTTCTCACATAGGGGTGTGCGCGCTTTGCAGATTTGCCGGCCGTGAAAGATGAATAGGTGCGAGATCAGAATCCAATCTTCCTTTTTGATCAATCCAAGCAGATCGACTTCGACCTTTCCCGGCGTTTTCGCCGTGGTGAGTCCTAAACGGAAGGCGACCCGCTTCACATGCGTGTCCACGACGATTCCATGCGCGATCCCGAAGGCATTTCCAAGGACCACGTTCGCGGTTTTACGGCCCACACCTGGCAACTCGGTCAGCTGTTCAAGCTCTTTCGGGACCTCGCCGTGATGTTCCTCGACCAACTTTAGGCCTGCGCCTTTCAAAGCTTTGGCTTTGTTGCGAAAAAAATTAATCGAGCGAATCTCGTGTTCGATCTCACCCAAGTCCGCATTCGCATAGTCTTTGGCCGAGCGAAAACGGTTAAACAAATTTTTGGTGACGATATTCACCCGCTCGTCCGTGCATTGCGCGCTGAGGATCGTGGCGACCAAGAGCTCGAGGGGGCTGCTGTGATTGAGCGCGCAGTGCGCGTCGGGGTAGTAGCGCTTGAGCTTACGCACGACAATTTGCGTTCTGGCTTTTCGGTTAACGGCGGACTCTTTCATGATTGGAGAGTTGTAAGCAAGGACCGGGCGGAAGTCGAGAAAACTCTGTTCTCGACTTCCCGGAACCGGCCCCATCATTACAATGATAACAAGGAGGAAACCATGGAAGGACCGCGCCCGCTCTTTGAGCATGAATTGGGTGATCTCGTGAGGTTTCTCTCCACGCATTTGCGGCCGACCGCCGCGTGGACGATCGCCGACGAATATCCGCTCGCCATTCACGACAGCAATTTGAACAACGTTCGCGTGATCAAGGACAACGATACTTTTTTGTCGGCCGCGGTAATGAAGCCTCTGATCATCAAATCGCCGGTAGGAATTTTTAAGGTCGCCGCGATCGGCAGCGTGGTCACCAACCCGCTTCACCGCAACCAAGGCTTCTCGCGCCAGATCATCGACGACTGCATCAACGGCGCCCGCGCGCACGGTTGCGACTTCGCCATTTTGTGGACCGATCTTTTCGATTTTTACCGCAAGCTCGGCTTCGAACTCGGTGGAACGGAAGTTTCCCTCGGCATGCCGCAGAACTTCAAGTGTCCGGAGATTCCCGGATTGCGCTTTGTGAATTCCACCAAGGTGGATCCCGAGGCGATCTTGCGCTTGTATTCGCAGCACTCCGCCGGCAGCGTTCGCACCGCCGATGACATTCGCCGCTTTTTGCAAATTCCCAACACCAAAGTTTACACGGCTTGGGATGAGCAGAACAAACTTCAAGCCTATGCGATCGAAGGCAAAGGCGTCGATCTCGGCGGCTACATTCACGAGTGGGGCGGCGGCGTCTCCAAGCTCTTGCCGCTGCTGAAGTTCGCCACTCAAGAACAAAAAAAATCGCTCACGATCATCACTCCCCCGCACTCGCAAAATTTGATCCGCCAGCTGAAGGAAGCCGGCGCAACAGAACACACCGGCGTGCTCGGAATGATTAAAGTTTTGAATCCGGCGGCCCTACTCACCAAAGTGAAGAAATACATCCGCTCGACCGGCGTCGAAGACGTGGTGCTCGAAGCGCGCGACGGTAAGTTCTATATGGGCTACAAAGAAGAGATCTTCACTACCGACAGTGAGCAAGATCTGGTGCGCCTGCTCTTCGGTCCGCTCAAAGCCTCCGATTTAAATGCTTTCGACAAAGAGACGGTTGAGGTGTTCGAACGCCTCTTCCCGATCGCGATGTGGATTTGGGGATGGGATTCCGTATGAGATCAGAAGATTCTTCATCCTGGCTTTTACACGGCATGCATTTGGCACTCGCCCTTGCGATTCCCCTTTTTTTAACGCTGATGATCGGCTGCAAAAAAGTGGAGGCCGAGAAAACCGATTACGGCCCTGAAATTTCCGGCGACGCCATCGACCACGCCTTAAGCAAAGCGATCAACGGCGCCTCACTCAGCAATGTGACCGTCGGCCAATACGTCGACTACGACGTGAACCGCCGGCTTGAAAACGAAGAAACCGTCACGACCCTCGGCGCGACCCGCATTATGGTCATCGACAAAGAAGAAAATAGCGACCGGGTGAAATTCACTTTGCGTATCACCAAGTCCACGCGCATGAACGACGGCACTTTCGAAACCAAAGTGACCGAAGAACCGATGTTTTTAGATAAACAAAAAGAGCAGACATCGCTGAGCCAAGTCGCGGCCAGCCGCTACAGCAGCGAAAGCCTCAAGGCCCGCGCCATGGCGGAGGCCACGCCTTTGAAAAAGACCACCAAGGTCACGTTCCACCGCTTGCAAGAATTCACCGAGCCGCTCGCCGCCCCGCCGCTCACCAAGAATAGAGCCGATTGCGGCGGCTTAACCGACTGCCAAATGATGGTGCGCTACATCCGCTTCGATATGGTGCAGTGGTACGACGATGGCTCGCAACAAAAGATTTCGCTCGACTTCGGTTTCAGCCTCGACACCCCGTACCTTCCGTTTGGCGAAGAGTTCGATCAGCTGAGCGGCTTGCTCGTTTTGGATTGCCGCAGCACTTATATTCCGATCGAAGGCCGCACGGTTTACCTGCGCGACTGCCAAACCCTCGAAGACCTGCAGAAGTAGAAAAGGCGCGCCGTACCTCCGGAGGTACGGCGCTCTTTCGGAACTTCCCAAACTTAAGCTAAAATTGTAGTATGGCTCCTTTCCAGGAGGAGCTTATGGCCAAGCGAATAGCCGTTGTTTTGTCGGGTTGCGGGCATAAAGATGGAGCCGAGATCACCGAGGCGATCAGCACTTTGATTGCGCTCACCGAGGCCGGAGCCGAGTATCAAGTTTTTGCTCCCGATCAAAATTTCGCGGTGACCGATGCGATCACCTCCAAGCCGACGGGCGAAACCCGCAATGTTTTGCAGGAAGCCGCCCGCATTGCGCGCGGGCACATCAAGGATCTTAAAGAGCTTAAGGCGAAGGACTTCGACGGGATTGCTTTTCCGGGCGGGTTCGGCGCGGCCCTCAATTTGTGCACATGGGGCAAAGAGGGGGCGAAGTGTTCGGTGAATGCGCAAGCTGAGCGCGTGGTGAATGAATTCTATATGGAAGAAAAGCCGATCGCCGCCATTTGTATCGCGCCCGCTTTGATCGCGCGTATTCTGGGCGAGGAAGGTGTGACACTGACGATCGGCAATGACCAATCGACCGCCGAAGAAATCATGAAAACCGGCGCGCATCACGAGAACTGCGCGGTCACCGATTACGTCACCGATCGTGCTCACCGCGTGATTTCAACGCCGGCCTATATGTACGACGGCGCCAAGGCATTCGAAGTTTTCACGGGCGTCAGAAAGGCCATTCGCGAATTGGTGGAGATGGCGTAGTCGAGCCTTACTTCCAGCTCTTTAAGGCTTGTTTATGCGCACCTTCCATCCACAGCGAACGAAACACTTTGGCCTCGCGCGTGCTTTCCCAATTCACTAAGCCAATCTCCGCGTCGAGGCGCGTGACGAGCGAAACAGCCTCCGCGCGAATCTTCCAGCCCGAAATAATCTGATCGACCAAACCAAAACGTCTTGCTTCGGATGCACTCAAGATCGCTCCGCCCAGCAGCAGCTTGCGCACCGGCTCTTCACCGATCTTTGCCGCCCACGCACGGCCTCCGCCCCATCCACTGCTCAAGCCGATGCGCCGTTGCCAAAACGCGAAAAAAGCTTGAGGAGTCGCCAGCCGGTAGTCGAAGCGCGCCAACCACTCCATTCCGCCGCCAAGCACATCGCCCTCGATGACCGCGATCTTGGGCACTCTCCAAGAGCCGAATTTATTGAGAATCGTTTCGATCTCGCGATTAATTTTTAGGCCCGCGGCTTTGCTTTTCAGTTTTTTGTAATCGTCGAGGTTTCCGCCCGAACAAAAGAGCCGAGGATGATCGCTGAAAACGATCACTGCCTTATTCCACTTCGCGTATTTCTTTTGGATTTTGGACAGCTCAAGCGCGGCGCCAAGACTAAAGGCGTTGGCGGACTCGCCAATGTGCATATGTAAATTCAAAGAATGTTCGGTCTCGGTAATTTTAAATAGGGCCATCGCGCCTTAAATTATACCTTTTCGAGCAGCCTGCGGTAAATATCTGTGCTCTTCATAAATTTAATGCCGATCCCGTAGCCGCCGGCCGCATGCCCTTTATGCGTGGTCCACATCACCCGGCCGTGAATATGATGCTCACGCTCGACATCGCTCAAATGCACTTTCAGCCGCATCAAATCGCCGGTCGAGACCAAGGGGCGCTGACCCAATTCGAAGTAAGCCCCACCGCGCGAAAGATTGAACATATGAGTTTCATATTTCTCGCCGGAAACAAAGGTCTCCAAAGTCGCCATCAAATTGGTGCGATAGCGGCGAAAAACCTGCTGCGGCACTGTCCGGGTAACCATCAGCTTGCGTGCCAATCCTTTAAGCGTATTCAATTCAAAAGGGCGCTCTAAGAAATAGATTTTATGCTTCTGGTGCAGCTCTTCAATGTTGGTGTTCCCGATGGTGTCGGTGATCATCAGCATGGGATAGTTATAGCCGAGCTTGCGCAGCTGTTTTGCATAAGCAATATCCTGGGCGGCCAAGTTGCCGGTTTGCATAAGCAGCAGATGAATGTTTTTGTTTTTAACCGACTGCTCAATATCCTTCTGGTCGAAAGACATGAGGACCTCGTAGGGAAGCTCGGTCTCGATGTAATTTTTTAAGAAGCGCGCATCATTGATCGATTTGCAGCTCAACAGAACTCGTTGCATTCAAACCCCCACACATAGTCCTCTTCGGCACTAGTCAAAAGTCGGTTGAATGTGCAGGAAACTGATCAAATTCTATCGTCTCATTTCGGGAAATCGGGTATAGATTGGCCTATGATACTTGCCATTCTTTTTTCGCTCGTCCAAGCCCACGCCGCGGAGACCTTACAGATCGTCGGCCCCGCAAAGTCCATCTCGGTCACCGTGAAGGACCTTCAAGGTAAATTGCAGACTCACACCGTGAAGATCAATGACCCTGTCTTCGGTGCCGTAAAAGAATATGACGGGTTTCTTTTAAATGAGGTGCTCAATCTTGCCGGCGACAAGGCCGACGAAATCGTCTTCACCGCGCAAGACGGTTATGCACCCAATGTGGATGCCGCACATCTGAAGGCCCATAAAGCTTATTTGGTTTTTCAAGAGCACGGAACCAACGGAAAATTCGCGAAAATCAGACAAGGTAAAGCCATGATCTCCCCCGGGCCTTTTTACGTGGTGTGGGAAGAGGGCAAGAAACTGCAACACGAAGTTCCCTGGCCTTACCAATTGGTGAAGATAGAGGCCGTCGATTTCAACAAAAAATATCCGTTGGTTTATCCCAAAGAGGCTAAGGCGAATGAACATAAAGGCTTTCTCATTTTCAAAGCGCAATGCATCCGCTGTCACTCCATCAACTTACAAGGCGGCGATCTAGGCCCCGAACTGAATGTCCCCAAGAATGTGACGGAATATTGGGACGGCAAAAATCTTCGTGAGTTTATTCAAAATGCGAGCAGCTATCGCGCGAAAAGCAAAATGCCGGCCTTCCCGGAATTGTCAGCCTCGGATATCGACAGTGTGGTGAGCTACCTTGTGAAAATGAAAACTCAAAAGACGAAGTTGTGACACGCCGACTCTATGCTGGGGTCGAAACGTTGCGTTAAGTTGCTGAGTTATTTCGGTAATTGAAAAATTGAATCGAAAAACTTTCCCTTAAGCGCAGCCCCGCGCCAAACAAATCAGCGGCTCGAGGCCGCTGATTTCATAACTAAACAAATTTAATTTTTTCGCAAAGCTTCTTGTCTAGACAAGAAGTGCCCGAGTCGAACCTAGCGTTTCTCCGCCGGCGTCCACTTCAAGCCCTCTTTGCCGGTCCACTGGCCGCGCGGGCGATAGATGCGGTTTTTCGAGTACTGCTCAAAGATATGCGCCAGCCATCCACTCACACGCGAAGCCGCGAAAATGGGAGTGTAGATGTCTATCGGAATGCCCATCGAGTAATAAACCGTGGCGGAATAAAAATCCACGTTCGGCAGGAGATGCTTTTCCTTCTGCATAACGTCGTCGATCTCTTTCGACATTTGGAACCATTGCGGTTCACCCGCTTTTTTAGTCAGCTTCTCGCTCAATTGCGAAAGCACTTTTGCACGCGGATCGCCGTTCTTGTAAACCCGGTGGCCAAAACCCATAACTTTTTGCTTACCCGCCAAGGCTTCTTTGATCCATTCGCGAGCCGCACTTAAAGTGCCGATCTCTTTCAACATCAACATCACTTGCTCGTTGGCTCCGCCATGCAACGGGCCTTTAAGTGCACAAATCGCACTGGTCACTGCCGAGTAAATGTCACTCAAGCTCGAAGCGGTCACGCGTGAAGCAAACGCAGAACAGTTCAATTCGTGATCGGCGTGCAAGATCAAGCAGGTGTCAAAATCCTTCGCCATCTCGGCATCGGGCTCGGTGCCCTTCAACATATAGAGAAAGTTCCAGGCGATCGTTTTGCCAGGCTTGGGCGCCACAAAGGGTTTGCCCGCGCGGGTGCGGTCAAATAACGCGACCAAAGTTCCCATTTTCGCAGTCAAGCGCAGAGCCACGCGCTTTTGCGCTTCGGGATCCGTGCTCTGAGCTTCATCGTCCCATAAAGCCATCGCCGAAGTGGCGGTACGAAGCCAAGCCATCGGATGGACGCCTTTGGTCGGCAGCGCTTGCAAGTGCTTCACCTGCTCAGGCGACAAATTCATATTTTCATTGAGTTGCGCACTGAATTTATTCAGCTCATCCGCCTTGGGCAACCGGCCTTCCCATAACAAATACACCGTTTCTTCGAAATTCGAATGCGCGGCGAGATCTTCGATCGTGTATCCGCGGTAGATGAGAGTCGCATCGACGATAAATGAGATCGCGGTAGTGCAGGCGACTACGCCTTCCAAACCTTTATCAACGGCGCCGGTGTAAATTTCGGGTGCATTTGCCATGGAGAATCCTTTCAGAGAGTGCTCCACTATCGTAATCGAGAGTGGTCATAAAATCACTACCTACCTAGCCCTTCGCTAATTTTATGACTTTGTCTTTCACTTCGAGAACGACCAGGGTTTGATCGCGTACAGGTTCGATCCCTTGCGAAAATTTCTGAACTTCAAAAAGAATGTGATTACGCAGCTCGTGAACGCCGCGCTTGGGTCCGCTTAAGAAACTGCGAGTCACGCGCTCCATACCGTAGGCTTCACCAGCCTGATTTCGCGCCTCAATGACGCCTCGGGTACAGAGAACCAAACGATCACGAGGGCTCAGCGAAACCAAACCCGACTCGGTCGGGGCCGCGAAGTCCAGCCCCAATGGCGCAATGCCAGAGTCCAGCGACTGCACTTCGCCGGTCGAAAAATTTTGGTGAAGCGCGATTAAGTTCCCTGAACGCACGAACTTCATATCGAAATTGCGGCGGTCAACGAGCGCATAAAACATATCGGCCTGGTCGGTCTCGCTCATGTGCTCTTTCAATTGCGCGAACATCTCATCCATAACCATGTGCGGATCCGATCCGCGGCGCGCCTCAAGCTGGCTGGTCATTTTCAAAAGCACGCCCAGCAAAAGCGCGGACATGCTGTGCCCGCTCGAGCTTGAAATGATAATCCCAAAACGCGCGCGGTCTTCATGCTCAAAAATATCGAAGTAGTCCCCACCCGAAATCGTGCTGGGCACGAACTTGGTGGAAAACTCAAAACCCGCGATATGCGGAAACTCCGTCGGCACCAGCGCTTTTTGAATCACATGCGCCAGCTTCAGCTCGGTGTGCAAATGGGCGATCAAAGCTTCAAGCTTCTGATTGGCCTGGCCAAGCTCGTGGCGAAAGCGCTTCAGATCCTCTTGCCGTTCACGGACTTCCTGTTCCAATTCCGCTACGCGCTCTACAAGCTGTTGCTCTCGGGTGAGTTGATCATTTGCCATACGCCAATGTTCGGGCACCTCGACTCTTTATGTCATGATGCATTGCTCCACTTAGGCCCAGGTCGGCGAATGCAGGGTTGAAGTATTTTCAGCAAATGTTTAACTGTCTTCCGTATGACATTTGAGACCCGCTTTACCTCGGAAAAGCTCGCTCTAGAGCTTAAACTTCTGCGCAACGAAGACTTCGGTTCACTCGTGCCTTTGGCGGTGGGAATCAATTCCGTTTTGTGGCCGAACGACAATATCGAGGCCTGCTTTCGCCAGATTCAATTCTTTGGCTTCGAAATCGTCAAAAACTGCGACGGCCTTGAAGAGTCCGCACGCTGGGATATCTTGCGCAAGTTCGTGTTCGAGGAAAAAGGTTTTCAAGTTTCCTCCACCCGCGACGTCAGTGAGGAGGAAGTGCTGATGAAGAGCGTTCTTGATGAACGCTGCGGCCACCCGCTCCCGGTCGTTTTTTTGCTGCTCCATTTAGCTCACTTTTTGGACCTTCCGATGGCTTTGATCCAAGCCCGCCATCACTTTCTGCTGAAGTGGGTCCGTTCCGGCAAAACCGTGTATCTGGATTTGTACAACGGCTGCCGCGCCTTAAACGATGCCGAGCTGGTGAAAGTTCTCAACAGCACCGCCTCCAACTTGGAAGTGTGGAGCGCGAAGCAATTGATGATTCAATATCTTGAGTTGCTGATGCAAACTTTTGAGTCGTCGCAAGATCTGCCGCAATTGCATGTGATTTATAATTTGCTGCTGCAGCTCGATGACTCCAACACTTCGATTCTTGGCCAACGCGCTTTACTGCGCCAACGCTTAGGCTTCTCCAAGGAGGCTTTGAGCGACCTCAAGCGCTACTTCTCGTTCATCGAAAAAAATCAGGCGCCGGGCGAGCTGCAACAAGCCTGGATGGAGCTCGAAGCCGCACCCGAGCCGCCCAACCGGGCCCCGACCGACGTTCTTCACTAATGTCTTGGAGCCTTTTTTGCGTCACTTGGCCCAATTTAGAAAGCGTACGCTCCGATAAAAACTAAATCTTCGGCGCAGAAGGCTTAACCACCGCCGTATCAGCCGGCGGCTTCACGTAAACATCATAACGAACACTTTGCCCCTTATATGAATGCGTCGGCGCGGGCTTCAATGCTTTGGCTTTGATCGGGCGCTTAACGACGACCCGTTTCTTGGCCGCGCGAAAAGCCAAATCAAAAAGTTCCATTTCTTCGGCCGCACTCGGGGGCGCGCCCAGTAACTCCTGCAAAAGCTGCATTTCTTTGGGGCTCTTCGCCGTCTTCTTCGGCTTATCGAACATTGGATCCAAATACACGACGTCGGGCGCGTCTTCCGCCTTCAATTTCGCCAGATACTCGCGCGAATCGCCGACGACCACTTTCATTTTCTTTAAAGCTGCACGCATCGCGACGTCCTCGCGGCCCGCACGCTCGACGCCGTCACGCAGAACCGCCGCAACTTCTTTTGAGCGCTCAATCGCCACAACTTCGCAGCCAGCCGTCAACGCCATCACGGAATCCTGGCCGAAGCCGGCGGTGGCGTCGATCACTTTGCAAACCGTGTCGCGCACGCCGAGAGCGCGGCGAAAAATATGATTCTTCGGCAAACCTTTTTGGAAGCGCGACTTCCACGACATCGTTAAAAAATCGACGTAGAAGGGCTTCCCCCGCTTCACATCGGTGAATCCCAAGCCCACACCGAATTTCGATCGCACCAGCACTACAGCCATGTTACCGCCAACGAAAAAATCCACCAGCCCGTCCAAGCCAAGTGGGAGGCCAAAGCCCATTTCGAAGAATTCACAAGACTCGAAGATAGCGGAGAAGACGCCTTAAGGAAACGTTGCACCGTTAAAATTAACGGAATGCTAATGAGCGGCGAAAAGGCCAAGAAAATCAGAGGCAGGCGCAATACGATGGCGGCACTGGGCTGAATAAATAAGAGCAGTAGCCCCTCAAACACCACCACCCGGTGGGCCCGATCGAAATTCAGATAACCAAGAAACGAGCGTAACGATTGCGGTTTTGCGCGGAACAGGTCTTCAAACTGCCGCACCTGAAAAACCCAAACGCTTAAGGATCCGGTCGCAAGACCCAGGACGAAATCCTGAATATGGCTTTCGCCGAAACTGGCATAAGCGATCCCCATGGTGATCAAAGGCCCGAACAACAGCAACAAAGCCAGATCGCAAAGGCCCCAGCGCGTGCCGACGTTTTTTATTACCACGAAGATCGAGAGCGCCGCGATCAAGCAGATGGCGAAAAGCTCTAGAGGCGCATTTAAGAATGAAGGTGCTCCGAACAGCAGAGCCAAAATCGCGTTCACCCAGGCCCAACGTTTCATCTCAGCCGCCGAAGCCCAGCCTTTTTGAATCACTTGACTGCCGCGCCGGTGATTCAAACGGTCAAGCCCGTGAATATGGTCTTGCACGTCGTTCAAAATAAAAACCGCGGTATGCAGAAAAAATAATCCGGCTAAGGCCATCCATGACGGAATACGCGTCCATTCGTTCAACGAATGCGAATGATTCAGCCAGGCCGCGCAGGCCGGTCCCATGAGCAACGCCAGCAATTCCGGGCGGCTGGATTTAAAATAAATTTTCAGCCAGTGGGGCGCGTCCACTTTCTCTAACGGCACAATTCGAAAAGTCACACGCTCACGGGGCGTGTCGGCGTGATAGGTTTCTACCGGCAAAGCTCGGTGCGTTTTCGAAAATGTTCCTAGAAGATAGGACTCAAACTCGGGATCTTCTTTGGTGAGAGTGATCAGTTCCAAGCTATTTCGCCCGGCGGAAATATAAAACGCTCGGCAAACCCGCTAGATCCAAAATCAATCCACGCGATTCGACGGCTAAAAAACCCTCGAGCGATTTGGCCTTGTGTTCATAGAGCTCGATCACCTGCGCATTAAGATCGTCAAATTCCTGTACCGCGCGCAAGAAGCCCTCAGGTCCCACCAATTCCTTAACGGCGTCCAGAGTCTCGCATTTGCGCAAGGCCTGCTTTTTGGCCTCATTGAAATCGCGCGCCAAGAAAGCCGCGAACGAGTTCAGGTAGCCCGACTTCAAATCGCCAAGCAGTGCCTTACCCTCGTCATTGCGAATATCAAAATCCAAAAGATCGTCACCGCGCTGAAAGAGAAGCCCCAGTAAAGTGCCCATCTCATCTAAAGTTTGGTGCAATTGTTCGTCGTAGTTTTCTTGAATGATAAACGGCGAGCGCAGGCACCATTTGAATAAGGAAGCCGTTTTTAAATCATGAACTTGATCGAGTTGATTCAGCTTCACGTTCCAATCGCGCATCAAGGAGTCTTGAATCCATTCGCCCTCAAGCAAATCCGAAATCATTTCCGCCGTGTATTGAATCAAACGTAAATTCCCGAAGCGCGAAAGATTCACCATCACCCGGGCCAACAAATAATCTCCGGCCAAAACGGCATATTCGGGCGAGTACTTCAGCCACGCGGCGGTCTTGCTTCGGCGCAACGGCGAGCGGTCGATCAAATCGTCGTGCAATAAAGACGCGTTATGAATGAACTCGATGGTTTGAGCGAGCAAAAGCTCCTGGCGCTGGGCCAACTTCAAATGCTTGCCGATCCGCTGAATCAACTTCGAACGGAATCCCTTGCCGGCCGAAAACAAATCGTCATACAGCGAATTGAGTTTGGGCAGGTACTTGGGGAAGTCATCTTCATTGAAGATTTTGAGGTCTTTCACGTACACGTTTGGTACCTAGAATTGACTCTTTTAGTCAACGGTGATTCTCTTGGGCCATGGCCCTGACAGCTCCCCTTAAGTTCATTGTCCCCTTTGACGAAGCTGACGGCGAAGGCATTGTTTTCTTTGGCAATTACTTCCGCTTAGCACATCGGGCCCTGGAGCAATTTCTGCCCCAAATCGGCATCCCTTGGGACGAATGGTTTAAAAACCCCGAGTTCGGCGTGCCTTTAAGACATGTCGAAGCGGATTACCTCAAACCGCTGAAGCCAGGCATGTCTTTTCAAGTGCAAATCGTGGTCGGCGAAATCGGCGAGAGTTCGGTGCATTTTGAGTACGAGTTCCAGGATATGAACTCGCAGGCGCTTGCGCGGCTAAAAACGTCGCATGTCTTTGCCACCCGCAAAGATATGAAGAAGATGCGCATACCGGATTCGCTGCGCACGCGCCTCGAAAAATATTTAAAAAATTAAAGCCCGATACGTGCGGCGAGCGCGGCCTTCTTCACTTTACCTAAATCGCCACGCGGGATTTCGGAAGTCCAGCACAACTGCTTAATGCGCTGGGGGCCCGGGGTGCCGGAATTAAAATCCACGATGGTCCTCTGCCATTCTTTTAAAGACGCCTTCGTGTCGGTCACTAAAACCAAGCGGTTTTCTTCACGCCCCCCGCGCACCGCGAGTACAGTCAAATCGCCCGCCAACTTTCGCGCACGAAAGAATTCGCGCACGTCATGCTCGACTTGATTCACCGGCACCAACACGCCCAAAATTTTTACGACGTCATCGCGGCGGCCTAAGATCTTCAGATATTTGCCGTTCTTTTCGGCCAAATCTTCAGTGGCGAGCCATTCGGATCGCTTAGGATCTTCCCGCGTGAATGCGCCATTTTGGCGGCCGATCGCTACGGATTTCGCAAGCGATTTTGATTTGAGGAAAATACGGCCCTCACGCAACTCGACTTCGACATGAGAGAGAATTTCCAAGCCGGGATACCCGCTTTCTTTTAGCGAGGACAATGACGCCGTGGCCACCTGAGAGCAACACTCCGTCAGTCCATAGCTCGGAAGCACCGGCCAGCCGAGCGCGCGCGCGCGCGTATAGGTCACTTGATCAAGACTTCCGCCCCCGACCACGATCGCACGCAAGCTTTTCGGCGCACTCAAATTTTCATTCACCAAATCGAAAACCTGTGTCGGCACAAGCGACACCAGTGAAATATTATGTCGAGTGACCACGGATACAAATTTCCCCGCGGACCATTTGTCGAGTGCGAATACTTTTGATTTT
>CAZVOP010000029.1:0-38509 GCA_964628445.1 uncultured Pseudobdellovibrionaceae bacterium | reverse complement strand
CAAATGACACAACAAACTTGCGTTGTCTGTGTTGGGCTCACAATAAATTAATGGCGGAACAAAAATTGGGGAGGCGGGCGGCGAATCAATGGCGTGGAAATCAAACAGGGGGATGAATGCGCTTGAAAGAAGGATCCATCCACTGCTCCCTCATCGTTTCTAAGACCACGATCTCTTCGTCGAGAAAACCGGCCCGCCGGCGGATTTCCCGCGCGATCGGCTCGATCCGCCTGGGAATGCGGGCAAATAATTTTTGCATACGCGGACCAAAGTCGTCGCGCGGATCTAAATTCGCTTCGCTCAACAATTGATGATACCAACGGCTGCCGAATAACACATGCCCGACTTCATCGCGGCAGATCGTCTCGACCGCCCGTTTGGCCTCCGGCGCAGGCACCCCGCTTAAACGCCGAAAGATCGTGTCGGTGGCGTCAAGACCGCTGCCTTCCAAATATCGATGCACGATCACGATGCGGTCGATCAGCGAATCCTCCGGCCCAACCGCCTGCCACAGCATCGAGTGGGTCGGAAAGCTTCCCCATGGAAGGCCGAGGTCATTCAAAGCATCCAAGCATAGCTGCAAATGACGGCCTTCATCGCGGCAGACCTCACTTAACTGTTCACGAAAGGCGCGTGGGGCGTCTGGAAATTCAATCAAGGTGCGCAGGCAAAGCTCCATGGCCTGCAGTTCAATCGAAGCCAAGTCGTGCACCAAGCGAGCCTGGCCTTCTTTAAACGAAAGACCCTTCTTTGCCGGCAAATCGCGCAACCACATGATTTGCACATCGCGTCCAGGAGTGTCGGGCACAGTGAAGCGCCCGCCATTCAAAACGTTCTCGAGCATTTGATCTAAACGTTTAAGCTTCATCTCGACGCGCGGTTCGATCAATACTTGCGTTTTCTCTAAGGTCGCGGCATTCATTTTATTATCTCTAGCAGGTGGAAAATCATGGGTAAAGGCTGGAAAGCAGCAGGCAAACTGGAAGTCGCCCAAAAAAAGGGCGCAATCTTCACCAAAGCCGCACGCGAAATCTCGGTCGCGGCCAAACTCGGAGGAGGTGATCCGGAAGCGAATTCGCGCCTGAAACTCGCCATCATCGCGGCCAGGGAAGTCTCGGTTCCAAAAGACACCATCGAGCGTGCGATCAAAAAAGGCACCGGCCAGCTTGAGGGCAGCGTCGTCGAAGAGATCACTTACGAAGGCTACGGGCCACATGGTGTCGGCATTATCGTCGAATGCCAAACTGATAACAAAGTCCGCACCGTTTCCGAGCTGCGCAACTTATTTAAAACTCACGGTGGAGCCCTTGGCGAATCGGGCGCAGTCGCCTGGATGTTTAACCGCGTGAGTTTACTTAAGGCAAAAAAAGACAAAGTTGGCGATCCTGAAGAAGAAGCCATTGAAGCCGGCGCCAACGAGGTCGAACAAGACGGCGCGGAATATGCTTTTTACGGCGCGCCCGAAGATCTCAACAATATCCGCACGGCACTTCAAGGACGTGGATGGGAAATCACCGCCGCGGAATTGTCCTACGATAAAAAAGAGAAAACCGAAATCAGCGAGGAGCAACGCAAAGAGGTTCTCGAACTTCTCGGCGAGCTTGAAGACTTCGACGACTCTCACCGCATTCACGCGACTTTATGATTGAGAACTGGTCTGGTGGACCAGTTCTTTATGATTTAGAACTGGCATGGTGGACCAGTCCTTTATGATTTAGTTCTTAGCCTGAAGCGAAAAAGCCATTGCGTAAAATTTGATCTGTTTGATCATCGAAAATAATCCGTTGGCTCGACTGGGCGAAAGCTTGGACTCAAGCCCGATCTGTTTTACGAATTCAGGCGGGGTATTTAAAATTTCAGTCGGCGTTGCGTCCGAATAAACCCTGAGCAACAAAGCCACCAGGCCGCGAACCAACAAGGCATCGCTATCGCCCTCAAAAATAATGCGTCCGTCCTCAAGCCGCGCGTGCATCCAGACCTGCGATTGGCAGCCCTTCACTTTAAAATCTTCGAGCTTTTTTGCGTCGGGAAGCTCGGGCAAACTCTTCCCGATCTCGATCAACTTTTTGTAACGCTCTTCCCAATCGTGAAGGCCGGCAAATTCCGCGACAATTTGCTTTTGTCTTTCACTTAAGGTCACTTCAGCCATTCCAATACTTGCTTTGCGCTCAAACCCTGACTCCAATTCCATGATTTCTTATACATGAAAAGCAGCTCGTTATCGGAGAATTTTTCAATGAAATCTTGCGAAGTGTTGCAAGCCTCGACTTGCCGACCGATCTCCACGTGCGAAAGGCCCAGCTCCAATAAGGCCATTTGCGCGACCGCGATTTCTGTGCGGAAAGCCCGTTCGCTTATCTCTTGCCTGGGCTGGGAACGCATATCCTCATCGCAAAAATAGGTGCTGCACTCCCCCGGCCTAAAGTTCCAAATCGTGCATTGCCCTTCTTTATAGAAGCCGCACAAAAGATCTTCGGCGTTTTCTTTATCAGAGACCTTGTCGTGTCGCGCGCGATATTCAAGGGTCGCGATCGCGCCGAGCGGTTGAAAAACTAAATTTTTTATTTTCGGCAACTCCGCCGCGCCCTGCGATTGAAAAAATCCGCCGAGCAAAAAGTTCGGCACAAAGGGTTGAAATGCGCAGCACTTGGTGAGCTTATTGCAGCCTTGGCAATCCACGCGAGGTGCGGCAAGGCCGGTGCGCATCCACCTGGCCAGCGTGGTATTCAAATAAGATTCGGAGTACGATTGATTCATGTCTAAAAAAGTAAACTACATAACTCCGGACGGCTTTCGCAAGCTACAAGATGAGTATCGAGAACTTCTGAACGGAGAACGCCCGAAACTTGTCGAAGTCGTCGCCTGGGCAGCCGGTAATGGCGACCGCAGCGAGAACGGCGATTACATTTACGGCAAGCGCCGTTTGCGCGAGATTGACAGACGCTTGCTGTTTCTACGCGACCGCATCGAAGCCGCGCAGGTGATTGATCCGGCTTCGATAAAAAACGACAAAGTGGTGTTTGGCGCCACCGTCAAAATCGAAGATGAAGACGGAGACGCGCGCACCTATCAGATCGTCGGAGAAGATGAACTTGAGCCCGGCAAAAATCGGGTGTCTTGGAAATCGCCCATAGCCAAGGCCTTGCTCGGCAAAAAGGTCGGTGACGAGGTCGAAATCAAACGCCCCTCAGGCCCACTGATCGCCGAGATCCTCGAAATCCGCTACGAATAAGGTACGCCGTTCCCGATTGGCTCGGAAGCCCACCGGGCTTCCGAGGCGTACCTTACCTGTCTAAGGACCTTACAGGTGTCAGCCCAAATTATGGCTGTTTTCGTAAAGTCGCCAATAGGCTAAATCCTATCCATTCTCATTATGAGATTCATATGTGTTTTCAGATATTTATAAACTTTTAAGCAATCACACCATGGACCTTTTCTTGCTCTACCTTAAGGTAACGCGGAGGAAACCATGCGTGCTTTGACGATTATATTAGGAAGCTTACTTGTGACGCTTATTTCGACCCAAGTGTCGGCAGCCCCCATGTGCCAGCACGCCCCGATCACTCGCGGCCCTGCTTCAAATTACACCTGCAAGATCGTCACGGGCTACGGCACCGCCACCGGCCATGGTGACTCCAAGCTTAAAGCTAAAGAAGAAGCCCGACTGAATTGCGGAATGGGCCTGATCAACGAATACTCAGCCCGCAGACAAGATATCCCCGAGCAAGCCATCGACGATTTGGCTCTCGCTTGCGTTAATCTTGAGTGTCAATAGGTTGAATCCGCCCGCATTTTTCGCTATCGTTTGCGGATGGTTGCAAAATTATTAGATTTCTTATTTGGCAAATCCCCCGACATCTTCGATGCGCAAGGCAACGTGTTTCATAAGCTTCCACCCGAAAAATGGAAAGCCTGGCGCGACCGTTTTGAAAAGACCGGCGAGTACAACTGGCGCCATCACCGCGGCACCGAGCGCAAAATTAATCCGCCCAAAACTTCTAAAAGCTAGGCTCGCAAGCCGCCCCGATTGTCGGACAAGAGAATTATCGCGTGCAAACAAAAAGGGCTTTGAGGCCGGCCGCGACCTTGCTAACTCTATAACGGATGAAGCGAAAAGCAAAAACCCTCAATAAACCTGTCCGTTCATCCGAGGTTCCCGCGACTGCCGGAATGCTCTATGAGATGGAAGATCGATTGAATCACAAACTGGATGCCGGACTATTCGGGCTGAAATCGGATACAAATTCAGTGAAGTCGGATATGCACTCAGTGAAGTCAGATATAAGCTCATTGAAATCAGATATCCACTCAGTGAGGTCAGATATAAGCTCATTAAAATCGGATATCCACTCAGTGAAATTCGAAATCCACCGGCTGGCACTTCTTATGGAAGAACAAAACGCGCGCAATAAATATGTGCTCGACGGTTACACTCAGATCTACGATCTCATCGCCAGCCGAAACAAGAATCTGTGACACTTTTTATCCCTTGATCTAATTTAGCTAGACCATCGACCAGATCGTGGGCGACCCCCGTGCACTTAGGTCCAAACTGGAACTAGACTTCCTTTCACAGACGAAAGGAATTTCATGACGAAAACCAAAGTTCTACTCTTATCGGCCGTCGCTCTTTTTCTGGCGGCGCCGCTCTACAGCAGCAGCAAAGTCTTGTGTTCTGGCTTCTTACCGGAAAATTCGATGCGGATTCCCGTAACGGCTTTTCAAAATGGTGGAATCACCAATGCCGAGTTCAATAAAGTGCTCGACCAATTGGATGCCTACTATCGCCCCGTGATCGCCGCAAAAGGCGCGACCCTTCAGATCAATCGCAAGTGGGATGATGCAACTGTAAACGCCTCAGCGGAACAAAACGGCCGCACCTGGGTGTTGAATATGTACGGAGGCCTTGCACGCCACCCGGCCATGAACGCCGACGGCTTTATGCTGGTCGCTTGTCATGAAACAGGCCACCATCTCGGCGGTGCGCCGAAAATCGAAGGCTGGTTTGGCTTTGGAGGCTGGGCAAGCAACGAAGGGGAAGCGGATTATTACTCCACCCTGCGCTGCCTGCGCTTCATGTTCCATGACGCCGACAACGCCGCTTTCGTGGCCAATAACACGATCAACGCCACCCTTAAAACAAAATGCGAAGAGGTCTATGACACGCAAGCGGAAGAGAATCTCTGCATGCGCGTAGGCATGGCCGGATTCGTGACTGCGGATCTTTTTAAAAGTTTGGCCAAGCTGACCGTGGCGCCAAGCTTCGATACGCCCGACAATTCGTCGGTCTCGTCGACGGACAACGATCACCCGGCTCCCCAGTGCCGCTTGGACACCTATTTCCAAGGCGGACTCTGCCGTCATGACGTGACTGTCCCCCTAAGCGACGCCGATCCTACGGTCGGCACCTGTGCCGAGACCGCCAGCACGAAAATCGGCACTCGCCCGCACTGCTGGTTTAAACCTTAATTTTTTGTTTAATGTACGAGAGGGCCGCGGACTTTGAAGTCACGCGGCCTTCGAGTTGCTGTTCGAAGGCGTCTTTCAAAAGCACACCCATCTCCGCTCCAGGCGCAACCCCCAAAAAAACCAAGTCCTCACCGCTGACAAAGGCTTTTGGCAATTCACCTTGCTTATCGGAGACGAGCAAAAATTCCGACACAATCTCCTCCACCCGATCTTCCGGCATAAACATTTGCGCCAAAACCAAGACTTCGCCAAAAACTTCGGAGCCAAGCACACGCGCGCGATCCGCGCGCGTACTCTTTAAATCCTGAAGCACACGCAATCCCTTAATCTGCATCTCCACGCGCCGAAGGCCGTCTTTGCCAGACTTCCACGCACGCAGACGCTCTTCGTTCTTATCCGGCTTCGTCAGAATTGAAATCGCGGCAAAAGCATTTTCCCAATTTAGAAACGACGGATGATTTTTTAGATCGGCAGTCTGCAGCCCGCCGATCTCCGGCCAAAAAACCTGATAAAGCTTCGATTTCAACAAAACCTCTAAGCCCATCACAAGATGGTCCGAGTGCAATAACCTTTTGCTCTCATTGAAAATGCGCTCAACCGAAACTGCCGCGAGTTCAGAAAACTGGCTTTGAATCGCCTCAAGCGCCCCCGCCTCCAAAGCAAATCCAAGCTGTCCCACGAAGCGCACGGCACGCAGCATGCGCAGACGATCCTCTTTAAATCTTTCCGAAGCCACTCCCACGGCACGCAAGATCCGCAAGTGCAGATCCTCGATGCCGCCGACATAATCGATCACCACGCGTTCGAGCGGATCATAAAAAAGTGCGTTCACGGTGAAGTCCCGGCGCCTCGCATCCTCACGCGCATCGGTGAAAGTTACGTGCGTGGGATGCCGTCCATCATCGTAGGGTCCGTCTTTACGAAAGGTCGTGACTTCAAAATTATGCCCGTCCTCGATAACGACGATCGTGCCAAAGGCCTTGCCGACGGCCAGGGTCTTCGCAAAAGCCTTTTCGACCACCTCCGGCGGAGCGCTGGTGGCAATATCCAAGTCCTTAGGCTTCACGCCCAGCAGGCTGTCACGCACGGAGCCGCCCGCAAGCACCGTTAAATGCCCATCCTGATGAAGACGGCGGACGATGCCCTCGGCAAGCGGATACAGAACATGGCTCTCAAGCAATTCGAGTCTTTGACCGGCTCTCATAAGATCGATTATGCCTTGGCTACATGGACTTTGTCTCTAAAGTTGAAGCTTCAATTCAAAACAGCGGATTCGCGCATTACGGCTTTGCTAAGCTTGAACGCCCGCTCACCATGGACATCTACCGGAATTGGCTTGAGCAAGGGCAACATGGCTCGATGAAATACCTGGCCGAGCATGCTTCGTTAAAAGAAAACCCGCGCGAGCTTGCACCAAAAGCCGTTTCGGCGATTGTCGTCGCCAAGCCCTATTTGCCGCACCCGTACGGCGAAAATCAGAGCCGCTCCTTCAGAACCGCACTTTATGCGAAGGGCGGCGATTACCACCGCGACTTCAAACTCGAACTTGAAAATCTGGCTCAAGCACTGAGGATGGATTTTGACGGTCACGAATTCTTATGTTTCACGGATTCGGCCCCGATTCTCGAGCGCGACCTAGCTTACCGCGCAGGCATCGGCTGGGTCGGCAAGAACACTTGCGTGATCCATCCGCAAGGCGGCAGTTTGTTTTTTCTCGGCCAAATCCTGACTTCGCTGGCCTTGGAGAGAGTCGGAAATCCTATCAAAGACTTCTGCGGCACCTGCACCAAATGCATCGACGCTTGCCCGACCCAAGCGATCGAAGGACCGCGTAAACTCAATGCCACGAAGTGCATTTCCTATTGGACGATCGAAGCGCGCGGGAGCGCGCCGGAAGCGATGCGCGGGCAAATGAGCGATTGGTTTTTTGGTTGCGATATCTGTCAGACCGTTTGTCCTTGGAATGAGAAAAAACATGGGCGCGATCTCATGCGCACGCTTAGTGGGACTCACGCCAGCCCGCCCGATCATGACGATCTACGCTGGATTTTGACCAGTTCAAACAACACCCTGGCCTCTCATTTTGCGAACTCCCCGATCTCACGCGCACGTCCCCGAGGACTTAAACGAAATGCCCTTCAAGTGATCGGCAATTTGCGCCTTACGGATCTTCGTCCCGAGGTCGAGCGCTTTATCGAGGATGAACACCTAAAGGATATTGCGCACTGGGCACTCGCTCAGCTAACCTAAGTTATGGCTGAGACAGATTTTATAGCTGTCCGCGTGAACACCCTGCGCGGCGATATCAAGATTCCATTTGATATCTACGTCAAGGTGGCGGGTAAGTTTATTCACTATTGCCGCTCCGGCTCTTCGTTTGAAGGCGCGCGTTTGGAGCGCCTCAAAGCCAAAAAGCTTAAAAAAATGTTTATCCGCCCCGAAGACGAAGCGCCCTATGAATTGTATTTAGAGCAAAGCATCGATTCAGCCTTCGATCCAAAGAGCGGCAAGTCGCTCGAGATACGCACGGAAGTGATTCAAGGCTTCCAACAAGCCGCAAGCGAACAATTCATGGATGAGCCGACCAGTGAGTTCGCCTACAACCATGTGCGCAGCGCCGTGAGCCGCTTCGTGACTTTTCTTCACCAGCAGCCGAATGCCCTGCAAGCGATTTTGCAAATGGAAAACACCGATGCCAGCATCACCCATCACAGCGTGAACGTGGCGACCATTGCGACGTTCATGATTATGAACACCGAAAATCGCGATACCCCGCAACTTCCGCTGCTCGCCTTAGGCTGCCTGCTTCATGACATCGATCACATGTCGAGCGGCGTCGACGTCACCAAACCGCTTGGAACAATGAGCAAAGAAGAGCTTGAGTTTTACCGTGCGCATCCGAACCGGGGCGCGCAAAAGCTGCAATCCGTTTCGTTCGCCGACCAGTTGGTCCGCAATGTGATTCTGCAACACGAAGAGTATTGTAACGGGACCGGCTTTCCTAAAGGGATGCTCGAAAAAGACATCGATCCTTTGGTTTTTTTCGCCTCCACCGCCAATGCCTATGACCGCTTGGTCAGCTTCAATCGCATGACTCCAAAAGAAGCTATAAAAGATCTTTTGATCGACAAGATGGGGCTCCTGCCGCTTTCGCTTCTGCAGACCTTGCAGGGTGTTCTGAAAAACGCGCAACAGATTTAGGGGCGACCCGCTTCGAAATGCTCTTTAGCCCGGTTTAAACGTTGATTCAGCACGCGAGTCATATCGCTCTTTAAAATAAAATCGTCGGCCAAATGTCCCAATAGGCCCATCGGCACTTGATAGTCGACCAGGTCCGTCACCAGCGTCGAATTCTCGCCATGCTCTTCAAACTTCATGGTGTGGGCCCACGAAGAAAAAATCCCTTCGCTTTGTCGGTAACTCAGGCGCGATCCGCGCAAAACATCCTCAACGCGAAAACGGATACTTTGACTTAGACCAAAGCGAGTCATCATAAAGTGAACTTCATTACCGCGCTTCAGCGGAACTCCGGGCGTCACGACTTGCACGTCGATGGCGGGCTGAATCAAGACGGGCAAGTTATTTGGGTCCGTAAGGTAGTCGAAAACGTCCATGCGGGATGCGGGGATCAATTGCGAAATCTGTAGATGCGCCATGCATTTGAATGGACTGCAATTCCTTGCTTTTGTCACTGAAATTTGATGATTTGGGTGCACATGATTAAGCTTCAGCCCGCCGACACTTCTCTCTTCTTTTCCAAGCACGACCCCAACGATCCGCGCTTAGGCGAGTTTGCGCAAAAAGACCTCACCCAGCCGGGGGTAGCGATTATCGGCTATCCCGATGACGAAGGAATCGAGATCAACGGCGGGCGTAAGGGCGCAAGTCTTGGACCTAACGAAATCCGCCGCTGGCTTTACCGCATGACGCCGCACCCGAAGCGACCGCTTAAAGATTTTTCCGACTTGGGAAACTACTCACCCAAGGCCGCTTTGGACGTGCGCCACGAAGACTGCCGAAAACTGGTGGCCGGGTACTTAGCAAATCGCAATCAGGTGCTGGGGCTTGGCGGTGGAAATGATTACGCCTACAGCGATGGCATGGGCTTTCTCGACACATGCAAGGATCAAAAACCCTTGATCATCAATATCGACGCCCATTTGGACGTGCGCGAAACCGCCAAAGGATTAAGCAGCGGAACGCCCTTTTACCGCTTGCTTGAAAGCGGCGTGGATTTTGAGTTCATCGAACTAGGCATTCAAAGCCAGTGCAATTCCGCCAAACATTGGAATTACGTTGAACAAAAAGGCGGGCGCATTCTTTCGTTCGATGAAATCGTGGACTCCGGCCTTTCGCTTTGCGAGTACGCGGTCACTCAGCTTGGCGATTCGATTTTAAAAAAGCGGCCGGCCTATTTAGCAATCGACATGGACGCCTTCGCATGGCCGTTTGCGATCGGCACCAGCGCAGCTTGGCCGCTGGGGCTTGATCCCGTGCAATTCTACGCGCTCTTGCAACTGCTGCTCAAACGCCTTGATGTGCGCGTGCTGGGGATTTACGAAGTCTCCCCGCCTTTGGATCAAGGCGGAGGCACCGCCCGCCTAGCCGCCCAATTCGCCCATGGGTTTTTACACCATGTTTGAAACGCTTAAATTCAATCCTTCTTTGGGTAGCGACAATCATTCCGCGGTTCATCCCAAAATTATGCAAGCATTGATCGACGTGAACCGCGGCGGCGCCCACGCTTACGGAATGGACGAAGTCAGCGAGCTTGCGCGGGCCGAATTCAGCCGCGTATTCGGCGCCGGCGTCGAAGCGCATATGGTTTTTACGGGAACGGCGGCCAATGTTCTTTGTCTAAGTCCTTTATTGCGCAGTTTCGAAGCGGTGATTTGCTCCTCAGTCGCACACCTTCATCTCGATGAATGCGGAGCGCCCGAAAAATTCTGGGGCGCAAAATTAATGACCGTCCCGAGCATCGACGGAAAAATTAAGCCTGAACAAATCGAGGAGTTACTTTCACGCGGCGGAGATCAGCATTTTTCACAGCCGCGCGCCGTGAGTCTGACCCAGCCGACCGAACTCGGAGTTTGCTACACTCTTGAAGAGCTGCGTGCCTGGCGCGAGTTCACGCGCAAAAGAAATCTTATGTTGCATATCGATGGCGCACGCCTTGCCAATGCGGCGGCATTCTTGGGCGTAAGCCTTAAAGAACTCACTGCGGACATCGGCGTCGATGTCGTTTCATTCGGCGGCACTAAAAACGGCTTAATGGGTGCCGAAGCATGCTTGCTCTTCAGCGCTGAGGCAAAAAGGGATTTTAAATTTTTTCGCAAACAGGCGATGCAACTTTCAAGCAAGACGCGCTTTTTGGCTGCGCAGTTTTACGCTTATTTGAAAGATGACTTGTGGCTTGAGGTCGCCGGCCACTCGGTCGCGCAGGCACAGGATTTAAGCCGCGCGCTGGGTGAATTTGAGGAATTGGAATTGGTTTTCCCAGTCGAGAGCAATGCTTTATTCATGCGTGTGCCGAAAAGCTGGATCGCGCCGTTGCGTGAGGAGTTTTTCTTTTATATTTGGGACAATCGGACTCAGTTATGCCGGTGGATGACCAGTTTTTCTTGGACCAATACAGAGAGCGCGCGAGTTCTCGCGCGCTTACATGAGGTAAAAAAATGTTTTCCCGTAAAATGAATTATCACGACTACTTGCAAATCGATAAGCTCTTGGACGCGCAAAAATTAGAGAGCGCGACAATCGGCGCGCCGGCCCACGATGAGATGCTGTTTATCGTCGTTCACCAAGTGTATGAGCTATGGTTTAAGCAAATCATTACCGAAATCGATTCGATTCTCAAAATTTTCGACCAAGGTAAGGTCGATGAAAAACTGATGGACTTGATTGTCGCGCGCTTGCAACGCGTGGTGGAAATTCAAAAACTGCTCACCATTCAGGTGGGCATTATCGAAACCATGACTCCGCTGGATTTTTTGGAATTCCGCGATCTTCTTATCCCCGCCAGCGGATTTCAAAGCCAACAATTCCGGATGATCGAAACAAAATTGGGCCTAGAACGCGGCAACCGCCTGAAGTTCAATCAAAATGAATACGACCAAGCGCTGAAGCCTGATCAGCGGCCAGCCATGCACAAGGTCGAAAGTGAACCTCATCTGTTCGCTCGGATCGAAGGCTGGCTTGAACGGACACCTTTTTTAAAAATGCAGGGCTTCGATTTTTGGCAAATCTATCAAACAACCGTGCAAGAGAGTTTGGTTCGAGATTTAGAAATTATCGCGCAGAATCCGAATCTCGCGCCCGAGGATCGCAAGCGTAATGAGAATATCGTGAACGGAGCCCTCAACAGCTTCCGCTCTCTTTTTGACGAAAAAGCCTATGCCGAAGCGAAGGCCCAAGGCGCTTGGCGCTTATCTTACCGTGCCGTGCATGCGGCGCTGCTCATTGAACTTTACCGTGATCAGCCGGCGCTCCAGCTGCCGTTTAGGCTTCTGACCGTTCTTAAAGACATGGATGAAGGCTTTACGACCTGGCGGCATCGTCATGCGCTGATGACCAAACGTATGCTTGGCGCCAAAGTCGGCACCGGCGGATCAAGTGGATATGAGTACTTAAAAAACGCCACGGATCAGCACAAAGTTTTCCAGGATCTTTTTCAGCTCACGACTTTTTTCGTTCCACGCTCAAAATTGCCGAAGCTTCCTAAAGAGATCGAGCGCGAACTGGGATTCTTTTATTCCAATTCCATAGCATCGAAAGCGTGACTTGCCGGCAACAAAATCGCCCGTACAGGCGAGGCATCACCTTTTTCAATCTTAAGCGGCAATGCGATCAAAGTGTAAATTCCCTCAGGCACGTCTTTTAAGACCAAGCCTTCCAGCACGCTCATGTCTTTTTCTTTTAAGATCTGATGGGCTTCAAGAGCTTTCGAATCCTCCGGATCGACTGAAGGCGTATCGATCCCGGCCAACACCACATCTTGCCCCGCCAACCACGAGAGAAGCTCTGGACTGAAAGAACAAAAATCCGAATTCCATTTCTCGGGGTCGGGATAAGACTGCGTATCAATCAGGACCCGCGGGGCCTCAATTTTTTGCTTGATATGCTCAACGCGCACGCGTTCTTTGGCGCGAAGGCCGTGAACTCGGATCACTTGCGCCTTACCCAAGTAACGGCTGAGGTTGCGTTGGCTGATGTCTTCCAACCCCAATCCATAGTGACTGGGGGCGTCGGCATGCGCGCCCAAATGCATGGTCGCCCGAAGCGACGACAATTCCAAATGCGCTCCCTTGGCCATCTCCAGAGCCGTTTCACGCACGAAAGGCTGATCGCCCGGGAAGACCGCGAGTCTTGCCGAGATCAACGGACTGAGATCATAAATCTTTGTTTTCATTTTCCAGCCCTTTCCTTTAAACTGCTCCACATGAAACTTCAGAGCGTCCGCGGTACCCATGACTTGCTTCCCGAAGTGCAAGCCAAGCATAACATGATAATTGAAACGGCTCGCAGCATTAGTGAGCGTTTCGGCTTTCAGGAAATGTCGACGCCGATCTTTGAGTTTTCCGACGTTTTTAAGCGCACACTCGGCGAGGCCAGCGACATCGTCAATAAAGAGATGTACACGTTCAAAGACCGCGGCGATGAAGAACTCACTCTTCGTCCCGAAGGAACTGCCGGCATCGCCCGCTGTTTTATTTCGGAAGGCTTAAGCCAGCGCACCCCGTTTAAAATTTTCTATCAGGGACCGATGTTCCGCTATGAGCGCCCGCAAAAGGGCCGGCAAAGACAGTTTCACCAGTTCGGCGTGGAGTTGCTTGGCGCCGCCAGCCCCTTTGCCGACGTCGAGTGCCTCTCGCTCGGCTATGAGATCTTAAAACATCTGAAAGTTGCGGATCTCTCGTTCCTCGAAATCAATTCGATCGGCGATCTTGAGAGCCGCGGCCTTTACATGAATGCCCTGGTCAAATTTCTAAAAGAGAAACAATCGGAGCTTTCTTCCGACAGCCAGCGCCGCCTCAATATAAATCCTTTACGTATTTTGGATTCGAAGGATGAAAAAGACCAAGCGCTCCTCAAGAATGCGCCATTGATTTCAGAGTTTTACAATGCTGAATCAAAGAAATATTTTAACGCCGTCACCAATAGCCTTAAGGATTTCGGGATTCCATTTAGGGTCAATCCCTTCTTGGTGCGTGGCCTCGACTATTACGCCCATTGCGTTTTTGAATTCAAAACGACGGCGCTCGGCGCGCAAGATGCCATCTTATCCGGCGGAAGATACGATCCCTTAATCAAGATCATGGGCGGTCCCGACACCCCGAGTGTCGGCTGGGCCGCAGGCATCGAACGCCTCGTGATGCTCTCGCCGCTTGAACCCAAAAAGCAACGTGCCGTCACCGTGATCCCCGTTCACGATTCGATCGAAGCGCAGGCTTTTCAACTCGCCTATTCGCTGCGCGCGCAAGGTCTAACGACCGAGATCGGATTTTCGGGAAATTTATCAAAGCGCATGAAAAGAGCAGCGAGCCAAGGCAGTTGGGCCGCGGTGCTGGTCGGACCCGATGAGCTCGCGAAAGGCGAAGTGACTTTAAAAATCATGGATAGCGGCGAGCAACAAACCGTCGAGATAAAAGATTTGGCCAGCCGGCTGACTGGCCTCATGCAATAACTATTTAGGCTGCAGAGTGAACGAGCGAAGCGGGGCCGCCAAGCGTGCCGGCATAACGTTCGCGATCAAATCCAAAGTGGTTTGCAAAACCCCTTCTTCTTTAATTTGCGGTTTCATGTCTTCAAAGGCTTCAGCCATGGCCTCGGCCTCATCTTCGGTGAACAGCTGCTTCGCCGCCGCGAAGATTTCCCGCTCTTCCTCTTGTATATGATGCTCAACCGCCGTTTTAAATCTTTTCGCAAGTTTCGTGAACTCGATATCCACTTTTGCCATCGCTTGTAGGGTTCGCAACATGCCTTCAGCCATCATGTGCTCTTCATAACCGTGCCACACTAAATTCTTGGCGGTATCGACCGCGCGGATAGAGTTGTAAAACACGGCTTCTTCGGCGCGTGAATGGGGAATCAATTCGTCGCAGATACTTTCGATCAAAACTTCACAGCGATCCCTGTCTTCTGACTCCACGGACGCCAGTTGGTTCAACAGCCCTTTTACCTTTTCGTGGTCATTCTTCAAAGCCTCATAGATAAGCATAAAATGCTCCTTTCAATTCAACGAAACTATGCTGCAAACGGCGGCCCATAATAAATACGCGTATGAGCGCTGTGCGTTGGCCCTTCGTCCAGTTGCGCGGGGCACATTGGGCTAAGGAGCGGGGAAATTTGTTCCGATAATATATGGATGAGATCCGCACTTACCTTATTGTTATCGCTCTCCATTTTCGCATCAGTGCCAACACAGGTCTTTGCGGCCACCAAAAAATCGCAGGCAAAACTATCGTTGAATCAGAGCGTGCAGTCGCATGCGGCGCCCATCGCGGATGATGAAGACGACGACGAAGCCGATAAATTCGAACGCCCGGGCCAACATGAAGAAGACGACGGAGGCGATCCCTACCCGCGCTACAGTGAGGCCAGCTATCAAGACGGCAACTGCGATCCCACATTTTTACGCGATCTGTACGCCAATTGGTCCTTTAGCACCTGTCACGCGTCTCTCGGCACCGGCTCATGTTTGAATATTGAAGATTACCATGGCTATTGGGGTGCCGCGACCGGCGGGACCAAATTCTTGTTTTCATATGTCTCCGACACTTTCAATCTCAAGGATCGAGTCACCGATCTGCGCTTGAAAGAAATGTCGGGCAAAACTCCGTTGACCCAAAAAGAGCTGGCCGAGCTTCAACAGCTTAACGCCAAGTTCGTCGGCGAAAGCCGAAAATTGAGGGCTTCGGCAAAGGCCAAGATATTCTATAAAAGCGTGGCTAAAGGTGCTTTGGCGACTCTAGTTTTTGTCACAGGATATGTTTATGCGACGTCCGACTTGTGGCCTCAGACAAAACAATTTTTAACCGGAACGGTGCTTAAAGCCGGAGCATGCAGTTCGGAAGAACGCGATCCCGATTTTCTAAATTACGTGCCCGTCGAGACCGGAACCTGCAAGACGCCGCTTTATCAAATCGGCCACCCGAAAGTCTCAGCCTTTTTGGAGCTTCCCCTTCAAGACAAGATGAGGGTTCTGCAAAACAAACTGACCTGCGGCTATTATAAAAGTTTAAACGTCGAGCTCATCAAGCGCAACGGCTACGAAGAAGGCCGCACGCAAATCGAAAAGGTCCGCTGCGATCACGCCACCGGCCGCATAAATTTCGAATTAAAAAAGGTGGGCAAAGCCATCGACAACAATTCGTTCTCAATCAGCCGTAAAAACGGATCGCAAGAATTCAGCGCTTACACTTTTGAGCGCACCATTGCCGATGAAGTGCAAGAGGCCGCATCTTTTGATTTAGCCAAAAAAGAAGACGATATCCAACTGGTCAAAACCAGGATCTTGAATCGGCCTGAAAAAAACTACACCACCGTTTTGACCGAAAAAATACCGGATTACCAAGCCAATTATCCCGCACGTGCGCGCACGATCTTCGGCGCCTTTCGTACGGTCAGAAAATATTCTCGTAACTTAGCGATGTGCTGTGATCTGGATCCGCCGGTAGCGCCGACCGCTCTGGAAAAATCCAACCCGAAGAAACATCTGAACGTTAAAAAGAGATTAAAGCAGGTCGCAGCCTATGAGAAACTCTGCCCCAAAGAATGGTTTCAAGAGTCTCCGCGAACGAATATCGCCCCGCCGACATCCGCGCCAAAAGCCGTGCGCTAAGGATTCCACTGTCCTTCGGATTTCTTTAAACACTCCCCGGCTCCGGGGACATCGGCCTTCTTATCAAATGCCCAGGCTTCCAGACGCGCGTCTTTCCCGTCGTTCAAAAGCTCACCGACCGTGACCGGACTGTGATCAAACGACAGCTTCCAGCCGTTAAACAGCAGAACATTGTCGCGACTCGATCCTTTTGAGTCTTTAAGCGACACCGCGATCAAATTTTGGTCGGCGCGAAAATCCGAAAGCGCAAGCCAGCCCTTAGCGAAGGCATTGAGTATGAAGGTCTCAAGAGATGCACCTTCGCGGACATAACCACACATAAATTTATTGATCTCCGGCCGATCGACCGTGCCCTTTGGCATATCGGTCACCAGCACCTTGGTGGACGCGTTTGAATCCAAATCTTTGGTGGCGACTTCGCCGTTACATTGATCGATCTTCTCCTGGAATTCGTCGGCACGTTTTTGCAAAATCATTTTGTAGCTCTGAAAGCGCTGCACGCGATCTTTCAAATACTCTTCGCTGACGCCGACCAACTCTTTCTTCTCGCTCAGACCGATCTTGAGTTCCTCTTCTTTATCCGTGACCCGATCGAGCGGTTCCGTCCACACCATAGCCCCCGATCCGCCGTACTGACGCGAGGCCAGCTTACGTTTGCAGGCTTTAAGCTCGCCGTAAAGCCCCAGGCTTCCAAGCTTACGCGTGCCGTAGACCCGGTCTTCGAGCGAATAGACGCCGTTTTGCAGATCGCGCAGACGTTCCGACATTTGCACTTTGTCGAGCACCACCATCTCGCCGTTCTTCAAACCGACTTTGGCGGTTCCACTGACCGTCTCCGCTTGCTCTAAATTGGTCTGAAGCTTTTCCGCTTTGTTGGGATTTGAGCGGCAGGAAGTGACAAACGCGGCAGTAACAAGAAGCAACCAAAGATTATGTTTCATAGTGACCCTCTGAAGTTCCCTCAAGAATTGAGAAAATCCAATTGATGGTCAAGGTCCATTCACGTGCTAGAAATAAAAAAGGCAGCCTTCAGGGCTGCCTTTTTAGATCTGACTGAATACCTTTTAAAAATTAGAAAAGGTTAACTATGGCACTTAAGCCAACCGTTGATGACTCGCGCGCTCTGCCTTTGGCAAACAAGTTGTAATCGTCGCGGCGAAAGCGCTCCACGTCGAACTGGAAATTCGGATACAAATAAACGTCGCGGGTAACGGCAAAACCGACACCGATCGACTGCGTCCACGGGCGTTTGTTGAACGTCAATTCATCACGAGTGCGTTGGTGCGAAAAAATCCAAGGACGGAAAACCGTGCGCAAGCTGATTTTATCAGTGAGAGAATACTCAGCAAACGGATAGAGCTCGAGCGAATAGTCCTGCTGACGCGTTTTAGCCGCGAACGTTCCTTCGCCTTTTACCGTAACAATCTGGTCATATTTATTGAAGTGCTCATAACCTACGGCACCCAACAAACCGACCGAGGCGCGCGAACCACCAAAATCATACATCATCGTCTGGCTAACACTCACTCCGCCAACATCGCCAATAGCCGCTTGATCAGAATTGGTCGTAACGCTTAACGTAGCTGCCGAAACGCTCTGGAATACACCCAGTTTGCGGGCGTTGTTGTAACTGATTGAGGGATTGTCGATTTGGCCACGTTGAGCTTCGTGGAGCGGACGCTCAAGTGAATAACCCAAATCCGCACTCAAGGATTGGTTTTTGTCCATGCGGTAACGGCCGCCGAACGAACCACCCATCGATACTTTTGGAGCAATAGGATCTTTATTCAGATTGGGACGATCTTTGCTTAAAGGCTTCTCGATCGATCCGCCGTTGTAGCTGGCGGTAAACGATGCGGACCATTTCGACTTCGAACCGGCCTCTGCGCGAAGCTTGTTATTAGTGATCTCTTGATCGACGTCGCCTTCAACTTTGTTCTTCTTGTTGGCGGCATCTTCGATCTTCATCTTTGTTTCGCCTTCGGTCTTTTGAACTTCTTCGGCGCGGATTACGCCCGAAAAGGTCATGCTGAGCGCGAGAGCGGCGAGCATTGCTTTGGTCATTGAACAAACCCCTTTATTTCTTTGTTATCTAAAGCCTTTTAAAATCTTAACCAATTCCCAATACCTTTGTTTATGCACTGGGACGTTTTTGCCCGTCAATAGGTAAAACATGAACCATTTCCGCTGTATGGAAAGCGGTCTTATTCCCGCATCTCTGTAAAGAATTCATGTCTGAGTTTTATCGCGACACGGAAAGAAAAGGGATACTCGCGTTTATCCGCTGAGCCACCAATCCTTGCGCCTCGGACCACGGGATCTCACTTTGCTCAAGCAAGCTTCCGGAGCGGTAATACGAGTACGTCGCAAGTTCTCCTTTATCGACGATCACGACGACAAATGGAATACGCTCATCGAGTGTCCCGACATTACGTGAAGCCGTAAGCATCGGGCGCTCTAAGTAAGCCATGATGACCGAATGGCCGCCCTTTGGATGTTTGATTTCATATTGAACGACATCGTAGCCGCTCTCGCCTTGGTGATTGGGACTGCGATAGGTTGAGCGCTCAAACTCCTTTACGCCTTTTTGAAAGATCGCATTCAACGGATCGACCGAGGCCAAACTGGCAAATGGATTTGCCTCCGTAAATTCATCCTGGGCCAGCGACTCGCGCAGCGAGCGGCTCTGGCTTTGCGCCTTCACCGTGGCAACGGGAGTTTTCAGGCGCTCAAGCAAGCTTTCCTTGGCCAATCGATTTTGTTCACGCAATGCTTCTTTGCCGTTCGTACTTTGATGCAGAAAAGTTTCGAGATTCGTGATCGCCAGCATGCCCGTGAATAGGCAAAACGACGCAAAAATTCTTTTCATAACGAGAACGGCTCTTTGATTCATTGGATGTCATCCCATTGGGTAAAAGTGGCTTGGCCTCGATGGCCAAAAAAGGTTGCTTTATTTTGTAAAAAGAGAATTTCGCAGCCGCTCATCGCGACCTTTCTTGTTTTGGCCACACGGCTCATCACGCTGCCGACCCGGCGCTGAATGAAATTCCGCCGGCTATCGGCGGCATTCGCAATTAGGTTGGCGCCCGATTTTAAAGCGAAATTTAAAGCCCGGCCACGCGAATGGATTTTCTCTTGTTGGTCGACATTCAAAAGGAGATAAGCCACGCCACTTAGAGTTAATACGGTCAAAGTGAGTCCGGTATAGGGCACGTGTTGATAGCTGGCCATCTCCATCATTCCCCCGACCACATACTGCGCGATAAGGTAGCGCTCGACGAAATTGCGCGAAACCTTTTTCTCGCTGTATTTCTCAAGAACGGCATCGTCCCAAATATTGTAATTGTTTTGAACGGCGGTGAAAGCGATCACGGCGAAGTCTTCGAAGAATCCCGTCATGCCGCGATTCATAAGCTGCATCTCACCCGACAGGTAGCGGATCATCGAAACCTGCGCGAAGTTCGCGGACCACGTGGTCGCGAACTTCGCCGTCAGCTCATAGACGCGCTTATCGATGTCGGAGAGCTCTATGCCTGACAGAGAGGCTATGCCCAGCGCGATCTTGCCGCCGAGACTCCCCCCGGCTTTGATCACCTTGCCCCATGTCGCGGGCTTAAGAAGAATGAAGCTGTTCCACATGGCGATCGCGCTAAATGCCGCGACACCCGCCGGCACCGAGCTCGAAGTGATCGCGACGCTGCTGCCGAGAACGCCTGAATAAATGATCGCCGAAACCAGTCCGGTTCTACTTTCTTTGCATTTAGCGCTTATCGCATTGATCTTGGCGGCAATCTTTTCGCGTAATGAAGGCCTCAGGATATCGGAATTAAGAAGAGGTGATTTTTCCGGGCCGCCGGCAACGAAGGTTTTGATCCATTTAAGAAATCCGGTAGCGGCCGCGGCTTTTAAAACCGGATCATCCGGCCCGGCCACGGTAATCGTAAGATTTGAAGGATTGTTTTTTGCTAACTTCGCCGTGAGTTCGGCTTCGTCTTCTTGAGCCACCGGGACGACCACGAAAGTCGCGGTCTTGCCGTCGATAACGACTTCTTGAAAAATAACCGGCGCACCTTCCGTGGTGACCGGCTCTCTGGAGTCGTCATTCGTCATTTTGGACAGCGCCGGTATGGGAAGCGCCATCATGGCGCTCAAACATACCGACACCGCGGTCCTCAAGACCGAAGCGTGTCGCAACATCCGTGTTGTCCTTCAGGGAACGTCATGTTCCCGGGTTCAATGGCGCTTACTTCGAAATCTATGCCACGGATTAAGAGCGCTTAAACAATAAATTGCTGAGGGAATTCAATAGGTCATTGAGAAAGGTAGTGAAATTTAACCATGCGCAGGCTGATTTACGGCACCGCTTAGAAATCGATTCCCAGACGGAAATCGATATTGGAGTAGAACAACGATTGAAAGCCTTGGTTGGTCACGTCACCCTGGCCATAGACGAAGTTGTATTGGTGCCATTGTCCATACCAGAACAAGCCGGCCTTGAATTGCTTGGTCAAATTGTAGCTGGTGCCCACGGAACCGTCGAAGGCAAAGGTCGGAGTGATGCTGAATTGGCTTGATCCTTCCGCCTTACTTGAAAACGGAACCTGGTAGCGCATCAGCCAATAGTGAGTCCAGCGATGGCGCATCCATTCGGCCAGCACACCGACCGAGGCCGTGTTCATCTCATTACTCTTCATCTGAATATTGGTGTCGCCATCCAAAAATAAAAACGGCACCTTGTGCTGCTGAATGCCCATACGCAGGCCGTAGGCGACCGGCGAATCAAAAAGGCGCACACTACTTAAGCGGCGCATGAAGGCCTCAACCGACATGGTCGTCCAATTGAAAGTGTCGCGATCCACGTTAGCGTTAGGGACATAAACTTTGCCGGGAGTTCCTTTGTACGAGAAAACCCCGCCCCAGCCGGTCTTGCCCGTATAGCCGGTTTCCACATACTGGCTGCCCACTTTATCGTTATGGGAAGTGATCGAACCGCGCTCTGTATTTTGCCCATAATCGACGTAATTATAGCCGGTGCCGAACCATGCCCACCAACCGTTGCGCACCCAATTTTCCTCGATGACTTTTTCAATCTTGGTCGTGGTCTTTTCAACCGCACTGGGTTTGCGCTCGATCGGTTGATCGTTTCGAGTCAGCATAATCGGCGCCGGTGCCGGCGGCGGGTTCAGCTTTGCAGGTCTTGAGTATTCGCTGATCACTTTTCCGTCCCTATCGCGGGCTCGCGCGCGCCAATAGTGTTCGCTCGAGACGATTTGCGTTTTCACCCGCGGCTCTTCGACATTGATCTTCCTCACCATACCGAAGCGCGGGTCCTTGGAAATTTCAACGTCGTAGGATTTGGCAAAAAGCAGCGGCGTAAAATCGAATCGCGCTTCGCGCTCGTTCTTTTCGTTGATCGCGCCGTAAGCGGGTTGACCCACCGGGCGCGGCGGCTCCATGGCAATCTCAAGCTGCTTATGATCGGAAACCGCCGAATCTTTAAATCCAAGCTTCGAAACCTGATAGCGATAACCGTATTTACCGGGCTGAAGAGCCTTCTCCGGCCAATTGGTTTCGCTTTGAACCAAAGGCGCGCCCTCGCCGTCAATCTTCACTTTGATCTGCTCGAAACTGCCCTTGGGGAACGGGAAGTATTTGGCCAGAAAGCCTTTGTCTTTTAAGAATTCACGGACCTTGCCGGGCTGGGCGCCATATAAAGATGCCGGGTACGCGCGATTCGGAATAAGAATTTTATTTTGCGGCGCAAGCTCCGACAATTTCAAAGTTTCAAGTTGGGCTTCGACTTTGAAAGGGACCGCGTCGCTCCAGCCGGTCAGATGTTGATCGCCATAGTCGCCGCGCGCACGCAAGAAATAGGAACCGATCGCAAGTTCTTGGATTTTGCGCGTTTCCGGAATACTTTCCTCAGCGACGATTTGTTTGAACTCGGGATCCGCCGCCAGCTGATACCACACCTTGGTATTCTCGGCCCGCGCGAACTCCATTTCCAACAACGCATTTTGTCCGGGAGGAGTCAGGAGCTTTTGTTCGGCCACCGGTTTTACGATGACCGGCTTGGTGAGGCGCACGAAATTCACTTTTTCGGCTTGGCTCGTCTCCCCGTGCGGCCCGCGCACGCGGTAAAATAAACTTAAGGTACGCGAAACCGACATTGAAGAATCCAAGCGCCCCTGAACGATTTTGCTGGCGTGTATTTTATGAAAGGCCGGCTCGGTTGCAAACTCCAGTGTGAATTTGTCTGAAGCCTGCGCCTGGCGTCCGTTACTCCAACCCCATTGGAACGGCAAATCGAAGGGCTTATCGCTATAAACCACTTCTTCTTTAAGCGGCTTCAAGGCTTTAAGACTGATCTTTTCGATTTTGGTGTTCGCGACCTTGTCGTCCATCACGATGCGGGAGTTTTTGGTCACCTTTTTGATCTTACCGTCAATCTTGAGATTGGCTTCGCCCGACACCACGTCAAGCTGGGTCCGGCCGCCCGTCTTACGCAAAACGATTTGTGCGTCACTACTGGTCGTCAGTTCGATCGGCTTATTGTCCTTGCCTGTATCGATCACGACTTTTTCGTTCTTAGCAACCCGGCCGAGCAAGGTTCCGTAATTCAAATTTAAAAAATTCACGTCTTTTTCGCGACGAAGAACGATCAGCGTGTTTTCAGTGACCGTCAATTTGGTTTCGCCAAGTTTAAGGTCGGCTTGTGAGCCATTTCCTGCGAAAATGGAGTCGTTGTAATTCAGATCTTGTCCGCGGGCCGCGCGATTCCATTTGAGATCTCCTTCAAACTTCATGCGTACGTCGCCGTGTTTGGTGTCGATCAAACCTATGCGCTCAGTTCGGTTGCGGCGATTACCCCACATCCATCCGTCAAAATAAAAAGCACTTCCCGCCATCAAAAGAATGATGAGTGCGATGCCAATTAGAATTCGGTCCGTGCGGTTTTGTCCCGTCATATTCCCATCTATATATGCTTAAGTTATATCGGGAATGTTTGGATTAATTTATATAGGACGATGGTCAGGAATTGAGTCGCGAAATCTTGTCGGGATCGCCAACGATCCACAAACGGTCGCCGGCCTCAAGCCTTAGGTCCGCCGGAGGATTAAGCTGCTTATAACCTTGGCGCTCGAGCCCGACCAACAGCCCCTCGACCTGGTCGCGGAGACCGGAATCGCGAATGCGGACACCGCAGACTTTTGCATGTTTCTCAAGCACGATTGAACGCAGCATAAGGGGCACGTCCGTGCGATCCGGCTCTTCGGATGTCTCGATCAAATTTTTAAATCGCTCGACATCGGCATCGGCTCCCACCACCGAAAGTTTATCTCCGGGGAAAATAAAATCTCCGGCTCTCGGCGCGAGAATTCTTTTGTGACCGCGGTCAATCGCGGCGATCATGACCCCAAACGATTCTTTCAAGCCCAATCTTTCAATCGACAATCCGCAAACCGGCGATTCGGGAGATACATTGAGCGTCGAGAGCTGCGTGTCCCATGGTAAAAGCGGCGGTTCTTCCACATGATCTTCAAATTTTCCAAGCTGGCCGAAAAAGCGTTTTTCCAAACTGCGATAAATCGGGCCGCCGTAAGAATAAAATAGAATCCCAGCGACCAAAAATACGCCGACGGTTACTCCGGAAAGCGTTTGCCAACTTAGATATTGCGCCACAACGATCAAAAATAAAAATAGACCTAAGCAAATCCGGACGAGCGCAAAAATCAACTCCACCCAGCGCAGCCAAGTATAGCGGACAGCCCTTTCACGCCACTGCTTGCGCGGACGACGCAGGCACAAACCCCAGAAAAACGGCAAACAAAAAAGAAGATTGATCGCCACTCCCAGCAGACGAACGGCCGCGCTATGGCCAAAAACATATTGGATTTGCGGAAGGATCAGAGTTTTAATTATCCCGGTCGTCGCCAAAATCAAAACGACATTGATGATCACAATCGGCAAATAAGCGCGAAACAAGGCCGGAACCAAACGGTTTCCCTGATGGGCCTCCAGAGCGCCATGGTATCTCTCCAGCGCCGCCTGCACCGTTGAAGGCAAGTATTTTTCAAGAAAAGAATGAAAAGACCCCGCGCGCTTAAGAACAAAAGGGGTCAGACATGCACTCAGCAGCGAAACGCTGACCGCAATCGGATAAAGACGATCGCTGATTACGCCAAGGCTTAATCCAAGGCTTGCAATAATAAACGAGAACTCCCCGATTTGCGTCATACTGAGTCCCGCTTGCACCGCGGTTTTCAGTGATTGCCCGGCGAGCAAGGCCCCAACCGACACGGCAACGGTCTTTCCCGCCACGAGTAAAGCCGTCAGAGCAAAAATGACCGGCCACATTTCCACGAGAACCTTCGGATCAAACAAAATTCCGACCGACACAAAGAAGATGGCGCCGAAAAAATGCCTGAGCGGATGCATCACATGTTCAATCCGCGCGCCCTCACTGGTTTCGGCAAGCAATGAGCCCATGACGAAGGCCCCCAGCGCCGGCGAAAAACCGGCTTGAGTCGCGATCAAAACCATCATCAGACACAAGCCGACCGAAAAAATCAGCGAATTCTCATGCGTAAAATACTTGCGCAGCAAGCGCATAAGCCCGGGAAGCACGAAAAGCCCGACCACGAACCACAGCACGATAAAAAACCCCAAGCGCAAGGCCGCGATCCCTAGCTCCGCACCGACCAACTGCCGGGTCAGCGCCACGGTCGAGAGCATAACCAAAAGAAGTACCGCGACCAAATCTTCGACGATCAAAACGCCCAAAACCAACTGTGCGAATTTTTTATTTTTAAGCCCAAGCTCCTCAAAAACTTTCACGATGATCATCGTGCTCGAGATGCAGATCATCCCGCCTAAGAATATGGAGTCCATGCGCTGCCAACCGAGCAAAAATCCCGCAAACATGCCGAACACCATAAGCAAGGAGGTCTCCGTCGCCGCGGTAATCACGGCCGTTCCGCCGACATGAATAAGGCGCCGAAAACTGAATTCCAAGCCAAGGCTGAACAACACGAAGATGACGCCGATCTCGCCCCACACTTTAACGCTCTCAATGTCGTTCACCGTCGCCGTGAATGAAGTGTGCGGCCCAACTAAAATCCCGGACATGACGTAACCCAGAATCACCGGCTGCTTAAGCCAGCGGCAAATGAGCGAAGCGATACCCGCCGTCATTAAAATGATAGCCAAATCTTGGATAAGGACCGGCAGGTGCTGAATATGCATTTAGCTTTAGTTCACTATTTGAATGGGCATAACGTCAATGACGTTATTGTATCACTTGGGGTTTGCGCGAAACGCGCTCGAGAACTTGCACCAAATGGGTGCGCTGAATGGGCTTGGTCAAATAGTCCGTGCAACCGACACTTAGGCATCGTGCCCGGTCTTCCTTCAGCGCGTGCGCGGTGAGAGCCACGATCGGGCGTGTGTAACCCTTGGCGCGCAGAATCTTAGTTGCTTCGACTCCGCCGAGCCTGGGCATTTGCAAATCCATAAGTATCACGTCGTATGTTCCGCTCATCGCACGCTCAATACCCTCGATGCCGTCATTGGCCAGTTCGACCTCCGCCCCGAGCAGTTTTAGAATTTGACTGATCAACATTTGATTATCCAATGAATCGTCGACCACCAAGATCCGTGCATCTTTCAAAGGCAGCTCCGCCGATCGAGCATCGCTCTTTACCGTCTGAGCGGCATCTTTTGCAATTTGCACACCCACCTGAACCGTGAGTTCAAAACAGCTGCCTCCGCCGGGAACGCTCCACTTGAGCCGAACATCACCGCCCATAAGACGTGAAAGCTTTTGCGACAGTACGAGCCCCAAGCCCGTGCCGCCATAACGGCGCGTGCTGGATGCGTCGGCCTGGGTAAAAGGCTTAAAGAGTTGTGCGATTTGATTCGAGGAAATGCCGATGCCGGTGTCTTCGACTTCGACGGTCAAGCGGTATTCCTTGCTTTGATTTGGGACGGGCTCAAAGCCAAGCCGAACATTCACTCGGCCGTGACTGGTGAATTTGACCGCGTTACCGATAATGTTCATGAGGATTTGCTTAAGACGTATGGGATCTGAAATGATATTATTTATTTTAGTTTGCTTGCGCTCAACATTGAAGATGAGACCTTTTTTCGTGACCTGCGGCTCCACCGCCGAAACGATTTCGGAAAGGATTTCCGAAATCGAAAACTCAATTTTTTCGGTTTCAATGCGGCCGGCATCCACCTTGGAAAGATCCAAAATGTCATCAATCAGCGCCGACAGCACCTGTCCATTGCGGCGTACGGCAACCATATAGATTTGTTTTTCCCGTTCGCTGACCGCGGGATCCATCACCAATTCCGTAAAGCCCAATACGGCCCCAAGCGGCGTGCGAATCTCATGACTCATATTCGCCAAGAAATCACTCTTGGCGCGATTCGCCTCAACAGCCTCCTGACGGGATTGCTCCAATTCGCACAGCAGGTCGCGCACCTGAAATTGACGTTTCCGGTAATTAAGCGCCGTACGAACACTCGACAGCAATGTGGCTTCGCGCATCGGGCTATCAAGAACGGTGATATTTCCGAGCGGTAAAAAAATCCGCTTTGAATCGTCTATGCTTTGAAAGACTAAAATAGGAAGATTGGACCAGGGCGGCTGAAGTTTGACTTCGTCCGCGATCGCCTGGGACATCTCATGCGTCATATCTTGGCGGGTGATCACCAAAACGCCGGCACCTAAACCGATCTGCTTGATCACACATGAAAGCGTTAGGCATGAAAATACTTCGAGCTGGCTTTGCTCAAGAATCAGTCGCGCCCGGTCGTTTTCCCCTGTGTCGGTAAAGACCAACACCCGCTCACTACTTAGCTGCGTCATTGCGGCATTTTTCCTCTCCGCAGGTACAATTTAGCCCTTGAATCCCCTCCGGCTACCCTTTGCCTTGAGATCACGGTCTTAACGATGAGGGCCTGCAAATCCCTTGCCTTTAGTCGAGTGTACGGCGTCGGTAAATATTGGAACAGATTGCCCTTTCCCATTTTCACGATCAGGTAAATTAAAACTATTTGAGGCAGAGAAAAAATTTATGTTAAGGATTCGTTAATCCAACGGCGCCAATTGGCAGAATCCCGAAGTTTATAGTTGGTGAGGAGCGAAAGCAGCGTCTGTGCGTTGAAAGGGGCATGAACTTTCACGTCGTTATCGAAGTAAATATAGGCATCGCGCGATTTGAGTTTGCGCGGCTTATCCTCGGACATCGTTACCGCGTCCTTCACTTGCGACCCTCGCCGCCAGCATTTTATGCGCTCGCTCCACCACTTGAGGGACTCTTCCGGATATCCTGAAGCGTAGAGTTCGGCTTCACCATGCAAACGAAGATAGACGAAGTCGGCGGTTAGATCCTCCATATAAGGCCAGTTTCCCGCAGTGTCGGCGAAAACCAAGGCCACCTTGTACTTACGCAACAGAGAAATGAAATCGGGATTGAGAAAGCTGTCGTGGCGGACTTCCAACGCATGTCGTAGCCTAAACTTGGAATTTATCGCCGATGCAGGCCAATCCGGTTCAACCCGGTCGGCATGAGTCGCAAGCTTCACGGCTTCGCCGACATTTGGCGGCAGCCGCTTAAAAAAATCTTCGATCACGTCGTCGCGG
Source organism: uncultured Pseudobdellovibrionaceae bacterium (assembly GCA_964628445.1). GTDB lineage: Bacteria > Bdellovibrionota > Bdellovibrionia > Bdellovibrionales > UBA1609 > JALHOQ01. The sequence continues at coordinate 10,547 of CAZVOP010000029.1, read as the reverse complement.
AATAGAAAATTTGGCGGGAGCTGCCAAAGAAAAGGCCCCAGCTTCTCGCGTAAATGCAAAACGCCTGACGCAAAAAAGTTACCAAGTGGCGCCGCCGCATCTTTAAGGCGGCGAATATGCGTGATGTAACGCGGGCCCTTTACCGAAAACTTAAAATCCGCGGGCGTGGCCAAATACCAACTCTGAAAGCTGGCGGGCGTTTGTAGAGAATAAAAGGTGCCGTTAAGTTCAATGGAATTCACCATTCGGCTGGCAAAGGCCAATTCTTTGGCCTGCGGCAGTCCCGGCGGGTAAAACGTTTTGCGCCACGGTTCATAGCGCCATCCCGAAATTCCGATTCGCGTGTCCACAAACATCTCCCGCCCGTGGCTCATGCAATTGCGAGACTAGAAAATCATTTGATTGCTTTATGCGGCCCGCCGAAAACGGAACACGTGGCTTCAGGCTGCGCCGGCAAAGCCGTGCTGATCTTCCAATCGGAATTAAAATCGGCCAGGATCTGTCTTAAGATCGACCGGGCGTCCACGATCACACCGATTTCCCGCGCCTTCTTCAACGAATTGTAAGTGAAGTTTTCCGAACCATAGTAGGCTTTTTCGCCGTCAACCAACATCATCTTCTGATGCATATACGGCGCGCTCGCGCTTGCGGGATACGGCAGAACTCGGGCGTCCACACCTCCTCCTGCAAACTTCGCCAAAACTTCAAAGTTGAAAAAGGGATTGCTGTTCAGATTGCAAAACGGCGCGAGCACTTTCACTTTCACCCCGCGCTGCGCCGCTTTGATCAGATGCTCCGAAATCGGTCCTTGCGAGAAATTTTCGACCGTCGTGAGAATTTCGCGATCCGCGGAGTCGATCAGATTCAAGAGCCTGGGCAAAGCGTTGACCGGACTCACCACAAGGCTTTGGCTTTTCAACACGGGCGTGCGGTCGCCGCCGCTTTTGGCATTGGCAAGATCGGCTTCAAAAATTTCATTCAAATCGTTCAGCAACGTGCGCTCATCGACTCTTAAACCCGCATCGCGAGTCAGTCTATAACCTGAGGTCAAGTTCATCGTTGTGATCAGCGCATAGGAATTGTCGAAGAGCGCGGTTTTTGCGTGTGTGATGGAAAAAGCGGCGGAACCTTTGCTCACTTGAACGCCGCTTTCTTGAAGACTCTTAATCAACGCCGGAGCTTTGGTGAACATGCCGTAGTTGAGGATGAGCTGGATCTTCACACCGCCCTTCGCGCTGTCCGAAAGAGCCTGCACAACGGCCTTATTGTTGAGCGTGAACATCCACATACGGACGCTGGTGCGGGCAGTTTTGATTGCATGGATAAACGGCTCCGGGCCGTTTTGATCCGGGGTGGAAAAATAGCCGGAGGCAGGGACCGTTGCGACCTGCGGCGCAGCCTTGGCGGTGGATGCAAACACCAGCGACCACAAGACAACGGCTAAAAATGGTATTCGATTCTTCATGGCTCCCCCTCATTTTTCCCCGTCGGTAGTTTGCTCCTGAATCCAGGGAATTGAGAATGGAAAACTGAAGAAATCTTCATTTTTCCATTTTTCGCCCACCCGCTCAAAGTCGCACCGCCGTGTGAGCGGTGGTCAGATCGAGTAGGATTTGCCGGCCCTTAGGCGTCATGTTACAAAGGATTTCACAAATGCAAAACTCAAAGAAAAATACACTCGTAATCGGCGGCGGAATTATTGGTATCTGTGTCGCGCGGGAGCTTCAAGCCGCGGGTCATGATGTGCTCCTTATCGATAAGCAGGCGATCGGCACCGGTTGCTCCTATGCGAATGCGGGATGGATCACGCCTTGCTTCGCGATGCCTCTGCCCCAACCGGGAATGCTTTTGAAGTCGATAGGCTGGTTGATGGACAGCCAAAGTCCCTTGCACATTCACCCAAGCCTCAGCCCGACGCTGATTCGTTGGTTATGGCATTTTATGCTGGCGATGAATCACCGCCGCATGAACAAGTCGATCGAGGTATTGACCGCCATCTCCAAACACAGTCTGAATTTTTATGAAGAGTTCTCCAAACGCTCCGACAACACCATTGGTTTTGCCAAAAATGGCCTTCTGATGGTTACGGCGACGGCTGACGGCCTTAAAGGCACCCGCGAGGAGATGCGCCTGATGGCCGAACACGGAATCCGCGGACAAGCGATGGATAGGGACGAACTTCTGAGCTTCGAGCCGATGCTCAAGCCGATCGTCAAAGGCGGCGTTTATTTTCCGGATGAAGCGCAAGCCGAGCCGTTTGACACCACTCAATTGTTGGCGCGCGAGTTCACCGCTTTAGGCGGAAAAATTCTTACCCCGGCTGAAGTTTTTGATTTCAAAATATCGCGGGAGCGGCGAATCGAAGAAGTGATCACAACCAAAGGCCGTTTGCATCCTGACCTTGTGGTTCTGGCCGCAGGCTCATGGTCGCCCGGCCTGGCCAAGCGCTTGGGCTCAAGAATCCCCCTCTTAGGAGGAAAAGGCTATTCAATGTCGCTTGTAGGTGAAGGTCGAAAGCCACGCTGCTCAATGATGATTGTGGATCGAAAGATCGCCGTGACCCCAAGAAGCAACTCGCTTCGTTTGGCCGGAACGTTGGAGCTGGTCAATCAAGACTTCGGCATTTCTCCCTCACGTGTCGCCGGGATTTACAGTGGTGCGCAGGAATTTTTGCATTTGGACTACAAGCAAGAACCCACCGACATCTGGCGCGGCTTAAGACCTTGTACTCCCGATGGCGTTCCGTTGATCGGGTTTTCAAAGAAGGTCTCGAATCTTTTTTACTGTGCGGGACACCAAATGCTTGGTCTTCAGAGCGCTCCCGGTTCGGCTCGTTTGAGCGCCGAATTAATCACGGGAGCCACGCCTTTTACCGATCCCAAGCCATTCTCGCCTGCTCGTTTTGAGTAACGGTGAAATATCATTTCACAAAGCAATAGAAGAATCGCGTCGACACGATAACCGTCCCGGGCGCACAAAATGTTTCAACGATTTGAAGGTCGTTTTTCGCATCTGTCACGTCATGAACACTGGAGCTGCTGTGGATGATGCCATTACCAATCTCAATAAATTTGCCGCTTTGAATTCCGACGCTTTGTCTAACCTGGTCAAGTGTACTCTGAAATTCCGGTCTCGAATCGGCCATCGCTAATCGAGGAAATATTCCGCTCAGATAAAATGCGGCCAGGAAAAAGCTAGTGGAAGCCATTTGATCTCCAGCTGAATGCGTATTGCACCCATGGCCTACCTCACTAGCAACCCGTGTGCCGCCTTTATTGTGCCGCACACACCGCAGCACTTGGAGGAGCCGCAGCACAGTTTGCCGCCGTGGTGAACGCTGTCGATCCGTCGTTCTGCATACAGCGACAACATGCTGCACTGCTCGCTTCGGCCCCATTGCCGTTCCCGTCGGTGTTAAAGTCGTTTCCGTTGCCATCCGTAACATTGTAGTTGCCGTTCGTGTTGCCGCCGTTGTTGTTGCCATTATTGTTGCCACAATTATAGTTCCCGTTGCCGCTACCCGTGTTGTTATTGCCGTTGTTGTCACCGACATTGTAATTGCCGTTGCCGTTTCCGGTATTGTTGGCCCCACTGTTCGTGCCGACGTTGCCAACGCCGTTACTTAAGAGCGATGTGAAGTCGAGGGAACTGGTCGTCATCCGCCTCGTGTTTTGGCAGCCGCAGAGTGGAACCATGGGAAGTGAATTGATTTGGTTTATTTGTCCCGCGGCACCTTCGTCCGACCCGGAAGTGATCGTCCCCGTGGCGACGGCGTTGTCGCCTTCGTCCGAGAGAATAATCCCTTCGGCACTATCGCTACCTGCCGTTACGGCTTTGCTGCCTGCGGAGTAACTCGTGCGAAAGGATGTGGCCGTGCAGCCTGCGAGCGTAAGAGCGGAAAGCGCGGTTATAAATATTCGGCTCATTTTAATCCCCACTTTTCAGCGGCCGGGTTGATGACGAACCGCTATTGTTTATAGCCTAACAGCATGCGTCACAAATTCAAGTGGGGTTGGAAAAACTTGTGAATGCCTATGGATAATTGTGAATAATAAATATCAATAATTCCGGTTTGTTATAAATATCAAAGTACTTATCTTTGATTTAGAAGATCATATTTTGTGAAGTAAATTGTCTCAAAATGAGCCGAATAAGGACTTTGCCGTTGTCGGCATGATTGTCGATAGACAGGCTACTCATCGCCGGCGCCGCCTTCGAGTCTTTCGATCTGAGCGACGGTTGGTCGCCGAATAAAGTAAAGAGCCACAATCAGCAGGAAGAGAACCCCCGCGATTCGGCCCTCTTCAATTTCGGCGTGGCTGATCATCAACAGCGAGCCGATAATCGCTAAGACCGGGACGATCTGAGGAAGGCGCCATACGTGCGGATGATTTTGCGCATCTTTCCTTTGAAAATAAAAGAGGCTTGCCGCCATCATCATGAACACCAGAAGGATAAAGAGACTGGTCGCACGCGCCAATGCCGAAACGTCGCCGACCAAGGCAAGAGTCACGAAGATCACACCCACAACCAAAACGGCGACAAACGGCGTGCTGGTTTGGCCGTGCACTTTCGCCAACGCCCGCGGCAATAGACCAATCTGGCCCAGTCCGTAAAGCAGCCTAGAACCCATCACGAAATTCAGCAGCGCCGTATTGAACACAGCAAAAAGAGCCACCAGTCCGAACACCCGCGGAGGAAACCACGGCCAAGCGACACGCATCACATCGACCAAGGGTTCTTTCGAAGCGGCCAAGTCGGCCGCAGGTATCACGCTCACCGCCGCAACCGCGACCAGCATATAAATGACCGAAGCCACCAACATCGAGAGCATCAAAGCCATGGGCACCGTTCGCTCCGGCTTGACGACCTCTTCGCTGACATTCAGCATGTCTTCGAATCCGATGAATGAATAAAAAGTCAGCACTGCGCCTGAAAGAATCAACGACGGCCCCAATGACCCGGGAGCAGGAATCGAACTTGTATCCACAAGATCGACTTGCCCAAAAAATGGGAGTGCCGCGACGATAATAATCAACAGACCGCCCAACTCGACAAATGTACAAAGCGCATTCACCCACATCGACTGGCGAATTCCCGAAAAAACAATGCCGGTCATAAGCAAACAAAATCCAACGATCACCGCCGCCTCAGGGACTGCGGCAACCATGCCGACAAAGTATCCGGCAAAAATACGCGAAGCCGTCGCCATGGAAGTCAGACCCGAGCAAAGAGTGGCAAGGCCTACGACAAAAGCCACGAACGGCGACTTAAAGGCTTTCCACACGATGAAGGAACTGCCGGCGGCGCGAGGATAGCGCGAGCCGAGAGCGGCGTAACAAAGCCCCGTGACAAGGGCTACCACGAAGCTGACTAAAAATCCCAGCCACACGAAATTTCCCAATTGGCCTGCGGCTTTTCCGACCAGACCGTAGATACCGGAGCCGAGAATATCCCCTATGCCGTAAAGAGTGAGGGAGAAAAGGCCTATATGTCGCTGAAGTTTAGTCATCGCAACGAAGTATCAAGAGCTGATGGGTTTCACAACCGAAGCTGTGCACTAATGACGCTGGGATATATGAGGCAGACACAGAGTCCGTCCCCCTTTCGGGCTCAACAATTGCATTTTCGACGTCAAATGATGCGAATAAGAAGGATCGGCCCACTTATATTTGCTTTGGCTGTTTGCGCGCCCCAAATTGCCGCGTCCAGCTGGCAAGGCCCGCTCCGCATCGCGACTTGCGAGATGATGCTTTCTCCCCAGCTGGAGGAATTTGAACTCGGCGGTGATGTACGTCCGGCCCTACGCGATGCTCAAACGCAAATTCGACAGTTCCGCCCCGGGTTGGATGGCATCACCTATGACCGCCTTTTTTACCAGGGGCCGGCTGGGCATATGAAAACCAGTGACGCCCAAAGTGCCTTTGAGCGGATCAACGGCATTGACGACACTCTCTCCAAAACGAATCCTGAAATCACGATTGTCGCCCGCGAATTTCGCGGCCACGCCGCGATTTCTCATGCCTTGAACTCTCTCAAGAGCCTCGAGTCTGAAATCTCAATCGAATATGATCAGCTGGAAAAGCAGGTCAACTCACGTTTAGAACACGTTGTCGCGGCAATAGGGGCCGTCCAGGGTCTAATGCCTTATTGGCGCTGGAAGCAACGCCGTGGACCCGAGCTTAATAAACTTCGAGTATTTATTTCCTCGCTTTCCACGGACTCAAGAAAAGACGACATTTTTTTATCTATGTCCGGACTTCTCATCCCGGCAACCTTTCATCACGCCCTCATCCAAGCGGATACCGGCGAAGCCCTCACACAAGGCCGAAGGGATGCATTGAGGGAATGGGGCATGCTTTTGGAGCCGGAGATGGTGGAAGCTCTGAAAATGAGCGTACGGGATCTTTACGTGAATGGGTTCCCTCAACGAAAACATATGGGCTATTTTCGCATGGTCTTCCTCGATCAAATCGCTTACTTCGACAAAAGAACAAACGAGCCGGTATGGCTCTCCATCTATCGGGCGCACCGTACCTACCCGACGCCGCGAAAATCGCGTGTGCACGAACCTCTTCCGCAAAGTAATGCCTTTGAAACCGGAGCCTTAGTTCCGGTTCCCAACCGTTAAGACTAAGAGCGCGAGACCATCTCGACTTCAGCCTTAATCTCAATTACGTTAATACATTATGAATAAACCTTCGACCGACTTTTTCAACAATGAAGCTGCTGGGCGCTACGATGAGCGCAATAACAAGCTTTCCGATATTTCCGGCTGTTTGCATTTTTTGATAACCCTGGCCTTAAAGGATCTCCCTGTTCGCTCACGAGTCCTCTGCGTGGGTGTCGGAACCGGCGCCGAGATTCTTTCGCTATCGCGGGCTTTTCCTGAATGGACTTTCGTTGCGTTGGACCCTTCAATCGCCATGCTCGATATTTGTCGCGAGCGGCTCAAAGATGCCGATGTGGCAGACCGATGTGAATTCGTCCACGGCCACACCCAAGATTTACCGAGCGCACCCGACTTTGACGCGGCCTTAAGCATCTTGGTGGCGCATTTCGTAAAGCACGACGATCGGTTGAACTTCTTCCGACAGATGACGGATCGCTTGAAGAGCGGCGGCTATTTAATAAACGCGGAGATCAGCTTCGACTTAAATTCAGCGGAGTTTCCATCCATGCTCAAAAACTGGGAGGCGGTCCAGACACTCATGGGAGCTACGCCGGAGTCCCTGGCCACGCTCCCCGAGCAACTCAAGGAATTGCTGACGGTTCTTCCGCCATCGGAAACAGAGAGCCTCCTCCGGCAGAGCGGAATCGATTTGCCTGTGCGCTTTTTTCAAGCTCTGATGATCTGCGCTTGGTATGGGAAAAAACTCTAAAGGCCGCTCCTGAAGGACTTTGGACCATTAAATGGGCCTCGGCCGAGAGAGATGGATACGTTTTTGCTATCCTGCTCAATGAGTCCGATCCGAATCATATCGACAAGATGGTTGTTACTGAAAAGGCAACCACTCGCCGGTCGCTTTCAAGCTTTGTTGGCCTGAAAGCGGACAATCCAAATGCATCATTTATGAGTGCGCTTTCGGTGGATGAGGGCGGTCCAACAATAGCCACCGGCGCGAGAATGATCTGTAAAATCAAACGTTAGTGCGGCGTCTCGATCGCATGCGCGCCGCCAGAGGAATATTGGAAGAATTCCTTTGCTGACCCGAAGTACCGTTGGCGCTATTATCACCGTCATGAGAACCGGCCAATGCTTGTGTGGGGAAATTAGATTTGAAGTCCGTGGAGAGTCTCTCTGGGCAGGTGCCTGTCACTGTCGAATGTGTCAGCGCCAAAGCGGAGGGGCCTTTCAAATTTGGGTCGCATTCCGCAGCGGAGACTTAACCGTTCTTTCTGGCCAAATAAAGAAGTTTGCCTCGTCCGAAAGGGTAACGCGAAGCTCGTGTTCAACATGTGCAAGTCATTTGTTTTTTGAATACATCGATAACAACAAAGATATTTACATCACAGCTACATCCTTTGATGATCCCGAAATTCGCCCCGAGCAGCATATTTGGTGGAACAGCAAATTGGGCTGGCTTTGCTTATCCGATGGCATTGAGGCGCGAACCGAATAACGACCATAGGCCAACTCGCTCCAACTGCTCTTAGAGAAGATGACCACGTTTGTATAAACACATGTCAATTGTTAGGCTGCCCCTATTATAACAAGAGAATCGCTCCTTTATTTCTGTTAAAACAAAACGCTATGTTTTTTCGGTATTTCAAATTTTTCTCCCTTTTTATCGCCCTTACGAGCAGCCATTTAAGTCTCGCTGCCGGCAATGTATTTTATCAGCGCTGCGAAGATGCCTTAATATCTGTAAAACCAAAACTTGGCCGTGCTTCATCACAATATGAGAATTTTGACATCCGGATCGTTAGCCAGTGGGGACATCGATCGCAATGGTCTAATCGAGAACTTCAAGATGCGGCCGCCAAACAAATCACATCATTTCGTGCAGCGCTGAGCCGGCTAGGGTTTAAATCTGGGCATTATCTCAATGTGCTTATCGAAAAACATCCAGGGGCCATCAATTCGCCAGTGTACGGAGAAGTCGGAACATCGCTTTCTATTGGTCCCTTGGCCTTTATTAGAACACCCAACATTTTTGGTGTACGTTCAATTTTTTGGGGAAGTTTCAGCAGAACGGATACGATTGAAACCATGCCGCGCACGCTCGTGCTGAAGTCTTTAACAAAAGACTATAACTCCACGTTCAGCCCTTTTTCTATCGCACATGAATTGGCGCATGATACGGAACTTTGGACCTCGCTTCGCTCTCCTGTATGGGTTGAGGCTCGCGCGGACTTTTTAGCGTACGCCGTAACCGGCCTGCCAAAAGTCGTTTGGCCAGCTGGAATAAATGCCGTGTCTTACGACAGTCTTGGCAGAAGGATGGCTACCCAGCTTTCGACACGAAGAAGCCTTAAATCTCCGAGAGTACCAACGAAAATAGATCTCATTGCCAACTCGCATGCTTACCACGAGAATTCTGAGCTCATTAGCAGTTTGCTTTTTCAATTGTCAGATCAATTCGGCCTAGAAGTGTCGTTAAGCTTCTTGAATTGGATGGACCAACAAGAACAAAACGCTCTTGATCTAAACATGGACACGAGTCAGCCTGAATTTGGACCTGAACAAAAACTGGCTTGGGGAAATGTTATCGACCGGTTTTTTGCTTTGGCTGATAAATGGTCCACGCAAAGGAATAAGGAAGTCAGAGCGTTCATTCTTTCTGAAATCCAGGAGCGCTCAGAATAACGAGCTTTTAAAACAAGCTATGTGGGAGCACTGGCGGCAACCCGCCCTCATTTTTCTCAACCTGTTTGCTGGATAGCAATAATGAATTTAATGGCGCAAGAAATACAGAGTTTATAGACGCCTAAACTCTAGACGACAGGCCACAACGATCCCGTTTCTGATCGACTAGACCAATCAAACATCCCGCCCCAGCCATTACGAAAGTTGCGCTGCAAACTACGCTATGAGACGATTTTGTCATTGCGGGGGATCAATGAAGAAATATTCCATATTACTCGTATCAGTTTTAACTATGTCCACATTGGGCTGGGCGGCTTCTCAAAATCAAGGCACTAGAAAAGCAAAAGCGGCTAGGAAAGTGGCCAGCTACTCAAAACCCAAAGATCCACTTAAGTTTACCGTGACGAAAAACATCAAGGCCGGTGGCAACTCCTACCAATTAGGAAAAGTCACTTCAGGGAACTTAGAGTATCCGGCGATCAAATTGGCCACTAAGGATTTTTACATTAGCGTGCCGAGTGAGCGTTCTGAATGGAAAGAAGCCAGTGATTACTGTGCCAAGCTTGACGGCAACAAATGGTCACTCCCCACCCCAATGGAAATTGAAATGATTTTTCGTCATTGGAACTTCGGAAAGGTCATGGCCGATACCACCATCGAAAAACTTTTCCAGTATGATGGTTTTGACAGATTTTTCACGAGTGTCCCTTCGTTTCAAGAAACCAGAAGCAATTTTGCCCAAGACCCCGTTTTGATGCTCTTCAATATGGGTAGATCTTCATGCAATAATATGGCGCTCTCAGACACTATGGATTGCCTTGGTGGTTTCCAATTGTATGCAGGAGCCAGCGCATCTGCGATGTGCGTACGGAACGAAGAAGAATAAGTTACGCACCGAAAACCCTTCGATCCTACATCATGCACTCTTCGGATTGCTTTTTAGTACTCCCCGGAGGCCAATCTCTGAGCTGCTTTCTTACCGAGTTCCGCCGCATCAGGCATTGTGCTCATATTTAGCGCTTCATTCACAAAAACGGTGTTGTTTAAACCTTGAAGCCTGTTTGCGCGTTCGAAGAAATGATCTTCACGCATCGCTGCCGCATCGATATGCGGAAAGAAAGGCCAGCGACGGGAGTCGACAAATGTTAGCTTTTTCGCTCCAAGGCGCTGCATGTCGGCTGTGATGTTGGCAAGAATTTGATAGTAAAAAAAAGTGTTCGGAGCGAACAAATGAAAC
>CAZVOP010000028.1:0-41268 GCA_964628445.1 uncultured Pseudobdellovibrionaceae bacterium | reverse complement strand
CGCCGAACCAATTTTTGGGTTTTTCAAAGCCTTCGCCTTCGAATGAGGTTTGTTTTTGCCGTTTTGCCATTTTTGAAATTTACCCATTGCTTCCGATTAAGTCAACCCAAATTCACAGGGCAAGTGCGACAAATCACTGCCGCGGTTTTATAGTTCAAACAGGCGTATACGGATCCGTAAAGTTCTGGGAATGTCGTTTTTTTTAATTTTTATGGCAGATTGATGGAGCGCGTGGATTTTCCATCCGTGTGAGGTGCCTTCTGACGCGCGTCCGGCGCGTCAGAGCTTAATAGCAGGAGGAGATTTTTTTAAAAAGAGAGCGAAAACTTTCTTAGCGGCGGATTATCGAACGAACTTCAGACATCACAAAACCCAAGCGACCGCCGAGGTCTTCCAACATTTGAATGTTGGTGTGCAATTGTTGGAGAACATCTTTGGTCTCATGCCGTAAGCCTGGAATCTCGCGATACGAAGCACGCTCCACGTTTAACGTGTGCGAATTCGAATCGGTTTTCGCAAGGCTTTTCAGATTGATTGTGTTCAAAGTGTTCTCCTCATCTCTCTTGACTACTTTCATGGTAGCCACCTAGGTCCAGTTAACAAACTTAAATCATCTTAAATATTTAGCGGTTCCAAACTGAAACTGGACTTCCGCTTTCGGCCTCACTCCATCATCTCTAGCAAGATCAGTACTCACACTTAAGACTAGCTAGATCTACGTCCGAGAGATTGCGCCGATCTTGTCCCTCATTAAGAGTAAAATTCATGACACTTCCACTAGTTACGTTATGTGCAAGGCCCAGCACGTGTCCCAACTCATGCAGCACCAAGCTCTGAAGATCGACGTTGGTAAAGTTCGAATCTTCCCCTTCGTTGTAACTAAAATTGTCGGCATTGATGCGCATATCGGCCTCAAAAATCTCAGCACCCGTCCAGTAGATCGTGGTGCGGGCCTGCTCGGAAGGACGCTCATGGTCCCATGAGTTAAACCAATAGATCATCGAATAGCCGTCTTTTTTCGGATCAAGCGCTCCGTCCGCTCCACGCGCGACGATTTTCAAAAGCTCTTTTCCGTTGCCCGCTTTTAAATTGAGTTCGGCAATCGCCCTGTCAATCGCGGCATATGCCTCGGTGGGAACCGATTTATGGAGGAAGAGTTTCACAGGCACGTGGCGATCCCACGACACCCTCTGAAGCTCGGGATTCTGAACGAAATTGCACGAATCCTGCGGCGCCAAGGGGCGGCTACACGCCTGCATGCCCAGCGCAATGAATCCTGCAAATAGAGTGAGCCCGAGGGCACGAAATTTCACCAGATGAATCTCCTCACCCCTTTCTCTACGCAAGATCGCGGCCCGCAGCTCGCCTGTAAGCTGTTGAATTAACTAGTGAAAATTGAAGCTCAAAATGGGCGCTGGCAAACAGGTGTGGAAAGACCAGACAGTCCAAGTTCATAAATTCGCGGGCATCTCAGTCAACCGCTTGAAAGTATTAATCTATTTATCTCGTCTAATTCTGAGACAGGCTTTTCGCGCAAAGTCCGCGCTTGAGCTATATAAGTATTTACGATGTGACTGGTCTGCGAATGACGATATAGAAGTTCTGATCGTACTTACTATAAGATATTTCTATTCTAATAGCCATTTTGGCCCTAGGTGGTGCACCTCAAAATCCCCGCTAAAAGTCTGGGCTGCGCTACACCCCAAAACCACCGGACAAAACGGCACCAAAAGCGTTGGTATCAGACTTGTAATAGAGGAGATCACCGACCGGCTCTCCTCCACCTTCGTGGGGTCCTACAGAGCCACATAGCCCACCAACACAACACATCACCGCCAGGGAGGGAGCCAAGCTCCCCGCCCCCTGCTGCCGTTTCCACTTTGCCGAAGGCGCTTCAGTTCGGTAGACTCCGGCCACTTTTCATCTCTGAGGGGGTTACCCGTGAAGCCGAATGATCTCGAGCTAAGTGTGCGTCAAACAGGCGAGCGCATTTTCAAAGCGTTGGACGACGATTCCGGATCGCTGTTTAGCAAGGACACCTGGTATCGAAAGATCATGGATTGGTCGATGAAGAACGAGCACTTCAAGGTGCAGATGTTTCGTTTCGTCGACGTTCTTCCGTATTTGAATTCCGGATCCGAAGTCGCCAAACACTTGAAAGAATATTTCGCCGAAAGCGGTGACGACCTGCCTTCAGTCTTCAATTTCGGCTTGGGGCTAGGCTCTTTAGCGCCCGGGCTTCTTGCGGCGGGAGTGAAGAAAAACGTCACATCCATGGCCAAGATGTTCATCACCGGCGAAAATCCGCAGGACGCTTTGCCGGCATTAAAAAAAGCGCGCAAAAACAAAATCACCTTCACCGTCGACTTGCTGGGCGAGGCGACTTTGTCGGAGAAAGAAGCCAAGGAGTATTTGGCGCGCTATCTCGAACTGATTCAATGGCTGGCCCAAGACGCCAAAACTTGGGAGCACATTCCCCAGATCGATGAAGATGAACGCGGGCCCATCCCCAAAGTGAACGTGTCGGTCAAAGTGACCGCACTTTATTCGCAAATCGATGAAGCCGCGTGGGAGCATTCACTCGACGTCGTCAAAGACCGCGTCCGCCAAGTTTTTAGAACGGCCATCGCCTCCGGCGTGTTCATTAACCTGGACATGGAGCAATACGCGCACAAAGATTTTTTGCTGCAGGTGTTTGAAGAGCTGATTATGGAAGACGAGTTCCGCAGCTACCCCCACCTGGGGATCGTCTTGCAAGCTTACTTACGCGATTCGGCAGCTGACGTGGATCGCATGGTTCAACTTGCGCGGCAACGCGGAACACCCTTCACTGTTCGTTTGGTGAAAGGGGCTTACTGGGATTTCGAAACCGTTTTGGCGCGGCAAAAAGGCTGGCCGGTGCCGGTTTACTTGAACAAAAAAGAATCCGACGCCAACTTCGAATTGTGCGCAAGAAAACTGATCGATGCCTTCCCGCTGCTGCGCCTAGCCCTCGGCTCGCACAACGTGCGTTCGATTTCGGCCGCGATCTCTTATGCAAAGTCCAAAAACCTCGATCCGCGCGCTTTGGAGCTGCAAATGCTTTATGGCATGGCGGATTCCATCAAGCGTGCCTTGGTGACTGAAGGCTACCGCCTGCGGGAGTACGCGACGATCGGCGAATTGATTCCCGGTATGGCCTATTTGGTCCGGCGCCTACTTGAAAACACCTCGAACGAGTCTTTCTTGCGCTCCAAATTTGCCGACAATATTTCGGCCGAAATTTTACTTAAAGATCCCAAAGACGATTTGATCAAGAGCGACGGCCGCGCCTTTAGCGATGCTTCGCGCTTTAGCAACGAGCCTCCAGCCGACTTTGCCATCAAAGAAGTGCGCGAAAAAATGCACGCCGCCTTAAAAATGTGGAAGTCGCAATTGGGCCGCGTGTATCCGCTGGTGATTGACGGACAAGAAATCAAAACTTCGCAACTTATCGCGCGCCACAATCCCTCAAAGACTTCCGAACTTTTGGGCTCGGCAAGCGCCGCAACAGCCAAGGAAGCTGAACTTGCGGTTAACGCTGCGAAAAAGGCATTGCCCGCTTGGGCCGCGACCCCTACTGAGGAGCGCGCGAAGCTTCTCGAAAAACTCGCCGACAAAATGGTGCAGGACAAATACCGCCTCAGTGCCTTGCAGGTCTTGGAAGTGGGCAAAGGCTGGCGCGAAGCCGATGGCGACGTCGCCGAGGCGATCGATTTTTGCCGCTACTACGCACAAGAGATGCGCAAGCTTTCGCTTCCGCGCCGCATGGGCCGCGCACCCGGCGAAGTCAGCCTGTACAACTATCAGCCGCGCGGAATTTCGCTGGTGATCGCGCCGTGGAACTTCCCGCTGGCCATTTTGACCGGGATGGTGACGGCATCATTAGTGACCGGCAATACCGTTTTGATGAAGCCCGCCGAGCAAAGCTCGATCACCGGATCGGAACTTATGCGCATGATGAGGGAAGTGGGCTTCCCGAAGGGTGTGGTTCATTATTTGCCCGGCTACGGCGAAGAGGTCGGGGATTATTTGGTGAATCACAAAGATGTTTCGCTGATCGCCTTCACCGGCTCCAAACCCGTGGGTTTGCATATTTTGAATCGCGCTTCGATCGTTCATCCCGGCCAACAGCACATCAAGCGTGTGCTTGCCGAACTTGGGGGCAAGAATGCGATCATCGTCGATTCGGATGCGGACTTGGATGAAGCCGTGGTCGGCGTCATGTACTCGGCCTTCGGCTTTCAAGGGCAAAAATGCTCGGCCTGCAGCCGGGTGATCGTGGTCGAGGGTTTATATGAGCGCTTCTTAGAGCGTTTAACCGAAGCCATTCGCAGCATGCATGTGGGCCCTTCCGAAGCTCCACGCTCGTTTATGGGTCCGGTCGTCGATGAAGAAGCTTACACGCGCATGTTGAAAACGATCGAGCTTGCGAAAAGCCATTCCCGCTTGGTGTTCCAAGGTGAAGTTCCAGACGGCGGTTATTATATCCCGCCGACGATCTTCGCCGATGTGGATCCCGACAGCGATCTCGCGCAAAAAGAAGTTTTCGGCCCGGTGCTGGCGATTATCAAAGCCAAAGATATTTCGCATGCACTGCAAATCGCCAACGGAACTGAATACGCTCTGACCGGCGGACTTTATTCACGCAGTCCCGCCGTCATCGAAAAAGTAAAACGCGAATTCGAAGTCGGCAATCTCTACATCAACCGCGGAAACACCGGAGCACTTGTCGAGCGCCATCCCTTCGGCGGCTTTAAGATGTCGGGCGTGGGAAGCAAGGCCGGCGGCCCCGATTACTTGCTGCAGTTCATGGAGCCCCGAGTGGTGACTGAGAACACCATGCGCCGGGGTTTTGTGCCCAGCGAACAAGAAGTCGAAACCGGCGGGATTTAATTCGGGCGGAAGTCATCGCTGAAGATGACTTCCACATTCGGTGCGCCGAGGTCGCGCATTCTCATGTGGAAGAGATATTCAGCGGGCCGGACCGCGGTGGGCACGATCATTTTCACCAGCATCCCGGCGGGAATAGCGTAGCCGAGCACCAATGCGGAAGGGTTCGTGTCCCTCCCTTCCTTCATTTGCTCCTCGGCGGCCAAGCGGAAATAGGCGCGCAGATCTTGTTCCGCGCTCATGGAATCCGCGGGATGAAAAGCCTTCGGCTTGCCGCTCAATAAAGACACTTTGTGCGCAATCCACCAGTCGCCCATATCCAAAACCTCAGGCTTAAAAACAAAGATCGGCGCCGACGTTCCGTTATTATAGACTGGGCTTTTGCGGCCTTTCGCGATCGGCAGCAAATGATTCAAATCGTGATTCAAAAACTGATAGATTTCGGGCTCATTCACATAAAAGCGCTCGATAAACTTCGATCGATTTTGCGTCATACTCCCGATAAATGTCGCAAAATCGGCTTGCACGGCCACATATTCAATCCCCTCCTCGCGTGCGATTTGCGAAGGGAGCGTACGGATGATTTGCATGCTCATTAAATCTTCCACGCATCCGGCGGCGGCCGGCATGGACATAAAAATCAAAATAAATAACGTGGGCCAAATTCTCACGGCGCGAAACATCCTGCGTAGATCGGATACCCGTCGGGGTGCATATCGCGCGCGTTGAGTTCAGGGATCAGAGGAATGTCGCCGAAAGCAGTGCGATTACGCACGAAAAATGGGCTCTTATACGCATCCTTGATAAGATCTTTAATTCCGTTGCTCACCTTGAAGCGGTCCCAATCGGTGCAAAGTACCGCGTCTGCGGCTTGCAGCGCCTGGCTGATCGAGCTGCGACGATTCGATAAATTGTAGAGTTTCGACCACAGCGAGTTCATATCGGATGGATCGCCGCCGTTATTCAAAAGCTTGTCCTTAATATCGGTCCACGTGCGGTCAAGATTCAGCAAGCGTTTTGCCACTCCTTGTCCGAACACGGATTCGCCGCCGCGGCGGGTGATGTAAACCACTTTCTCGCAGCCGGCAGCCTTCAGCACCAACACCGGATGCAAATCGGACCAGCCGCCGGCGGAGACGACCTTTTCGCCGTTTTCCAACTCAAAAGGTTGCAGCGCGGCTAAACCCGGTTCAGCCGGCGACAGGCTGAGGATTTTTTTCCAACTGGCCACTCCCAATCTCATAAAACGCCGGCTCTTTTCATCGATCGTTTTACGAAGATTGCCGTCGATTTTTTGCAAATCAGCCGCGCTTCCCCAATAACCGAACATGACTTTCTCGGTGTCTTTGATTTTGAAACTCGCCCCGAAGTCGCTTTGCATTTTTGTTTCGTAGTCCTGCAAGGCTTCGCGCGCTTGAACGCCCGCATTTCCCGTAAGTACCGCGGTCGAAGGAAATGATGGAATCACGCCGCCCACGATTTCATCCACGAAAGATTCTTTTTGTGGCGAGCTAAAGTGAGTGTCGATCAGGCGGTTAAGACGCTGGCCGCACTCGGGATTGCCCGCAACCAATTCATTCCAAGTCAATCCCTGCGCCTTGGGCGCGCAAGTGTCCGCCAATTCGCGCCACAGTGTTTTTTCCCGCTCGCTCGCGTCGATGGTGGAATAGAACGTGGCGACTTTGCCGATCTGCTCGGCAACACGCTCAAAGTCGACAAGACCCGGGCGGAAGAAAAGATTCGCGTCGGTTTCGGCGTTAAAATTACCGAAGACGCTCACCGCTTGATAAAGCTCGAATGAGTAAAATTTAGCAATAGCCAAATCCTGGCTTAAATTGAGAGATTTATTTTGCGTGATGCGAGTCAAGGCTCCGATTAACGGGGCGTAGTTTTTCTCGCTGATCAGACCTAAACGCTGGCCGGTGCGAAAGTTACGTTTGATGAGATCCAAGTTTTTCGCCACGAAATTGTAAGCCTCGGCACCTTCTTTTGCGGAGGCTTGCGCGAGCACGGACTTTAAAGACACCAGCCATTCGCTCGAACGCGGGGCCAGTTGATTCAAAAGCATAAAGTCTTTCCACTCGTCCGTCGCAGTGAGGCGGTCGGCAAATCCCTCGAAGCTCTTAATCAAGAAAGATGCACGTTGGTTTTGCTGTTCAATGGCGCTTTCGTGAAGCAAAAAGTTCGTGGCCACGGCCTCGGTCAAAAACATGGTGATGCTGGCCGAACTTCCGCCCGCTTGCTTGGACGGCAATCCCAGTTTTTCCACTAAGCTGCCCAGCGCGCCCCAGTGGGCCGGCGCCAGCTCGCCGTTCCCGCGGATCGCCAAACAATAGTCGCCTCCGGCAAAGGCGGCCGAAGTAAAGGTCATCAGTAAGCTCAAGGCAAATGCTCTCATGGCCATCCTTTATAAAGGGATCACTTCATCCTTCGCAAGACCTATACCTTTATTTTACCGGCATAGCCCTTGCTCAAAATGCCGTAGGTCAAATTTACGGGGTTAGGAAATGAAATTCATTGGAACCATAGGGCTTGTTCTTGTCTTCGGCTGCCATTTTGCGGCCACCGCTAAACCTTCAGCCATCACCTCGCCTGTTCAGCCCGGAGAATGCGAACGTGCCCTTGACGCCAAATGGTTCGGACGCGCCTATCAATTAGAGGCCCCAAAGTGGAATGACGACTTCGGCCTGATCCGCGCGGCACTTGAGGCACAAGGGTGGAGCAATGTGCGCACATTTTTCTCGAAGGAGTGGGACACCCAGGTTTATTACACCGCAAGCGGGGCCGTGCAGTCCGATGACTTCGAAATCCCACTGGTCGATCCCGACTCCAAAGCGGTGGTGGTGTTCTTTCACGGTTCGGGAACGGTGAAATCAAGCGGCGCCAATTTTGTGCAAAACATGTCGACCTTAAGTAACTTGGGTTATTCGGCGGTCAGCATCGACATGCCCTTTCATGCCAGCGGTTCATTGCGCGAAAAGCAGAACGACGCCAAATACTTCATGAGCTACATGAGGAAAATCGTCGAAGACATCAAAAGCTTCGGCAAACCGGTCTATTTCGTGGGCCATTCGTTCGGCCCCGACGTGATGTTTGAATTGATCACACGCTATCCGGAATTGGCGGAAGGTGTTTTGGCGATGTCTCCCGCGGGATACAATAAAGTTTTAAGCGACTGGTATCGCAAACACACCGCAAAGATGGATTTCGGCGGCCAAGTTTTAGAAAACACTCTCGGCTCGACTTGGGCGGGTAACGTTTCAAACGGTTTTTTGTGGAACAAGCACCTGCTTCCCGACCCCACTATCGTGAAACCAAAATTAAAAATGCGCATCTTGACCGGTGACCGTGAAGAGTATGTTCCCGGCCCGACCGGCGGCCCCAAAAAAACTCCGACCGGGCCGAATACTTACAATGTCGAACCGGTCTTACGCGGCATTTTCAAGAATGCCGACATCGTCGTCGAAAAGGGCATCGGCCACTACCTGTTCGATTTCCGCGATGAGCAAGGACTTCTGGTCGTGCAACGTGAACTAATGAAACTGCTTGGCGACCCCCCCCAAAGCGAGGGCGAATTGGTTAAGAAGACCGGCCTCATGCGCAATGCGAGGTCCAACGCGCAAAAGATCGCGCATCTTTACAAATCCGATTTTATTTTTAAAGCTTGGATTCAGACTAAGTACAGCGAAGAGTTGATCCGCGATATTTTTAAAACCGACGACACCAAGCGCGCCCACCTTCTGATGATCCAGTACCAAGACGAATTTATGAACCGCTTTAAAGCGATCAATCAGGAAATCGCGAAGACCAAGGCTTCCGATCCGGAGTTCTACCGGACGAATCAAGCGGCGATCGAACTCGCCTTGAGAAAGAATAAATTGGATATGGGTTTACTCAGCCAGTTTTATATTCGTAAATACGGCGCTTCGATCTCGATCAACTGACCTTATCCTTCGGCGGTATTAACGGATAAAGGACCGCCATCGGCATTTTGTGATTGGGGTCTTCCCACTCTTCAACCGGCCAAATACGGCGCATGGAAAAGAGCAAAATTCCGGTGAGCAACCCCGCGGCGACTCCCCCTAAGTGCGCGGTCCTGGCCACGCCGCCAAGCTCGGCGGGCGTACCCAAGTACCCGGCCAGATCACCTAACGTTATAATCACAAGACCGACCCAAGCCGGCAGAAACACAAAGCCCATAAAGCCGCGCGCGGGCAAAAACAGCCAGTAAAAATAACGCGTCGGTTGGCGCCAGTTGAGCGCGCAATAAAGCGCCATCACGCCGCTGATCGCACCACTCGCTCCAACGAGCGGTGTATTGGTTACGCCGGTCAGCAAAGCAAACACGCCGGCGCCAAGCGCTCCGGAAAGTAAAAACACGACCAACAATCCCAGCCCACCGATCTGCATCTCCAAAGCGGCGCCGAAAATCACGAAGATCAGCATATTGCTGACAAAGTGAAAAGTGCCGCTGTGCACGAAGATATAGGAAACCCAATGCGTGATCGAAGTGTCTTCGCCGTTGAGCCCATGCACGAAACTGGGATGTTCACTCTGAAGCTCGCGTGTTTCACCTAGTTCTTTGCGCCACAACCGGAAAGCCACCTTGTCGCCGCGATAATCCACTTGGTCGGCTGAATCGATAAAAGCCAGATCGCGAAAGGCCAACTGGCCCAAAGCTTCGGCACGGTTGCTCTCGCCATGCTCGACTTGTTTTCCCATCTCCAATAAGAATTTCGGGTAATCGGCGCTCGTGCGGTCAGCTAAATATTGCGCGTAGATCCGCCCTTGGGTCGAAACGAAATGCGACTTGCGCATAAGCTTTTCCAAACCTTCTTGCGCCTGCTGCCCGGTGACCGAAGTGTATTGAAGGACCACAAAATTCAGGATGACCAAAATCCACGTGATCGGCGCGCGCATGAACATTCCGGTGGGGATCGGAAAGATCACTTCGCCTCCCGGCTTTTTGCCCGCTCCGTGCTCGCCGGCACGCGTGAAGGGGCAGGCTCTTCGACCAACGAACCCAGTGCCGCGATCGATTGCGGCGAAAGAGATTCGCCTTTAACGAGATAGTTCGCCACCTTTAAAGCAAGTTTAGACTGGCGGATGTCGGCAAGGCGTTTAAATAAAATATTTCCTTCTTTGACCCACACTTCGCGCGAAGAAAGATCTTTCCATTGCGCGATCATGTCCTCGAGCTGGGCCAGATCAGCGATTTGCGACCAGCGGCGCGCGGCTTCGACTTTCAAAATATCAGGCGCATCCGGAGACATGATGATCTGGCTGAATAGATCGCCTGCCGAAATTTTATCTTCGCGCTGACGCTTAAGATTCGCGCGGAAAAACGTTTGCCAATCCTGATCTTTCACCGCTTCACTGAACGACAGATAATCGATCTGCCCCTCGGAGCGGCATTCCAGCGCCAACACTTGCGCCAGGGCTTCACTTGATTGTTCAAAATCGATCTCCGCGGTTTTTTGCGGACGCCCCTTGTCCAACTCTTGGCAGGCCGCCGTTTCAAGTGCTGCACAACCGTTTTGCAGCTGTTGCGCGCAGACCCACGCGGTTAAATCGCGGCTCTCGGTTTCGGGTAGCGCACTTACCGCCTGCATCAGCGCGCTTTCGGCCTCGGGCTCTTTATAAGAATTGAATAATGCCTTCACCCTTTGCACCATCGTGAATTCCGCAAGCTGGCGAGAGGTCAAAAAACCATTGAGCAAATTCAGCGCATGGCCGTATTGAGCCTGCTTCATGTAATGTCTGACGCCCCAAATTTCCAAATAGCCCGAGCCGCGCGGTGCTTTGGTGAGAGCTTCTTCCACCGATTCCCAGTCTTCTTCGGACCATTTGGACACGACTTGGCTCATATGGCACTCGACGCTTCCCGGAGCGCTTTCGCAAACTTCATCCAGATAAGAGTTCGAGGTCTCGGGATCGTCGGCGTAAATAAAGGCCTGCGCAAGATAAGTGATCGGAGCCACCGAAACTTGCGCCGCGATCTCGCGCTCCACTTCGGCTTCTAAACAAGAGCGGTCCGCCAAGCCTGCGGCATACAAAGTCATCGCCGTGGCCAGACGCTGATGCTCATTGCCGTTATCTTGCAAGTTTTCTTCTTCGATATTCTTGCTGACCACTTCACAGGCGCCGAGATCGCGTTCAACCAGATTGGCGAAATGAGAATCCACTTTGCCGCCGAGTTGGCCTTGCAGCTGCGACAAAAGCACAACCAAGCCGACGATCAGCACGACGGCAAAACCGCCGCGCACCAAGCCGCGTTCCCACATGGCCGGAGGAAGCACGCCGTTGTTCTTACGTGCGGCAACGATCGTGTCGCAAACCCGGTCGTGCATGGGGCGGCGTTTGCTATTCGAGAAAATCGCTAAGAACGGAATACCTAAGCAAAATATTTGCGCAATCCATAGCCACGAGCGGATAAAGCAATCCCAGCAAGCCAAGCGCTCGCCCTCGAACATCGGGCTTACCCGCAGATCGAAAAGCATTTTCCCCAACGTCGCGTTGAAAAAGTAATGGAAGAAAGTTTGATAGACGACCACTAAACCCACCGCGATGCCGAGCATTCCGGCGATCATGGGTTCCACGTCGGAGCCTCCGCCGGCAAGCAAACTGGTGGTCATCCAATTCTTAAACGGCGCACTGAGCAGGATATAAATCGGGCCGAGCACGATGAACAAATCGACGATCACCGCGGCCAGGCGATCCAGGGGCCGCGCGAACTGCGTGTGGTCTCTGTTAAGAGTGTCCGGCGGCTTCGCTTCGAAATAAATTTTAGGCTGGGGCGCGCGCGCCGTCCAATCTGGAATGACCATAATTGAACTTATCGGCGCGTTTTAACGAGATACTTAGATCTGAATCGGCTCGACCTTTAGCGAGATCAGGCGCTTATGACGATCGAGCTCGAAGCGCGCCTCGCCCTTGGGATTGTTCTCTTTGTCGAAAAGTGTGTAGGCTTCAACCGTTTTGTCGTCGCTCTTTTCTACCGACTTCAATTTCGCTGAATCAAAACCTTGGTGAAAAAGCGCGCCGTATTCATTTAAGAATTTCGGACGATCCAGGATATACGACGGAGCCGTCATGGCATCCTGAAGCGAGATCGAATTGATTTTGTGCTCTTCCGCATTGTAGTTGATCGTGTATTTTTCTTCCAAAATACCCCAACGCAATTTTTCTTCTTTGGTCGCGGCACGGCCGACATTCAACGAAGCCATTTCGCGAATTTGCGGCGAGGCCAGCCGTTCCGCCAAAGCTTTTTCCCACGCGGCATCGCGCGTGTAACTTGCGCGCTCTAAACTGGCGATCGCGCGGCCGCTGGTTGCGGAATCCGTCATCGAACTCAAATCGGCCGCATGTTCCGTGTTGTCAAAAGTGTATTTATTTACGGCGATCGTCATCAAAGCGATGGCGAGGACCGTGCCCACCGTGGTTTTTTTAAGCGACGGCTTAGGAGTGGATTGCGCTTTAGCCTTGGGAGCAGGCGGCGGAGTGGCCGGCTTCGCGGGCGCGGCCTTAGGACCGGGAAACTGAATCACATTACTCTGATCATTTGCCGGCGCTTTATTTTCGTTATTCATAATTGCTCCCTCGTACAAATGAGTAGAGCGAGAGTTATGCCGCCCCTGCTGGCACTCTTGTGGGTCTTGATTGCGCAGGTTCTAAACACTGCTCAGCACAAAACGTCACAAGCTCCGTCTCATTTTGAGACACTCCGATTTCAAATTGAAATCGCTAAGTATCCATTCACCGCATCGGCGTATTGAGAGGATAAATTAACGATCGAATCCGGGATTTCCGATAGGATAAGGTAATGAATACGAGTCTGCGAATTTTCATTCTGGCCGCCGCTTTCACGGCTTTCGTGCCGCTCGTGCAAGCCGATGATGTGTGCGACCTTCGCCCGGATCTTTGCGGAGGACCTGCGCGCGCAATCAAGAAAAAAAAGAAAATCCATCGTAATGTGAAAAGCGAAGCCAAGCCATGCCGCAAACGTGGCGAGCCATATTCCCTCAGCGGGCCCGAACTGCCCGTTTGTGGACATGAAGCCGCAAATGCCGCAGGCGACCTAGAGAATCAAATGGTTCAGGATCAACGCCGTTCACCAAGCAAAAGAAAAAATCGCGCGAGTGACGATAACGCGGACTTTGACTCCTACTTGAATGCGAACGCAAAAAATCCTCTGCTCTCTAACCGCGCGCCCGCATCGCAATCTCAGTCCGCATTTCAACCGCCCAAACCACGCCAGATCTCGACGACTCCCGATCCCGTGGTGATCGCGCAACCTTTCGGCGGCAATCCCGCTTCGGGAGATTTCTCGGCGCCACCCCCGGTTCCGCAACCGTCCGCGGCGGCCCCTGGTCCAGTTGCACCATCGGGCGAATCCGATCCAGTCAGCCATTGATTTCTTGCCTAACTGAGGCCTCTTTCATAAAATATAGGTATGATTTCGAAGTTCGCGCTGCCGCTTTTCATTTTGTTATTTAGCGCCAATTGCCTCGCGCAAAGCGCCACACAACTCGAAGCCAATTTGAAGAAAAAGCCTGAGGACATTCGCTCACGCTTCCAACTGGCTGAACTTTACGCCAAAGAAAATAAGTCAGACAAAACCATTGAACTCTTAAACCCCTACACCGATCAACTGGATGACAAGGGCTTTTTGTTGCTGGCGATCTCCTATTCAAACAAAAAGGATTTCGCCAATGAAGTGCGCGTGCTGAATTTCGCCGTGAACAAAGATGACGAGAACTACCGCTGGCATATGTTGCTTGCGCAAGCGTACATCAAGCAAGCCAACGAGACCGTTTCCGAAGAACGCAACGCCGAATTGCTCACCTCGGGCATTCAACAACTAAGGCGCGTGTTACAAATCGAGTCCAAATATAAGCCGGCCTTCGATCTGTTGCTCTCCACATTCTTAAAGCAAAAATCGAACAACGAAGCGCGCGAGCTGTTGATGGAGGGCATCACCAAGTTCGGTCGCCGGCCCGAATTTTTTCGCGAACTCTGCCGCTTGGATTCGCAAGACGGCTTTTTGGTGCAAGCGGTAACGAATTGCGAAGAGAGCATTAAGATTTCGACCAACTATCCCGACCATTACGTATTTTTGGTGCAAGCCCTGCACGATCAAAAAGAAGATGTGCGCGCCGAACGCGAGATCGTTAGAGCCGCGCGCAAATTCCCGCAGAGTGAATTCGTGCAATGGGCCGCCGGCACCTTATTTTTGCGCAAGAAAAACTTCCCGGTCGCCGCCCGCTACTTCCAATCCGCAGCCAAAGCTTCGCCCGCCTCGGGGCGCGCGCAGTTCGGCCTCGCGCAGGCCTTGTTCGAATCCGGCGACGAGCAAGGGGCACTCGAGCCATTCATTAAAGCCTGTAAGTATGATGCCGCAACCCTCGACACTTTTCTGGCCGCGACCGGGCGCTTGAAACAAAAAACCAATTCGGCGCTGACCGCTCAATACGTCAAGGCGTCGAATACCTGCCGCTGATTTTATTTTCGCGCGGATTCGATCCAGCCGTCCTTGCCGGACAGCGAAGTTTTTAGATCATAATACAATTCATTTTGCGGCTGAACTCCGCGCCCCTCCAGGGCTTCTTTTTGCGGAGTGATGTACTCCGCCTCGGGAATCGAGAAACTGTAACCCGGACCAAGTAAAGGCAAGTCATACCAAACCGCCAGCACCACATCGCCCGCCGTCCTTTGTCCCCACACGCGGGAATTCTTGCGCGCGATAAAGCTGTTCGCAAAAATCTCCGCGACCGAAGACGTATCCGAGCCGACCAGCACCGTCACACGGCCGGGAAAGCAGCCGTAAGTGCCGAACGTGCGCAATTCGATGCTGCGGAATTTCTCAAGTTCCTTAATCTGATGTCCGTCCGACAAATTGTCGTCGTAAAACTTTTTAGCCGGCAACTTTTTTCGCGGCTGAATGATCGTTCCGACGGAGCGGCTCTGGCACATGAAGGTCGACAGCGCCCTTAACATCGCGACAAAATTGCCTCCCGCATTTTCGCGCAGATCGATGATCAGGTGCTGAAACGGTTGAATTTTACTAACGACCGCACGCCATTTTTCCGTGCTAAAAAACTCCGCGCGAAAACTGCTCAAATCCAAAACTCCAGTCCGCGCATCCAGCTCCGAGACCTGGGGACTTGAATCGATTTGCAAAGTGCGCGGCTGGATCACGACCGTCTTCTCTTCACCCGCCCGCCTCAGCGTGAACCGGCCCGCCCGCCGCATCGAGCCCCATGGGGTCACCTGATCCGTACCGGTGATCGCGACAACCTCATCGCCCGCCCTCACCCCGGCGTCAAAGGCCGCACTGCCCTTAACCACTTTGTAGACGATCAAAAATTCTTCGATGTAGCGCGCGCGAATCCCAGTGTCGATCGATTCGCCTTTCCACAAACGTTTATCCTCGTTGGGATCGTAAATTTGAAAGTGCGAGACCGTGAGTTCGTTGAGCTGATCCTGTATATCGCGCAACAATCGCTCACTGGACGTGAACAAAGGTACCCGCGCGGCACGGTAACGGCATTCCTTGATCCATTCACCAAGGCGGTCGTCGGCTTTATAAAAGTGACTTTCGGTAAGATCGCAAACCTGGCGAAAAACATCGCGGTAGCGGCTGCCTAAGTTAAGGGCCAGACCGGCCCCAAGACAAATCATGAAGAGGACGAAAAGAAAAAGCCGACGCATCCATTAATATGACGTCGGCTCTTCAAAGCGGTCAATGCAATTCAAAACCAGATATATTGGTCGCGCAGCCGCGACCAATCCCTATCAAGCGGCTCTTTTTTTACGGGCGCTCGATGGATCGATATTGTATTGCTTCACTTTGCGATAAAGGGTGGCGCGGCCGATTCCCAAAGCTTTAGCGGCTTCGGTTAAATTTCCACCGAACTCATGAATCGCATTTTCTATAGCAATGCTTTCCAATTCGTTGATAGTGCGCACTTTATTATCTTCGGTATTCATCGAAGGCTGCGGAAATTGCAGAATCTTTGCGCCTTCCGTGATCGGGTTCGAACCCACACTCAGAGCCGGCACTTCACCCATGAGGCGTCCCCGCGCATTCACATCGTTCAAGTTTTTCGCCCACTCTTGAGGAGTGAACACTTGAACATTGCATCCCATCCCTTGGCTCATGGTCTTGAGCTTCTCGCATTGATCGCGATCTTCTCCAACCAAAACCACCATTGTACGTGCCATTTTAAAACCTCCGCTTGGTTTTGAAAGACAAGGCTTCTCGCCCTATCTATGAATCATTGCAAGCCACCCTTGGCTCACAGAGAACCTATCGGCGCATCAATGTGAGAATATGAGGCAAAAAATGCCGATTTCTTCTCAAAACGACATAACTCCATGAAAACACACATGTTTTATTTTGAGCCACCTAGGCACCTTTTTCCGGGGGCGCGCCGGGGGTACGCCGTTCCCGATCGGGAACGGCGTACCTCCGGTCATCTGTGATATAGTGTTGCTCATGTGGAAGGTATTGAAGACATATGATTCCGAAGCCGAGGCCCGCGTGGTGGAGAGTTTTCTTGCCGCCAAAGGTGTCGACGTTCAGCTTTTGGGAACGCACTCTAAATATACCGTGCTCGCGCCGGGATCTTCGACCATGCAGGGCCTTCGCCTGATGGTGCGCGATGAACAGCTGCCGATGGCCAATGAAATATTGAGTGAACAAGAGCGCGGCGCCCATTTATCCGTAGTGACCGACGATCAAAGCGGAAAAATGCCTGCAAGACGCGCTTCCGTCTGGATTTCCGTCATGCTGGCTGCGGCCGCACTTGCCGCCCTGGCCCGCCACTATTTTTAAATAGCCTGCTCTTTGGATTTCAAAGGGGTACGAACGCGCGACTCCCCGCAAGTTACGGAGTTCACCGTCAACACGAACGAATTGCCGACAATATTGCTTAGCAAAAACCCCGACGTTTGCGCGGCCGGGGGCGCTGGAATCGCCAGTGTCATGACCCCTCTTGTGTCCGTGCATATCGTGAGATTGAATTTTCCATCGTCACTTTTCCCGTTGAAACATGGGAGGCCGGGAAGGTCCGAAGAGCTCGATTCCGTATCGTCACTGCACAACTTAAGCGTGCCGAAAATCTTGTCTTGCTCGAATCTAAGCTCCGAGCCTTTGAAGCCGCAGCCCCCGGTCTTCTGATTCAATGAGATCGCGAGCGGTCCGTATCTGAGTCTGTTTTGCGAAACGCAAGCCCCTTTACCCCGCCTCCCCTCAATGCACATTCGCAATGGACCACTCATTTTGATGTTCAAAGGAACCAGACTGAGTTCGTTAACGGAACATTCAAGCGCCGGGGCGGAGTCCAAGCAAAGGACATTGAGCAGGAGTAAAAATAAAAGTTTCACAGGGACCTCCGCCTGAGACGAGCAAACCGGTTTGACAGAGGAGATTTGCAAGGCGAGTGCCCCGCGCGAAAGCAGATCACTTCCGTAACGGCTAAACGCCGCGTCAAGTTTGCCGTGGTGAGGAACATCGCCCGCGCAATGCCTTCCACTTAAGGTCTGAAAAATGTGACGACAACGCCCAGAATGGAAGTCATCGTTCCCACTATCGCGCTAAGTTTTAAAATGAGTCGATATTCAAGCTCCTTCAAATCGCGCTGAATATCACTTTTAGTTGCCAGCTCGCCTTCGACAATCTCGGCAAGAACTTGGACCTGAGCTTCGGCCTGCAAACGCGGGACTCCTGCGTCTTCCAGCTTCTTCGCATAAGTGAGGGTATTGAACATCTTCATCTCCGGCAGTTTACCAAACCCTCGATGCAAAAGCGATAACCGGCTCTAAAGCCATCTCAATCCAATCCGCATCCGCCCAAAAACAAAAACGCCCGCCTTTTGAGCGAGCGTTCATGCAATTCAATCCAACCAACAGTATCTATATTAGCGTCGGCCCGATTTAATCTTCACCTGCATTTTGGAAATCAGGTGTACGGCCATTTTTTCTTGAACTTTGCACATCTTGAGTTCGTCGCGGCGATACGAACGCTGCGAGGGAGTCAAAGTGCCGGTCTCGAGTTCCATTTCATAATCCAATTTCGAAGAGCGGATGCCTTCAAGCTCTTTCGTTTGCTGCTTGAACAGCTTGTTCACGCCGCTCAAGGGGGCTACGTCCAACCACTCTTCCTTGTTCTTGTACCAGCTCAGCATACGCAAAAAACGAGCTTTGTTTTTGGCGAGTGTAAAGCGGGGGTACTGATCCTCAGACAAATCCAAGATATTGTCGATGGAATCAAGAAAGCTGAAGTCGTCATCGACATCCACATTTTGCATCATGGGCTTCAAGGGCTCTTGGGGTTTTCTGAGTAAATCAACACTGTTTAGCATTATACCTCCGGGAAATCAGTCGTCGCTCGCCTTTGCTAGCGGGTGCTTTCAACGGCCCTTATTGACCTGAAAACACTCACGAAGAATGGGACTATTCAATGTATATACTTCAAACCGGACGTTTCTTCAATGGACGCACAGTCACAAGTCATTCATTTCAAAGTTTTACGAACCAACCGACAATCTAAGTAACACAGCAGCAGACACATTGCATTATGCAGGAAAAAATGAGTCCCCTCTTTGAAATTTCTCCCCGTTAGGAGGACCACTGTGTGTCGCCTTAGCCCCGTAATGTCGTAGACAGAGTCCTCAACTTCATTCACAAATATCTGAATGCACCAATTCAAACGATGGATCTTCTTAAGCCTACTCTTGAGCTATTGCCCAGTGGGTGGCGCCAGCATTTTGGTTCCGGGCGACGGCCCCTATTATCGACTGAGCGGACCCGGCACCCTCTATATCTATGATGAGGCCGGGCGTGAATCCATCGATGAGGTTCAGGCTTACAATGAAGCGATCCGGACCATTTATGATCAAAGCTACGGCTGGAAATTGGATGAGGAGGAGGACCTGGTCCTTGCCTCCCCCCGCCAGCAAATCGCCAACGCCTACGCGGCCGTCAGCCCGAATCTGAAAACGGTTTGGTATCCGTCGGGGGCGGCGGCACTTGAGGAGATGGCCGAGTCCTCATGGATGGTCACTCTAGCAACTCACGAAACCGCGCACCTTTATCAGTTGAATGCCAAGGGCCCGCTGAACTCACGCCTGAAAAAGATCTTTGGAAACTCAATGATCCTCGTGCCGCTTGGACTTTTTCCGATCTTTATTCATCCCAACCAATTGCTGCCCGGAGCATTTTTGGAGGGAAACGCGGTGCTGATGGAATCGCGGATCAACATGGGCGGGCGCCTGCATAGCGGTCAAAAGCGGGCGCTGGTGCTGGCGCAGATTGAAGCCGGCGACATCACCCCCGGCCGCTTGATCAATGATGAGTTTTTATTTCCGTACGGCGAAGAGGCCTACCTGCAAGGCGGATACTTCATGGCCCATCTGGCGGCGAAGTACGGCGTTGAGAAGACCAACCAATATTTCCGCGTGCAAGGTAATCATTATATCTGGCCGTTCATCATCAATTCGACTTTCCGCGAACACTTCGGAGCCAGTTATCCGCAAGAAGTGCGCGAGTATGTGCGCGGGCTGCATGGTCTGGCAAAAGATCAGCAAGTCACGGATGGCCCATCGGTTTTTAAATCCACCTTTGTCGGCGCGATGAACCACGATAGGGACAAGGTTTTCTTTCTCACGACCGACTCGAAAGAGCCGCCGGTTTTGCGCGAGTACGACAAGCGCACGAAGAGCTGGAGTTCAAAGCAGCTGGATCTCTTAATGGGCAAAGTTTTTTTTGTGGACGGCAAAGTCCTCACCTCGGCAAGCTTCCGACACAACGTGCACGTGATGGAGTATTCACTTTACTTTGAGGGCGCCCGTCTTGACCCGCGCTTTCGCGGGCAAATCGTCACGGATATCCGCGCAGGTAAAACTGCGGCGCTCGATGCCGGCTCGACGTGGCTGGATCCGCGTGTAGTTCTCAATGGCGAAAATTACGACGTCGCCCACTCTTCCGCGATTCTAGATGACACAGGCAACATTTATTATTTCCGGCAAAATGGCACGGAACGAATTCTTTATCGTAACCGCGAGCCGCTGTTTAAATTCGACGGCTTTTACGCAAAGCCTATGGAAGTTTTGCCGGATGGAACGGTTTACTTTATCGCCAATACCGATTTTGGAAGTTCGCTTTATCAATGGCGCGGCCATGAAATCACGCGCGTTTTAAAATCCGACCGCGTGATCGACGCGCGCTCGGTGAGTGAAAATGAGTTTTTAGTCACCGAGGTCAATGCCCATGGGCATAACATCGTTTTTGCGAAGGCGGATTATAAATCGCAGGCGCCCTCGACCTATTCTTACGGGTTCACGACGCAAAATTTGATCCCGCAGAAGGTAAGCGATCAAGCTGCGGTTAAAAGTAGTGAGCGCGAATACAATTCGTTTCGAGAATTGCGCTATAGCTCCTTGGATTTGGGCGCCGGTTTTTCAAACTACTCCGGATTGCACGGCTCGGCGACGGTCAATTTCATCGATCCCCTCGAATACCAATCGATCACGCTGATGGGTGCCGCCAGCCAAAGGCGCGATCAGGCCTTGGCGCGCTACACGTTCAGTAAGTATTTGCCGAAATTCTTTGCCAGCTATTACTATGACCAGAATTCTTGGATTCAACGGGACGGCCAGCGGGCTCTTTCGCCTGAACAGCAAGTGACCGCGGGCGTGATCATGCCGTTATGGCGCCGGCAGCGCTGGGATGCGAAAGCGGCTTTGGCGTTGAACTACAAAAAGCAAGATCTGCAAAATGATCCGCTCTCGCCCGTCGTGCTGGCCGATATCGAAGAAACCGTCGGATCGATTTTCACATCGAGTCTAAAGTACGCGATCTCGCCCAGTTTAGCTTTTCTTCCATGGCGGCAGTTCACCCTTGGGTTTTCCAATAAGCTCGAAAGCCTGCCGAGCGAATGGCGCAAGCGTTACAACACCTCACTTGTTGAAGCTTCTTACACTTACGGGCTTCCGCGCGAGATTTTCGCAACCCTCAGCGGAAAGTTCGCGTGGGCCGAGCGCGCCAACATCTTAGTGACCGGCGAGCCGACCATCACTCAAGACATTCACATCGACCGCCTGACCTCGCACAATGACGAATTCCGCGCCAAAACCGCGGGCGCATTACGGCTTGAACTGCAAAAGTCCTTTCTGACGCCGATGTATTCAGACCGTATTCCGCTGGGCCTTAACCGGACGGCACCGGTTCTGGTGGGCCAAGCGATGTTCTTCGACGATGATCGCCTCGACCGCTACCCCATGAACACTTTCGAGTGGGGCTATGGCGTGGATATCGAATTGTTGATTGCGCACCGAGCTCCCATGCGCTTACGGCTGGTCAATTCCTACGACACGCGCGATCCGTATCATGCGGATGAAAAAGCCACGCTCAATTATAAAGCTTCATTTTAATCATTCACTTTGACGCCGATCGTGGCGCTGAGGCCGCCCGATCCGGTCTTGGTGCTGGTGTCATCGCCGTTGGCTGCGGCCGTGGCATTTTGCTTGTTGCTTAAACGGATTTCCGCGCTTAACGCTCCACCTGTTGCCGTGCTGGTGCCGGAAGTAATGAGGATCGGACGTCCCCCGGTTTGCGTGCTGTAGGTGATGCGGATAAAGCTTGGCTTTGAGACGCCGCCGCTGGTTTCGGCGCGCAACTGAATTTCGTAGATTTGTCCTTCGCTCACCGTGTAGCCCAGGTCGGCCAAACTTTTTAAGACGAAGCTGAATTTGCCGTCGGTCGCACACGTCAGGCTGATCGCGGAAGTGGCAAGCGACGAAATGCCGGTGAATGAAGAATTGGTGCCCGTCGCCGAACCCTGAAGTGCTCGGATTTTCGGATCGCACTCGCCTTGAATATTGAAAGTGGTGGAATCGCTTGAGGTGCCAAGACTTTTTGTCGTCGATCCTGAAAATATCGGGCGCGGAATGGCGTCGTCGCTCAACACCTGAAGATCGGGCGTGCCTTGGGTGCAAGCCACTTGCGAAAGTAAATAACCTAAAATGAGACAAGTCCTTATATACCGCACAGTTTGATTTCGGCTGAAGGTCGGGAAAACTCAAACTCTTTGCGTCTCACTTTGAGAACCGCCTTTAGACCAATTTCACTAAAACCGATCAATTAACTGACGTGGGACGTATGTGGCGTAATTTTATCTTAATATGGCGGAGCTTAGTGAACCCATCTTGTTTACGCATATTGATATTGGCTTGGACGGCATTGTCGTTCAGCGCCGCCGTTTCCGCGCAAACATTGCCTGATCAGTTCACCATTGAAGGACGCTTGTTCGTCTCCGGCGTCGCACTCAGCGGAACCGTTGATATTAAGTTGGAGGTTGTGGATTCCGGCGCCTCGACTTGCGTGTTGTACCGCGAGGTTCATTCGAACGTAGATGTCGGGACGCAAGGGATCTTCGCGTTGAAACTTGGCGGCGGTTCAGCGCTCTTTCATCCGCAGTCGCGTTTAAGTTCTGTTTTCGCCAACGGAGTTGCGCAAACCGGCGATAGCAACGGCGACAACTCCGCGGACTGCAATTTCACGCCTTCAGCGGGGGCGCAGCGCTTGGTGCGCATGTCTGTTTCGCAAAATAGCGGATCCACCTACACTCTGCTCTCGCCCGACACCGCCGTCACCACTTCGCCAACCGCGATGGTGGCCGAAACTCTCCAGGGAAAATCGCCCTCCGATTTGGTACAAGTGCGCGACGACGTCGCCACCGATCTTTCGCAGGCAAATTTGGAAAACATCTTCTCGGCCACGAATTACGCCAAGCTCAATGCTTTAGTCAGCGGATCGTCGAGCCAATATATGGTCGCGAATCCTTCGGCGGCCGTAGCTTTTAACGGTCAGCGCATTACGAATGTTGCGGACCCAAGTGCAGCGACGGATGTCGCGACGAAGGGTTACACCGATGGTTACATCGGCGGTAAGACCGCCGATCTCTCCACGATCGGCCCAGCGATGGGTAACGGCGAAACCTTGATTTGGGATCAGACCGCACAGAAATGGAAGACCGGCATACCAAGCGCGACCGATGCATCGAGGCTTTCGCTTTCTGGCGGCCAGATGAGCGGCGCCATCGATATGGCCGGCAATAATATTTTGGCCACCGGCCACATCACCATGTCTCCGCAGAAAGTTTTTAACTTAGGGACTTTTGATAACGCGCAAGAAGCCGCATTAGTGTTGACGCTTTTACCGTCACAAAAAGGCGCTTCTTGGTACAATTCGCAAGATAACGTTTATAAAATTTGGGACGGCACAAACGCCATTTCCCAAGCCTATTTGAATAGCGGAAAATTGGATACGGCTTGGATGCCATCCACTACGGTCACCGCCGGATCTTACGGATCGGCGTTGCAAGTGCCTACTTTTACGGTAGGCGCCGACGGTCGTTTAACCATGGCCGCGAATGTGACGATCTCGGGGGTCGCCCCTGCCGGAGCCGCCGGCGGAAGTTTGAGCGGCAATTATCCAAATCCCACGCTCGCGGATGACGCCGTGACAACAATAAAAATTGCGGACAATAGCGTCACCGATCCTAAAATCAACGGCGTATCGATCGACAAATTGCTTAACGCAGCCGGAAAGTACTTCAGCTATAAGCCGAATGCGACGGAATGCACGAGTGGCCAAGTTTTGAAATGGGATAGCACCAATAAGCGTTGGTTGTGCGACAACGATGCGGATGGATTCATAGGCGGTGCCGCCGGTGGAGACTTAACCGGTAATTATCCCAATCCGTCGATCAACAGCAATGCGATCACCACCCCTAAGGTTTTCGCTAATCCCGGCGTCAACCGTCTCGTCGCCAGCGATAGCTCAAGCGGCGCCACTCTCGTTCCATTTGAATGCACCGGAACGCAGATTATGCAGTGGAGTGGATCGGGCTGGGCCTGCGTCACTATTAGCACGGCGCTTGGCACAAGCTACATCGTGGATGGCGGCAATACCCGTGGTGCCGCAATTTCAATCGGAAGCAATGACGACTTTGATTTGAATTTTGAAACTAATAACACCACCAAAATGGTTGTTAAGAAGACTGGAAATGTCGGGATCGGAACTGTAACCCCTACCGCATTGTTGGATGTTAACGGAATGGTTCAATCCACTTTATTTAGGACCAGTGGGAATTCAGGAACTGCGTACAATCCCACTTCAGGCGCGTCTAGCTCCCCGCAAGGCGGATTGACCAACGAAATCGTGAACAGCAGTTCGACCGTAGGCGCATTTTCTTCGCTCGAGTTTTCCGTGGCATCCGGCGGCAATTGGCAAAGCGCTTACATCGGGGCGGTTGGTAATAGCGTCGGCAACTCCCCGGATATCGCCATCGGACGACAAACCGGATCTAATGCCTATAACGAGGCTTTACGAATTAATGCCGCGGGGAATGTCGGCATCGGCACGACAGCCCCCATTCGCCTACTTGATGTCGCAGGGTCGGTTCGCATCGCCCCCACTCCCCTGCCCACTTCGCCGGCCGCCGGCGATTTGGCTTTTGATTCCACGGCATCAAACGCGCTGAAATTCTATGACGGCACGATCTGGAAAACCGTCGGCACCGCGGGCGGCGATTTTCTGAAAAATGGTTCTGTCGCGATGACCGGAAATTTCAATGCCGGCGGGAATTCGATCTTGGGTAACACAACACCTTCAGCCAATTTGAAACTGGAATCGACTTCGGATGTAACTAAGGGATTCGTGCTGCTTCAGCCCAACGGCGGCAATGTCGGCATTGGTATCTCAACGCCTTCTCAAAGGCTGCACATCGATGGTGGCAGCATCATGGTGTCGGATACCTCCGGTACAAAGGACTCGGAACTCTACTTAAGTAATAATCACGTCTATCGTCTTATCTCTGGAAAATCCGGCTCATCCACCGTCGGCACCGGCGGCTTTGGCATTTATGACGGCACGGCGGCTTCCTTGCGCTTCCTCATCGATCAAAACGGAAACGTGGGGATTGGTACCGCTAATCCGACAACGACGGGCTCGGGTCGGGTATTGCAAGTGCACGGCACTTCGGACGCAATGACCCACTTTACAAATAGTTCAACGGGAACGTCCGCAGCGGATGGACTCTTTGTTGGAAATGCCACCGGCTTCGCTCAAATTTGGAATATGGAGAACGAGCCGTTGACCTTCGGAACGAATCAAACCGAGCGCATGAGGATATCCGCCTCTGGCGCCCTAGGGATCGGCACGAACTCACCGAGCACGGGTGCCGCGCTGGAGGTATACGGCGACACCGCGTCCTCAAGTAGCATGATCATCCCCCGAGGTTTGACCGGCGATCGTCCGACGATCGGGATAAACGGAATGATGCGATACAATACCAGCCTCGAAAAATTTGAAGTTTACGAATTCGGCAATTGGACAAATATTGTGCCTAGCGTAGCCTCGGGCGATTTCTTAAAAGACGGAACGGTTTCCATGACCGGAACTTTTAAGGCGGCAAATGGTTCCGCCGCCTCGCCGGGTATCACCTTTTCCGGCGATCCCGATAACGGAATATTTAGGCCCGCAACCGACAACATCGGAATTTCAACGGGCGGCGCGGAACGAATGCACTTCGATAACACCGGGAGAGTGGGAATTGGAACCAGCACCCCGACATCACGTCTACATATCTACGCAAACACGACGGGCTATGAAAAGCTCACGATCAGTAACGCGGCGGCCGGCACGGGATCGGGCAGTAGTTTGGAATTGGATTCCGGATCAAGCGCCGCGCTCATCACAAAAAATGGGCCAAGCAGCACTTCGACTCTCGGTCCCGTAGGATCGCTGGATATGGGAACGGCTGCTAACGAAGCGATTGTTTTGTACACAGGCAATACTCACGCAATGACAATCTCCGGCTTCGGCCAAAACGTGGGTATCGGGACCACAGTGCCGACGACGAAACTTGAGGTCGTGGGTGCCATCGTTTCCCGCACCTACAATGCGGCCGTCACGGCATCCATTGATCTCTCTAAAAGCAATGTCGTCACCATTTCTCCCAGTAGCAATGCTATCTCGCTGAGCGGCATGGTTGACGGAGGCACCTACACAATTGTTGTACGGGATCCAACGTCACGAACCTACACCTTTCCGGGATGCACCAACCAATATTTCCGCCCCGCAAACGCTCCCACGCTAGCCAGCTCTCAAACAATCTTCAGCATTCTGACGATACAAAACGGTGGTCTCTTTGATTGTTATATCAACTGGAACACCGGCTATAATTGATAAAGGTTGCCACTGTGAAATTATTGATCGCAACTTTGTTTACGGCTTTGATCCCCACCGCCAACGCGCAATTGTTTTTCTTCTCCACGGCGGCTCGGCCGGATAGCTATTTTGTGCTCACCTCCACTGTCTATCCCGCGGCCCTGGGCGGGATCACCGGCGCGGACTCAGCTTGCCTTAATGAGATGAAAACCATGTCTTTTTTAGGCAAAGGAAACCTCGCCTCAATCACCGCCGCAAGCGTAAGGGCTTTTCTTTGCGATAGCAGCGGCTGCCCATCCCTCCGAAAAAACGCGCGCTACATTTTTGCAACCGCCGGAAACGCCACCGCGGGCGGCGCCGTGTTTACGACCGACGCCAATGGCGTAGGTCCGAATGACAGCGCCACCTGGTCAAATCCGGGATACTTCGGGGTAACTGCTTCCTATTGGAATGGCCGGCTTCTTTCGGGAGGAAGCGCCACGGCCTGGCCGCTAACCAGCGACGTCTCGAACTGCAATAACTGGAGCACAACTACGGGCACTGGTGCAGGCGGAAACACGGGTACGCCCGGCGCTACCCGGTGGCAAGGAAGTCTTTCGTGCACAACACCCGTCCGACTCATCTGCATTATCGATCCCTAAAACTGAATCGTGAGCTTGCGCATACACGAATGATGCTTGCATTCGCTGACCGTGCAAAACTGAAAGCGCTCTTGATCTTCCGGCCCCTCGAGGCGGCAATCGACCGTGATACGGTGGACCCGGTGCT
Organism: uncultured Pseudobdellovibrionaceae bacterium; assembly: GCA_964628445.1. Taxonomy (GTDB): domain Bacteria; phylum Bdellovibrionota; class Bdellovibrionia; order Bdellovibrionales; family UBA1609; genus JALHOQ01. The sequence goes on along the minus strand of CAZVOP010000028.1, from coordinate 14,355 downwards.
GGCTATCGTCATAGGGAAACCAGTCCCCGACGCAGCCTGGCCCGAATACGAATTCAGTTTTTAACCCTAAGGCCACGGCGATATGGCCAGGCCCGGAATCGTTTGCCAGTGCGCGCTGACCGCGCGACATCAGCGTAATGAATTCGCGTAAGGACTCGCGGTCGAATAACGGGACATTCAACCGTGCGCACTCTTCGCGCAATCCCCACTCCGCGGACAAATCCCGATCGCACATCACCAACGGCTGGAAGCTGCTTTCATCCTTCACTCGCGAAATCAGCGGCAGCCATAGATCCTTCGGATAACGGCGCAAATGATGGCTTGCCCCCGGCGCGAAGATAAAACGCGGCAGATTGGCGATGCCGCCGCACTCTTTGATTCTCAACTGAATTTTTTTTTCCGCGGCGGCGGTCTCGTCACTTGTCACAAAAATCTTGGTCGGCTTTTTTAATTTTGCGTCCAAGCCCATCGCGCGCAAAACCTGATAGTCGCGGCTGATGGCGTCTTCCAATTTACCGGGCTCAAAAATTTCCACCGAACCGAACGGCGTTTTTTGCCAGCTATGGTGGTGAATCGCTTTTTGCCCCGCCCCGGTCAGCCATGCCCAGCGCGCTTGCGAGGTGGTCGCGTGAAACACCAAAAGCCAATCGAATTTTTCGGCGCGCAAGCTCCATAATTTTTTAATCAGCTCGAACCGCTCATGGGTTTTTAGGTAATGCCGTTTTTGTATATTCGGATTGTGCATCAGCACGGCGTTGTTGGAAGCGTAAGTGAGAACATGAATTTCGGCCTCGGGAAGCTGATCCCGCAATGCTTGAATCGCACTCGTCCAGATCACGGTGTCGCCGATGGCGCGCAATTTGACGGCCAGAATCTTCATTTAGGAATCTTAAATTAATCCCAGCGGAAGGTCACTGCGAACGTGGGATAAATCACCGTCCGTCCATGTGTCACCTGCGCAAGCGACGTGTTGCCCGTGATTTCTTCCTTAAAGGCCGGTTTATAGTAGTTCAATTTAGCGCCCATAAAGACGTTTTCCCACATTTGGGGCATGTAGCCGACCTCACCCTTCATGCTGGTGCCGCGCAGTTCGGTCGTCGTCCCGCCGGAGCTGTAATCCGCCTTGCTGATCAGATTGTAAGTGAAGGCGATCACCCAGGTACGCTCCTTATCAAAATAGTAATAAAGCTTCGGACCCATATCGGTAATTTTGAGTGAAGTCTCGGTGCCGCTTGGTGCCTCGGTCAAAGTGTAAGAGCCGTAATTCCAACCCAGAACCCAGCGTCCTTTTTTTGTCAGAGGTAAACCGACATTCAAATCCCACATCAATCTTTTGTAGGCGCTATTCGTGCTGTTGTAATTGAAGTCGTCGGTAAAATAAAAAAGGCCCGCGTCGATCATGGGCGTAACGGCATGTGCATGGAAGCCGGCCAGCCCAAAGGCCAGCGCGAGTACAATTCGAATCATAGGTCTATTCTATGTGGATTCGTCATCCTTTGGAGGCCAGATCCTTTTTGCGCACGTACAAAGTCTTGGTCACCCGCGCAATCAGCTCACCATGGATATCTTGGATTAAGACTTCTTTATCAAAGAGATATTTTTCTCCGCTCTCGGTGTGCCGGCGCACGGCTTCAATCTCTTCGGCGGAAAACCGGAACTCGGCGGTCACGCGGCTTCGGCCCGGCTTCAGAAACTCGATTTTCGCCGCCTTATCCCAGACGATGTAATCGGTACCCAGATTTTGCATCAGCATGAGCATGTAAAATGGATCGGTCATGGCATACATCGAGCCGCCAAATTGCGTGCCCACGTAATTTCCATTGAGCTTGGTGAGCGGCATTTCCACGCGAATGTAACGGAAATCCTCATCAAGACGCGTGACGCGGATACCTGCCCCGACGAACGGGACATAGAAGTTGATCAGGGTACGTATGTACCGCGGCGAGAACGACGAACTATGACGGCGGAGCCACGAAGCAAGCATTCATTGAATATAAAATTCCATGCGGTCTATTGTCAAAGCACTGCGAATAAAGCATGATTTAGCGCATGAGTCATAAACAAGTTTTGATCATTGAAGACGACCGCTCCATTAGTGACGCCCTCTCCGAACTTCTCGAGTCCGAAGGGTATAGCGTACAATGCGCTTTCAACGGGCAAGAGGGCCTCGACATTTTGGCGAAGGCGACCTCACTCCCCTGCGTGATTTTGCTGGATTTGATGATGCCGGTGAAAGATGGTTTTCAGTTCCGCAATGAGCAATTACAGAACCCAAAAATCAGCGGAGTTCCCGTCGTCGTCATGTCGGCCGACGGCCACGTGCAAGAAAAGAAAGCGCGCATCGGGGCTCTGGATTACATTCGCAAGCCCGTCGATGTTGAGACCTACTTGAAGGTCGTCTCGCGCTTCTGCGTCTAAGCGTCCTGCTCTTTTACTTTTTTCTTTTTCTTCAATGGCTTTTTAACCGGCTTTTTGGCTTTCGCCACTTTCGTAACCTTGGCATGTGACGACTTTTTCTTCGCCGTCACTTTGGCTTTCGTTTTTATCGGAGCCACTTTTGCTGTGGGCGTTTGCTTGAAGGCGGGGCGGGTTTTCACCGGCGCCGCTTCCGCACTGGGCACGGCTTTCGCGTCCTTCGCATCGACGGCCATTTTCTCAAGCTCTTCATTCAACACCGGATCATCGGGCGGAATCGGAGCCTCAGTCGCGACGGTCTCGGCCGCGTCAGCCGCCTCATTATCCGCGACGATCGGACCGGTAGGAAGATTCTCAGTTACAGACTGAGTCTTTGCTTCCTCATTCACTTCAGAACGGGTTTTGACCATCGAACAAGCGATGATCGCGCCAACCAAGGCGACGACGGCGACGAGATGATATTTGCGCATGGGTGATTCCTCTTTCTTAAGATTCTAAGCTTAAGATTCTCGGCCATGCAAAGCGGATTACGCCACCAGACCATAGACCAGGGCTACGCTTATTCGGGAGGGTAATGGACAAGCAAGGAGTTCGCGTAAACCAGAACGTTTACCGCCAATCCCAGAATCGCCGGAACGCCTTGAAGGAAAAAAAGTTTTTTACCCACTGTAATTCCTCCGAAAATCCCCGCAAGCGCCACGCAAATTAAGAAAAAATTGGCGAGCATGAAAGAGAAATTCAATTGCGGGGTAAAGACGGCCCACATCAAGCCCGCCGCCAAAAAGCCGTTATACAGGCCTTGATTTTTTGCCAAGGCCTCGCTGCTCTTAGCCTGCTCGAGGGTCATGCGGAAAGTTTTAAGTCCCGCCGGCTTGGTCCACAAGAACATCTCCAGCACCAAAGCGTAAATGTGAAAAATCGCGATAAAGATCAGGAGGCAAATTCGCAAGGCGGCCATAATGGATCCCCATATTAATGCCCAGAGTGCCACTCCCGCACCAAACTGGCGCTCACGGCAGGAGTCGAACCTGCGACCTTCGCCTTCGGAGGGCGACACTCTATCCAACTGAGCTACGTGAGCGTGATTTCCTCAAGGAATATGCCTCAAAAAGCGGGGCTCGTCCACCATCGCGCTAAGAGACCTTGCGTGATTCTTCCAGGATTTTATAAAGGACCGGGCGAAGACTCGGAACCTCAGCTACGGCGTGACTGATGACCGCCTCGGCCAGCGTGGTTTTGCCTTCCTCGGCCATCAGGCGCACAACGATTTGATAGACCTCCGGGCTTCCCTCTCCCGCCATCACCAGCTTGCGGCCGCGTTCGACGAGTTGCTCCCTGGATAGGGTCATCTGATCCACTCTAAAGAGTAACCGGCTATGCTCGGGCGTACCAATCGTCGATTGAGGTGCTTTGAGCAAAAACTGGCGGGCCTCTTCGGCGGCATTCACTTTGATGAACTCATCGACCACTTTTTCCAAAAATGCGAAATCGCGGCCCGAGACCGAAACGCCCTTTTCGAATAAATCCATGGCGCTTCGGGTGTCTTTTCTCTCAAGAAAGAAACGGCCCGCGGTGAATAAAGCCATCGAGGCGACCTTCACCAACTCCGGCGACCTCTGCTCAAGTCGGGCGAATAAGTCGTAATAATGGCCGACGTCATTGAAACTGTAAGTGAAGATGGCGCACATAAAAATCTGGGCTAAACGCCTTGGCGTCAGCGGGAAATTATTTTTAAGAATCTCAACCAGCGCATAAGCTTCCTTATAGTTCTTCTGGCCCATCAGCAATTCAAACTCACCGATTAAACATTTATAATTTATGGCCTGATGAGTCCGGCCTTCGCGGAATTCCTTGAGTGCTGCGCCCGTCTCACCAAGTCTTTGCAGGCAATCCCCCGCGTAATAACAAGCCAGCGCCGGCTTAGGATTGAGTGATTTTGCCTTGCGAAACTCTTCAAGCGCCGCGCGAAAATCCTTGGCCGCGATATGCTGTTTGCCCTGCTTTATAGCGCTCATGTAGGGCGTCGGGTTGGATTTGCGCTCTAAAATTCCGCTAATTTTAAGACGAAAATCTTCGCTTGAAAACGGTTTCAGCAAAAACCCGTCGACCTGTTCTTCCGCCGCTTCCGCCACGACCGAATCCGACGAATTTTTCGTTATAATAATCGCGATGCGCGAGGCCTCGGGAAAGAGCTTCTCCTGCATTTCGACTAACGACAGACCAAAATATTGTTCGATTTCATACTCGGTGATCAGAAGCTTCGGTTTCTTTTCGTCAATAAACTTTCGCGCGTCTTCGAATTTGCGCGCGACGACGATGTTATCCGAACTCATCCCCAGGGAAGTTAAGCATGACCGAATACTGGAGGAGAATGCAGGTGACGGCTCGGCAATCAAGCAATACTGATCTTTCAAAAACTTCTTGATCAATGAGTCCTCGTGGCTCACTCTTCACTCCCGCTGACCGAGGTGAGGATTTCATCGGCATGCGACTGCCGCTTATGTGCCAGCCGTCTGAACTCGTCCCATATTTGCTTATCGAATTGATCAAAAGACACTTCGAAACGGGCTTGCTTATTGGGTCCGACGGTGGCCGAAGCAATACGCCCCGTGGCTTCAAATTTCACCGACCTTGCGCCGAGCCCCACTTCCGCCTTAAATAGGACTACGTGTCCAACTTGCGCCGCGGCCTTCGATTCAAACACCACCCGGCGCTCCCCGTACTCAACGATCTCCGAGCGCCCGCCCGACTTGACCGCGTGGATGTCCATATTCATGGTCAGATTTTTGATCTGCAGAATCTCAATCGCTGCGGCCATGGACACCTCTCTTCATAGTATTCATCGGCTGATTGCGTCCACAGTTTAAGGCATTGTAAACTTACGCTAACCTTTTTAGATTTCATGTTTGGAAATCTAAACTATCGTTTCTAATCGGGAATTGCACTCTGCGGCCATTCTCAAAGTCGAACGACTCAACCTAGTTCAAGAATGTAGAAACAACTTGCGGGAGCAGGAAAAGCCATAAAACTCTGTGCAAACAGAGTCGACCGTACTCTTCCCTTCCGAGCCCCTAGTATGGAAAATTGTCATTTTCAACCTGGGGACCCACTGCGAAGAGTGCTCGATTGAAGTAAAGATCACTTTCTTAACTGTGACATTGAAAGAAGGGTCAGATCCGATATAAGCCATACAAGCCTAAGATAAATTAACGTTTACTTAAAATGACGACCACAATGGGGGTTCCATGTGGGAAGCTGACTTTCAAAAACTGGTTTCGGACTATCTTAAAAAATCCAGGTTAAAAAATGTTAAATTTTCCCAACGAGCCCTGGCAAAAAAACTGCTGGTTAGCTCAAGTACCTTGTCCGATCTGGTGAACGGACGAAGACACGTTTCCGCCAAAAAGGCGCTCTCAATTTTAAATCGTCTGCCTGAAGTAGATCCGATTCGGCGAGCCAAACTTGAAATGAGGATTCAATCGTCGTTCGAAAAACGCGTCCCTCTCAACAAAGAAAATTACGATATTATTTTGGAGTGGGTTTTTTTGGGTATCCTGTGCGTACTTGAGCTTGATAATGCTCCACACACATCCCACGAAATCGGCGACGCGCTTGGAGTGAATATTAAAAAGATAGAATCCGCGCTGGCCCGCTTGACTAAGCTTGGAATGATCAAAAAAAATCTCGAGAATAGATACACAATTGAATGCGCTTATTTTGAAACCACGGACGAAATCGCGGATTCACGAATCGCCGAAGCACATATCAACGATATGGATAAGGCGAAAGATGCACTACGACGACTTCCCCCGCAGCTACGCGATTTCACGTCTCTCGTCGTCTCGGGCGATATGACCAGGCTGGCGGCCGCAAAAAAATTGGCTCGCCGTTTTTTCATGCAATTAAGCCGAACCCTTACCGGATCACAACGTAACGAAGTTTATAAAATTTCGCTTCAGATCTATCCATTGACTCAGAAAAATACAGGGACTCGCAAATGAAAATCGCTAAGATCCTGACCGCAGTCTCTTTGTTCTGCTCCTTTCAGGCTCATGGGCGTGGGTATGTCATTGGCAACGGAGGCGACGGTTACTCTGTGAACGGTTCGATTTTTGTTGCCGATTTGCTTGAAATTGGTCTCGAGAAAATCAGTCTCGCCGAAGACGGTGCGATTTCTCCTAGAATAGCGCGTAACTTGGACCAGATCGGCCTGCCGTTTGCCTACCCTCGGGACGCGTTGGCTCGAAAGCTAACAGAACTCAACGCGCGCGTCCCCGGTCTTGCGGATTGTTTAATCGTCGCTATGGGCCTCTACCGTTGGCGAATGGTCGCCGTGCCTATTGGCCTGGTCAACGATCTTGAAGGGCGAACGATCGGAATCCCCGAGTCCTTGCGAGTACAACTCGCGGTACGCCTCTCCGACGTCATTCGGATTCAGCAAAGCGTGTGGGATCAATTAAATGAGACCAATAAAGTCGCCTTGCTTCTGCATGAAGCGTTCTACTCTTTAGTGGCTCCCACCATTTACCAAATCAATCGCAGCCCGGATGGCAGCGTTGTCGCATTAATTGAAACTCAATCGCCAAGAAAAACACGCGAACTGGTCGGCTTGGCGTTTGACAACGACACCTCGAATAGGCTTTTAAAACTTGCCATTGATTATTTGGGGCTTGAAATTCTCGGGGGCTCGGGACCTTTGGACCTTATACCAAAATGGAACGTAAAATTGGTTAAGGCCGGCAATGTCGCCGTACAAGAGTTCACCTTTGCATTTCCCCAAGTTATGCCTATCCGGGCGGTTAAAACATTTATTGCCGAGACTTGCCGAAGCGCGATCAAGACACAAACCGCTTTGCGTTTCTCTCGTGCCACTCTGGTCGGCGCCCTTGATCAGCCTTCATTTAAACCCACTTCCGTTTCGTACCGTTCACCATTCGGCGACCAGACCGCGATTTCCATCGAATTAGTCAGTGAAAGTTCTCTTAATTTTCAACAGCCGATGAGCGAACAGGCGGCTTGCGAGAACGCCTTGGGCGCTTATGTGGAAGCATTCAGAGCATTGGGGCTGATTTAAGGCGATGAAATCGAGGCTTATAAAAAATCCCGGCGGCCCTAAGCGGTCCAACCGGGAAGACGTTTGTTGATACTTACTGATCGGATGCGAATCTAATTTCTTGAATAGTCATCGAACAAAGTGTCCAACCCCCTCGTCGATCACCGATTGAGAAATTTCTCGATATTTTCCAGCCGCGTTTCAAGCTCTCTGATTTTTCGGTCTTTGACCATGCCGTTGGCTTTCAATCTGGAGTTTTCGGTCTCGACGTCTGAAATGCGGCGGTGAAGAACCTTAACGGCCTGAATGAGCGGCGCGACCAATTTTTGGTAGGCAACGGACTTATAGCCGTCCGTTCCCGTTTCCACGACTTCAGGAAATTGCGTTTCGACATTTTGCGCGATTACGCCGATATCGCGCCCCTCTTTGAATTTTTTGTCTGGAAACTCGTCTCGGCGCCATTCGAATGAAACACCGTCAATTTTCAGGATGCGCTCAAGACTGTTTTCGAGCGGTGTAATATTTTTTTTCACGCGGACGTCGGACCATGCGGCAATACTGCCGGTGGCCCTCGCGTTTCCGTTTACGTCGAGCGTGTACTGAGGATTTATTGTGCCGATGCCGATGCTTCCATTTTGGTCGATCAACATTTTGGTTGTGGCATTGTCTTGGCCGTTATTGACCGTACGAAGCATAAGAATCGATCCATGTTGCCCGGGGGCCCAGTTTTCACTCGCACTTACATACATTCCGGGAGCCTCCCTATTCGGCGCGAAGCCCGATCCGTCGAACCCATTACCGCCAAAGACGGCCAAGCTGTCGTCGGTTTTTATCGCGAGACGCGAAGCCGGTAAGCCGCGCGAGAACGAGCCGAGGAAAGCCCCTCCCCAGGGATTGGGATCGGTCCCGTAATTGGTTGCCGTGACCGTGCGATTCATGGAATCCATAGTTACGATGTCCAATGGGTGGGATGGCGCATCCGTACCGATTCCAACATTGCCTCCTGAAAAATAGGCGGTGTTCAAGCTGGCCGTCCCCCGCCTCCAAATCCCGTCGGACATCTTCGCCATGGCGATGCAGGAAATAATTTTTTTAGTGGTGGGATCGATATCGAGACTTAAAACCACCGATCGCGCCACGCTTTTCGCTCCGAGACCGTCTTTTTGAGAGCCGATCCCCAAAGTTAAAAGACCTTGTGCCTTAGTCGGAATATCGCCGCTGCTAAAATTGGCGAGCGTCATCGAAGTGAGTTTGAGAGATTGGTCGCCATAGATCTGTCCAAGTACGTAACGCTCAGCTCCCGGCGAAACAGTCCCATCCCGGAGCATGGCTATGTCATGTTTTTGCGACAGTTCCGACGAGAGATCGCCGAAACTGTTGGTGCAAGCCGCGGGAGAGCTGAGCAGGGCGCGAATCTCCTCGTTCAAATTGTCGGCATCCATTCGATATTTGAGATTATTTACGCTCTTCGATCCGTACTCGATGTAACCCATGATCGCCGCCATGCCCGCGGCGGCAACGGCGAGTCCGATAATGGCTCCAACCAGCGTTTGACCTTTTTGATTTTTGCTTGCGATGGCAGTGATCATATGAGGCCTCGTTATGTTTATTGGCGAGCACAATATAACCGAAACGACTGCGTACAAGGAGTCCAAGAATTGTAAATCCACTGAGAGTTGGAATAATTCATCACACCATAGGCGCCATTACCCGAAGTCGAAGTCCAGTTGCTGCAGGTATTTCCGGTATAAATGGTGCCATCGGCTTTAGTGCCCGTCCAAAAACTCAATGACCCGGGCGAAGAACAGTCTCGAGCTTTGACATAACCTTCATGAGTTGAATTCCACATATCGCTGCTATCAATAATGGAAGCATCACAAACGTTGACCACAGGGTAACTGAATGTGACATGAATATTGGCTGCGACAGTGTCGCTTGAGATCAACGCTATCCAAGTTCCCGTGAAGCCGGCCGCACTAGCCTCACTGGCACAGATGGCATCCGCATTGGCTTGGCTTCCGATTCCTGCGCCCGTGTAACTGGCCATTGTGTAAAACATGGCCGAACCCTGAGTGATTGAAATATTCCAATCGCCGCGAGTCGTGCCCACCGTCAATGTCACAACCGGTGCGGCGGTTGTAAGTCCCGTGAGTGTTGCCTGCAGTTGAATGGTGTCACCGGGATTGACGTTCGCAGTCGAGATCCAAGCTCCGCCATTGACGCTCATTTTGACCGATGAAGGCATCCATGCCGAGCTGACTTCGGCATATAGAGGACCGGTAAAATTCGTGACGGTCACCGTGTTGCTGGTGATTGTCGACCCTATTGTCACTCCTGTCGAAGGAGTAAATGTAAAGGCATCGGGCGTGACGCCAGACCATGAAATGCTGTTTTGTTGAACACATATGAGCCTATTTGTTCCTGAACAGGCCATGGACGAAAAATAAACCTGCTGAGAGGTACCCGATCCCCAACCATATGCGCCGAGATATGAGCTACCGCCCCCCGTAAAACCACCGCAAGTTTTGCCTGTAGACGTATCGCCCGCAGAGGTCGTGCCGGTCCAAGCATTCCAGCCAGTGCTGCCTGCGCGAGTTTTTATTGTTCCAGTCGGTGTGGCACCCCAGAAGTCGGAATTGGTGATCAACGAACCGTCATAGGCGTTACCGATCGGATAGGTCAGTATCAGTCGGCTGTTGGCGGAAGTGTTGTCACTGGACATCAAAGCGCGCCAGACACCGGCATAGCCCGCGGCGCCAGCCTCGGTCATGCAGAACTGGTCGGCTCCATAAAGACCGTTGATATTTTGTGCCGTATAGCTCGAGTTGGTCACGAACATAAGAGTGCCGGTGCCGGTTGTCGTCACGTTCCAGTTGGCCGAAGTCGTGCCCACCGTCAGCGTCGCCGTCAACATCGTGCCCACGCTGCCCGAGGAGGTCATGCGCAAGCGAACGACGTCTCCGGAATTGATAACGGTCGCGTTCACCCACGATCCGCCGTTCACGCTCATTTGTGCGTTGCCGCTTCCGGACACCGAGCCGACGAGTGAGCCTGTGAATCCGGTGATCGTTTGCGTGTTACTGAACACCATCGAATTCAACGATGCGCCGGTCACCGCCGTAAAACTGAATGCATTCGTCGTTTGGCTTTGATTGGTCGTGCCGCTTGCGATCGAAACCCAGCCCGTGCCGTTACAATACTCCATGTAATGGGCCGTGTAGTTGTAGCGCATGGTTCCTTCTTTGACCGAATCGCAAGTGCCGATGTCGGTGCCCATGCGCACGCCTCCGTTGACATCCATGGTTGAGACCGGAGTGGAGGTGCCGATGCCGATGTTTCCGGAAGAATCGATACGTAGTCGCTCATTGCCCGCTGTCGAAAAGCCGAGGACGTCGGAACCATTGCCAAAAATCCCCGTATTAGGATCGGCCGCAAAAGCGATCCCCGGCAAAGAGGCCGTGCCATTTACCGCATTGAACACACCGGTCATCGCGACTGAGCCGTCAGCTTTGAAATCGCCCGAGCCACCGCCGCCGATCAAGTCGGTATAACCGCCGCCGTTCTGGCTGACTTTGAAGGTGTTTGAAGTCGAATCGAAATAAATTCGGCCTTGTCCTGAAAGGCTCGGTGCCGGAGAGGCTATGCCTCGTGTGGTGAAAGCGCCATTGACGTCAAGAGCCGAACCTGGAGCTGTCGTTCCGATGCCGACCGAGCCGGTGCTGTTGTCGAAGAAGAAAGAATTGCTGCCCGTCAGTTGGCCGGAGTCGAAGAAAACGACTTGGCCGTCGGTGCTAGCGGGCGGTGCACCCGCATTTGAGCAAGTAACGACGACCTTTCCAACCGCGCCCGCTCCTCCGACGTAGCCGGGGCCTCCCGGTCCTCCAGCGCCGACGACAATATCAGTGAGGCTTGTGCCAGGGATTAGTGTGCTCGTCGTAAATGTTGCGGAAAGGTATGCACCACTTCCTCCGCCACCTGCCGCATAGTAAAGACCGGTAGTACCACCGCCTCCGCCGCCGGGCGCAGCCCCTGCGCCACCAGTGGTGCCCCCTCCGGTACCGCCCGTTCCACCGCCGTTTGGTGCACTTCCTCCGTTACCACCTTTCGTGTTCGCGGTTCCAGTTTGGCCCGAACTTCCGTTCGTAAATGTTGCGGATCCAGAGGCTGAACCTCCGCCCCCGCCGACACCAACGACGCTACCACTACCTCCCTGGCCACCTGCACCGCCTCCGGCTGAAAGACCGAGTGAGGCAATTGACGATGCTCCTCCGGGTGAACCCGATGATCCTAAACCACTTCCGCCGCCTCCACCGCCGCCCCAAACCTGGATGGTGATAGTGCCAAACGATGCCGGCACATTATAGGCAAATGTTCCTGCGGTCGTATAGTTTTGCGAAGTGCCGCAGGTTCCAGCCCCAGGGAATGTGCCGCCGAAATTGACCCACGCTGAGCCGGTGTAACCTTGGAAGTTGCTGCCGTCCCACCGAATGGTACCGGCATTGGTTCCTGCGGCGTCGCCGATTTTGAGTGCTCCATTAAGATCAAGTGCTTCCGCGGGGGTCGTGGTGCCGATACCCACTCTTCCGCTGGTCAAAACACTCAACCCAGAGCCCGCGGTCGAATTCGCTTGGAAACGCGCCAACAATCCGTTGTTCGAACTTCCCGTATTCGCGACCCGCAATACACCGTTGGTTGAATTCAAACTGTTGTTCGATGTGGTGAGTGCGAGCAGACTGCCGGTGGTCAACGTGTTCGCCGTCATCGTAAGTGGAGATTGGCTGGCGGCCGTGGACCAGTTCCAAGTTTGAGCGTAATTGGCGTTGTTGATCGTGTTCGTCGCCGTCGCGGCCGTAAGAGCTGAGAACGCGGACGTGCCGGTGCCCGTGCCGACGGTATTCCATGCGGTACCGTCGTAGAATTTCAAAGCGTTTGCGGCGCCGGAGTCGAAAGCGAGATCTCCGGCTGCTGGAGTAAGAGGCAATGCCGCCGGCTGAATGCGCATCGGACCGTTGACGTGTAACGCGCGTGCGGGAGTTGTCGTTCCTATCCCGACATTTCCGCCGGCCTGAAGATACAGAGTATTGGCGGCCGTGTTCGGCTCGATCACAAAGGGTCCTTTGGAGTTGAGCGTGTCCCAAACGGTAAAGTTCCCAAAAGCATTGCTCGCGCCGATATTCCACTGGCCGTTGGCGGAGGCGGTGATCAGATTGAAATCCGCATTGCCACTATTCACGCCAGCCGTTCCGAGAATGGACATTCCTCCGTTATTGGAGCCCTCGCGAATGGTTAACGTCGCAGTTGTGGATGTCGTTCCGATACCGACCTTACCTGACGCATCGATCGTCATCCTATCCGTATTGTTCGTTCTGAAATTCAAAGCGAAGTTATCGTTTGTTCCAATTGAAATCGCGGCACCTCGGGTGTTGCCGCCGTCGACGATATAGCCGGTACCGAGCGCGGTGTTTACGTTGACGCAAGCCCAACCGCTTCCGCTCCATTGCATGATTTGTGTGCCGGTGCACACAAACGGGACGAGAGTCGCGCCGCTCGAGTTGTCGGTCGCGACAAGACGATTCACACCGGGGTTAGCGAAAAGTTTGGGCGTGGTGATCGCGCCGTCGTTGATTTTCGCGGTCGTTACCGCACTGGTGTTGATGGTCGGATTCGGATAGTTGCCGGCCAGATCCCCACCGGCAGCGCCACCCGAATATCCATCGTTATCCGCCCCGCAAATCCAGTGCGAGTTGGTGTTGTCCCATTTCATCACTTGGCCGTCGGTACAAGCGACGTCGTTGGGTTTGTATGTGAAATATTTTGCGGCCGCGCTGATGAGTTTGTCGATCGACATGCCGGTGATTTTGGCGTCGGTGACATTGTTGTCCGCGATCTTTTCGGTGGTGACTGCATTGTCTTTAATATTTGTCGTGTCAGCGGCGTCGGTCGCAAGAGTGGGATTGGGGTAGTTGCCAGCAAGTGCTCCACCTGCGGCACCGGTCGGTGCGGAACTATCTGTTCCGCATATCCAGTGTGAATTGGTGTTATCCCACTTCATAATTTCGCCGTCGCTACATGCGACGTTGTTGGGTTTGTAACCGAAATACTTGGTGGCAGCATTAGTGAGCTTGTCGATCGCCATATCAACGATCTTCGCATCGGTTACACTTGAATCGGCGATCTTTGCTGTGGTGACTGCACCATCATTGATTTTTCCGGTGACCACGGCATTCGCCGCGATTGTGGGATTCGGATAATTTCCAGCTAAATCACCACCTGCGGCGCCTCCGGAAGATCCGTCACTATCGGCCGCGCAAATCCACTTCGCTCCATCCCACTTAAGGACTTCGTTGGTTCCGCAAGCGACGTTATTGGGAGTATAGAGAAAATATTTGCCCGCGCCGTTAGCGATCTTATCAACTGAGACGGAAGCTATTTTTGCATCAGTAACATTGCTATCCGCGATCTTTACGGTGGTGACTGCATTGTCTTTAATATTTGCCGTGTCTGCGGCATCTGTTGCGAGTGTTGGGTTAGGATAGTTGCCTGCTAACGCTCCACCTGCGGCACCGGTCGGTGCGGAGCTATCTGTTCCGCAGATCCAGTGCGAGTTAGTATTATCCCACTTCATGATCTCGCCGTCGGCACAGGCTACGTTATTTGGTTTGTAACCGAAGTATTTTGTTGCAGCGTTAGTGAGCTTGTCGATGGCCATATCAACGATCTTCGCATCGGTTACACTTGAATCGGCGATCTTTAACGTGGTGATTGCGCTGTCTGCGATCTTGGATGTGGTGACTGCACCATCATTGATCTTCGCCGTGATGACCGCATTAGTTGCGATCGTGGGATTCGGATAGTTACCAGCTAAATCACCACCTGCGGCGCCGCCT
>CAZVOP010000027.1:0-43471 GCA_964628445.1 uncultured Pseudobdellovibrionaceae bacterium | reverse complement strand
CTTTTCAGACGGCTTGCGCGGCTTTCAGCGCGAAGGCTTGCCAAGGTATTCGCAAATCAATGCTTATCAAGTCGAGCTCGACTTTGCCGAACATGTTCGCTTTGTCATGAGCAAAAGAACCACCCGCACCGAAATTTTTGTGCCCGAAACCGAACTATGGGCCGTCGTCGACGAAAAATACGTCGGCAGGATCGCAATCCGCCATGAGCTTAATGGAAATTTAAGAATCGTCGGCGGGCACATCGGGTACGATACCGTTCCCGAGTACCGCGGACAAGGCGTCGCCACCCAAATGCTCAAATTGGCGTTACCGATCGCAAAAAATCTGGGCCTGAACAAGGTTTTGCTCACCTGCGACGATGTAAACAAAGGCTCGGTCCGAGTGATCGAAAAAAACGGCGGGGTACTTGCCGACAGCAAAATGATCCCCGGCAAAGGCCTAAAGCGTTATTATTGGATCGAGCTTCTTTAATGTTTTCTTGAGAAGGCTCAGCGCCTTTGCCAACTGGGTTTTTCCGGGCTCGGTGACGGGCCAGCGGGAAACGCCGCTGGGATGAGGAAGTGCGATGACCTCCACCTCGTGGCCATGAAAGATCACACGAATTTTTTTTCCGACAACCGAGGACAGCGGAGTGCCTTTCGGAAATTTACGCGGCCCCAAGACTTCGGCGATCGCCACTTTGCCGATAGCCAAAATTAATTCCGGCTTTAAGGCATCAACCTCGGCTTGCAAATGCGGGCGGCAGTTTTCAATTTCTTCGGCGTTTGGCTCGCGGTCACCGCTACCCGACTTAGCCTTCCCGGGAAAACAGCGCGCGACCGCCGCCATATAAATTATCTCGCGCAGCTCCTCTTCCTCCAGCCCACTGGCGGACTTAAGCCATTTGAAAAGGGTTTTACCCGCCGTGTAGGCGAAGGGCCGGCCTAAATCACTTTCATGTACTCCGGGGGCTTGCCCGATAAGCATAATCTTCGTCGCGACAGCCGGGCCGAGCACCGGAGCGCCGCACATCTGCACGCAAGCACGGCACTCTCTAAGCCGGCGATGCACAAAGTTCAATTTTCGAATGGATTCCATGAAGCTTGAATCTGGCGGAAGATCGTCGGCTTGGCAACGGGGTAAAGCCAGGCTTGCCGCCCGTTGACGCCGGTATTTTTCTAAAAAAGTGAAAGAGTCTCGCCGAACGACTTGCTGAGAATCACCACGCCGCTGACGCCGCGGAATTTGTCATATGAGTTGTCATAGTAACCCAGCGCGCCGGTTACGGAAAACTGCTCAAACCTGTGGGAGTAGAATCCGTAACCCGCGGTAAATCGATTGCGGCTGCCGGTGATTTCGCCGCCGACATACAGAATTCCCGCCGTCTTAATGTCGTCAAGCTTGTACCCCGCCGTGACGCTGGATTCAAAATACCGGTAGTCATGGTCCGGCGTAACATTGAAAGCCTCAAGCTCCAAAAATACCGGCTTGGTCCCTTTTTCGGTTTCGATATCGCGCAAGGTGAATCTCGTTAAGAGAATAAATTTTTCGTAGGCCCCGCCGATGCGCAAAGAATAGTCGGTGCGATCCACTTTGTGTAAACATTCGAAGGTGTCGCAATTTACCGCTGAGGTTTTAATGAAGCGGTAAGTCGTGGATTTTTGAATTTCGAAGACAACGGGAGCAACCGGCGCGACCTGCAAGAAGGCGGCGGCAGTAGGACTTCCGCCAAGCTTTGCTCCCACACGATAAAAGCCGTACATCGGGTTGGTCTTCTCACCTTGGCCCCAAATCAAGCCGTCGTAAGCTATTGTTCCCACGCCATTATATTGTAACGGTTTAGTTCTTAGACTTAAGTCGACCTTGCCGTTCGCCTGGGCGAAAGCCTGGGCGCAAAGAAAAAAGCCGAGAATGATTAAAAATTTTGTCATGTGTATTCTCCTCCGTCTTAGTGTTCACCGACTCACGCGAGAGTTCAACTGGACCAAAGCCGCCGGCCTCGAGAGCCCGAAAATCCGCGCCGATATATATAGACGGGAGAATTAGGCTTCGATGCTCAAATTGTCAGGATATTCTAACCTTGTGCAAGTTCATGAGCAGTCTCATGTCTTGATCTTCCGCGCGTTCTCCGCGCGTCTGAAGACCAATGTCCTACTGAAGGTTTTGCGCTCGGAATATCCGTCTCCCGAGGAATCGGCGCGCTACGAAAATGAATTCGAATTTCTAAAACAAGATCTGGGCCCGGGCATACCGCGAGCTTACGAAATGCTTTATGTCGACAAAATGCGGGTCATGGTTTTGGAAGACCTCGGCGGCGAAAGTTTGCTCGATGAGATGCAAGGGCGCCATCTAAGCCTCGCGGAAAAAATCGATTTAAGCGTAATGATCGTAAAAGCGTTGGCCTCGATTCAAGAGCGCGGGATCATCCATCGCGACATCAAGCCCGCCAATATCGTCTTTAACCGCCGCAGCGGACGGTTGCAAATCATCGATTTCGGATTGGCCGCCAAGGCCAAAGAAATTTCGGCGGAAAAACTAAAGTCCTTCGTCGGAACACTTCAATACATGTCACCGGAACAAACCGGCCGTACGCAACGCCCGATTGACTACCGCACCGACTACTATGCGCTGGGCGTAACGCTCTATCAATTGTTCTCCAATCAACTTCCCTTCCACGGAATAGACGATATGGAATGGATCCACGCCCATATCGCACAAGCCGAAACGCCGCTGAATAAAGTGAATGCCGACATCCCTCCGCCGATCTCCATGATCGTACAAAAATTAATGAAGAAGGCCGCAAGCGAACGTTATCAAAGCTGCTTGGGGATCTTGCGCGATCTCGTCACTTGCCGGGAGATGCTCGATCAAGGCGCAAGTTCGCGGGAATTCGTGCCCGGTCGCGAGGACATCTCCGCTGAATTCCGTCTGTCAGCCAAGCTCTATGGCCGTGACCAAGAAATCGTTACCGTTAACAAAGCGCTCAGCAATACCGTACTTGGCGGCAAACGATTGATTCTGGTCGGCGGCGAGCCCGGTGTCGGTAAAACAAGCATTTGCAATGTGATCAAAGAGAGCGCGGTCGCCGCCAACGGCTACTTCATTTTCGGAAAATACGACCAATTCCGCAAAGACATTCCGTTCAGCGCCCTGATTTCGGCATTCAATCAATTGATCAATCAGATTTTAACGGAAGATGAGGGGCAAATCCGCTCTTGGAAAGAGCGAATGCTTTCCGCTCTCGGCACCAATGCCGCCGTCGTCAGCGAAGTCATCCCGCAAATCGAATTGATTATAGGCAAGTGTCCGCCCATACCGAAGCTTGAAGGCAATGAATTAAAAACGCGCTTCCAGATTTCGTTCAACAATTTCATCCGTGCGTGTTGCCAACTTGGCCGCCCTCTCGTTATTTTTCTGGACGATTTGCAGTGGGCGGATTCCGCCAGCCGCTCGCTTCTTCATATGTTTATGACCGAGAAACAAGCGGATAGTTTGCTCGTCGTCGGTGCATATCGCGACGGCGAGATCACGTCATCGCATCCCGTGAACCAATTGTTGCGTAACATTGAAGATGCCAACATCCCGATCGACCGCGTTCTTTTGCGCGGGCTCAGCAAAGAAGATATCCATCATCTGCTGGCCGACTCCTTCAAGGTCCCGAGCTTGGAGTGCGCGCATCTGGCCGATCTGGTTTTCGAAAAGACCTCAGGTAACCCGTTCTTTGTTTCGCAATTCTTACGCACCCTCAATGAAAAAGGCTTGCTACGCTTCAGCGCCAACGAAGGTTGGACATGGAGCCTGGAGGCTATCCGCAATCAAGACGTGACCAGCAACGTTCTTACCCTGCTTACGGAAAAAATCGAGGCGATGTCCAAAGACACCGTCGATACCCTTATGCTGGCATCTTGCTTCGGCACTTATTTTAAAGTCGACGAGCTGAAGATGCACAATCAAAAAACGACCGAGGAAAATATCTCGACTCTGGATCCGGCCCGCCATCTGGGTTTGATTACGGAAACCGTTCCCGGTGAGTATAAATTTATCCACGACCGCGTTCAAGAGGCCACCTACCGCATGCTTCCCCAGGAGGAGCGCGAAGCCATTCACTGGCGAATCGCCAACTATTTGATTCAAACTTGGGATGAGCAGAAAATCCGCGCCGGGATTTTTTATCTTGTTAATCACTGGAATGCGGGCTCTTCCCTGATTGCCAATACGGCGGAACGTGAGAAAAGCGCCGAACTCAACTTGCTTGCGGCGATGGTCGCGAAAAACTCGTCGGTTTATGACGTCGCCCTCGGTTATGCGCAAACCGGCTTGAGCCTATTGCGCAGCGAGAACTGGGAAAAATACGAAAATTTACTTAATCCGTTGATGGTTCTCATAGGCGAAAGCGAATATGCCCTCGGGCGCTTCGCGGAAGCGGAGAAAATCTTCGAGGCACTTCTCCTCAAGGTGAAGGAACCGATTAAAAAGGCACGTATTTTCCGTTTACTCGTGGATCTAACGAACATGCAGATGAAGAATGTCGAGTCGATCCGGTGGGGACAACGGGGCCTCGCTCAGCTGGGCATCCGCCTCCCCGACAATCCACACCCGCTCGTTCTTCTCTATTTGATTATGCGCACCCGTTTTTTGGTCAATAAATCGAATTCTTCAAATATTAAGGAATCCCGTTTGCCGGAAAAGGAATCCGCCCGGGCGAAGGTCGCCTTAATCACGTCGATCGCCGCCCCGACATACCAGGTTAATAAAAACCAGTTGGTATTCTGTTCGATGATCGGAATCCTACTCGCCTTACGTGAAAAATTCACCGATCTGACCGGACGGGGATTTCTGGCGACAATCCTGTGGCATAAATTCGGAAAATTTAAAGAAGCCAAACTTTCAGCCGACCGTTTGCTCCCCTATTTCGATGCAGGATTACTGCCTTACGAATACCGGGTTTGCTATGCAAGCGGCGGCTTCTTGATACATGTCACTCACAATCTTAAAGAATCGCTGCGCATTTTGCGGATAGGGGTGGATCTTCTTTTTCAAAACGGCGATTTGCTTTATGCATCTTGTTGCGCGCACTACATCGGCGCTTATTCGCTGCTGTCGGAAAGTAAGCTGGCCCGTGCGGAACAAGTTCTTACCGAATGCGCGGACTTTACGGTCAAAGCCAATCATAAAATGATGCGCGCAAGCCTTGTGTCGACGGAATATTTGATCAAGGCACTGCGTGGAGAAATAGAGGATCCCTTTCAAGATACGAAACTTCATGATGAGTTGGTGCAGTCAGGCTCCGATGTACCCGTAATTTGGTTTTACATGAAGGCCCTGCTTTATTACATGATTATGGGCCAGCAGGAGAAAGCCTTTTCCTATATCGAGCGTGTGCGCGAGAAAATGGCTCTTAGCCCGTTTTCGATGAACATGCTCTTAACCCGTTTCCATATGACTATTTTGATCATCAACAATATTCATAAATTTGAAGGACGCGCCAAAAGACGAGAACTGAAAACGGTGCGCAAAGAGTTGCGTTTCTTTAAGGATATGAGCGACGCCAACCCCACCAATTTCAAGGCTATGTATTTGATGATGCTCTCGGCCTGGAACCTTCACCGAGGCCAAGCCGACAAGGCCGTACAAAGTCTGCAGAAAGCCGTGGATGCGGCTAAACAAGGTGAGATTGTACTGCTGGAGGCTTTTGCGAATGAAATGCTTGCCCAGGCATTCATCGGCCAAGGCCTTGAGAAGGTCGCTCTTCTTTACTTACGCGAGGCGCTCTTTGTCTATGAAAACTGGGGCGCCGATGCGAAGGTCGACCTCATCTTGCAATCTTACCCCAATTTGAAGGTGAATAGCTCCAACCGCTCCAAGGGATCGTCGACCGCTAGCGCAAGCCATCTCAGCTTGGACATTAATACGGTCTTGAAAGCCAGCAACGCCCTCGTAGCCGAAATCGACATGAGCCGGTTGGTGAATAAACTTCTTTCGATCTTAATCGAAAATGCCGGTGCCGAGCGCGGTGTCCTGGTGCTGAACGAAGGCGGGCAGCTGTTCGTTAAAGGCGAGCTGCGCTTCAATTCCGAGAAGGATTTCGAACTCACGCATATCTCCGTGCAAAATTACGACAAGATCCCGCGCTCGATCGTCGCGTATGTGGCGCGCACGCAAGAATCGATGGTGCTCGAAGCCGCATGGCGCGACGACCGGGTCAGTCGCGACGAATACGTGCAACGTGCGCAAGTAAGATCGACGGTTTGCATCCCCATTCTCGCCGGCGGCGAATTAAAGGGGATGGTGTACCTGGAAAACAACGCGGCAGCCGGCGTTTTCTCGGCTGACCGGGTCGAGCTCATGCAAACCTTGGCCGGGCAAATCGCCATTTCCCTCGAAAATGCCCGCATGTATCAACAACAAGGTGAATCCATCCGTATGCAAAACGAACTGGCAACGGCGCACGCCGTGCAAGAAATGCTTTTTCCTGCGCCGAGTTTCGATTCCCCGAACGTTACGATAGCCGGCTACTACCGTCCAGCCACCGAGTGCGGGGGAGACTGGTGGTACTATTCACAAATCGGCGACTGGGTTTATGTATGGATCGGCGATGCCACGGGCCACGGCGCCCCCGCGGCGCTGGTGACCAGCTCCACCTGTTCCGCGGTTTCCATACTGGAAACGCAAAAAGATCTTTCGCCCGAAAAAGCCATGTCTTATCTGAACCAAGCGGTTTGCCGGACGACTAAGGGCAAAATCAACATGACCTTCTTTGTCGGCGCCTTAAACACGGGAACCGGTGAGTTCCGCTTTGCCCGCGCCTCTCACGATCCGCCCTATTTAATTCGCAAAGCAAAAATGGCGACGGAAACACCGAGTTTCGCGGCTTTCCGCGGACACCTTGAGCCCCTGCAGGGAATCAATGGACGCCGCTTGGGCGAATCCAACGAAGAAATTTTTGAGGCCGAAAGTATCCAGCTTGAGGCGGGCGACACGATCATATTCTACACCGACGGCCTGCCTGATATCGCCAACGCCGACAAAAGAATGTGGGGCGAGCGCGGATTCCTGCAAGCTTTCTACGACGGTATGACGGACGACAAGACTCCCGGGGAAATGATGAAGTACATTATTGGCAAAGCGGATGAATTCAAAAAAGACACCGAACTCGCCGACGATATCACGGTTTGCATTTTGAAATTCAAGGGCGCCCAAGCCGGCGCGGTAAAAAAGGCTTCCTAGTTCAGCGGAAACTCAAATGGAAATGTTTTGGCGCATCCAGGTTCGCCTTTAAGCCCTTAAGCAGAAACGCACACGCCACCAGCGTGCGCTTTCCTTTGGTGGACATAACGTAAAAGTTCGCGCAATTATCCACCAGATACTTAAAACCGATGCCGGCGCTGGGCCCGGCCGGGCGCACACTGGTGGCGGTATCCTTAAATACCGCTCGCAACTGCAGCAACAAAGTTCCACGGCTAAGCGAACCGAACGGATCGTCGCAACCAATGATGACCCGTTGATCGGAAAAGCAGGCGAATAATGTCGCCTCTTTGTTATCGGGAAGCCAAACGTCTTCATTACGTTCAAATTTATCGTTTATGCGTACGCCGCTGGCCTTTACCGGAGCATGAAAAATCGCGTTGCTGATCAATTCATCGGCCGCTTGCAGGCAAAGGTCCTTAATTGAGGACATTGACGTCGAGTTGTCGAGAAAGGCGTCCAGGCGTTCAAGCAAAAGTGCTTTCTCGCCGCTCGACTTAAACGGAAACTTAATATGGCGGCCGCCGAACGTGGCGTCTTCTAGCGATTGAAACCCATTGAAAAAGAATGTGATTGGATCGCGCGCGAAAATCGCCGGCCGCTGGGCCATAAAACCCGAGGTCAGCAGTTCTTGCGCGAAATCTTCACGCTGCTGCTGTACGCAATGCTCAAATCCGGCCTCGAGCAAACGCACGACATCGACTAGCGGCGCATTGTCATTCACCACCACGACGTCCTTTGGGGTCAAGGTCATTGTCTCGATAAGGCTTTGCTCGCGCGGAGAATGCAGAACGAAAACTTTAGACAAGATGGGCTCAAGAAACTCGAGCCGCTTGGCAGGCCAAAGATGATGGTATTCTTTAAAAACGGTTTTCATGATTTCAAGAACGAGAAGTAGTTCGCGCTCACATCGCTCTCCATTGTGTTGCCTTTTGAGTCCTTAAGCTCGGGCACCCGGACGGAAACGCCGTCGAAGTGTTCACCGCGCACAACCAAGAAATCCTTACGCTCACCCGTGGCTTGCGAGTAGAACGGAACAAAGAAGGAATCGACCTGCATCACTTCCGTTAAAAAACCTTTCACCATCGAAAAGCTTTTTACGAAAACCGGTGGGCATTGCTCAAGATGTATTTTCAGCGGGGGGCGAAAGCGGCGCGCCCACGTTACCCATGTTTTGGTGCCGAGCGAGTTCAACATCGTGAGATTCTTAAGATTGATATGAATAGGCAGATTCACGCGCAAATCCGGCAACTCGGCCTGCTCATTGAGCGCACCCGACATCTCGACTCGCGTCTCTTTCGCATCAGGATTCACTTTAACTTCAAATCTTTGTTTCATGACTTACTCTATCCCACTATGAAAGTTTTCGAAGATCCAAAGTGCTCGGCAAACTCACACCCTTGTCGCATGCAGGACAAGTGAGGCCCTTATTCTCGTCGCGCCGGAAGCTCGGATGCGAAACCCGTTCACGCAAGTTCCAGCTCGCCTCACAATGTGGGCAGGTCGCGTAAGTTTTCGATGAACGCGTGAAAATTTTCACTTCGGGGCCTGAATTCAAAACGGCCATATTTATAGGCGCGACCGCGACGGGAACGGGATCCGGTTCGATTCGCACGACACGTTTGGCTGCGGGAGGCGGAGCTTGCACCACCGGCGCAGGCTGGACCGATGCCATCACCGGTGCCGCGGCTGCCGCCGGCGCCTTTTCTTCCGGTTCTTGCGCGTTCTTTTTATTTAACCAATTTTTGGCCGTGCGGAGGAGATTCTTCATTCGACCTATAGGATAGATTAAAAACGGAATAAAAGAAAAGCGGAACTCAGGGCTAGACGATAGCCGTATTCAGCTGACCGCAAGCGGCGAGAATTTCATCGCCTTTCGTCGTGCGAATAAGGGTTGGGATCTCGAATTTATCGAGAATACTTTTGAATTCCTGTACCCGCGCCGGCGCGGGCCTCTGGTAGGTCGATCCTGGAAACGGATTAAAGGGAATCAGATTAATGAATGCCTTCTTGCCTTTAAGCAAATTGCCCGTTGCTTCGGCATCTTCAGGACCGTCGTTAAGACCGTTGATCAATAAATATTCGTAGGTAACGAAGCGCTTTTCATCCTCGGGGATCGCGTCCACCAATCTCAAAACATCCGCCAAGGGAAAGCGGCGATTGATAGGAATCAATTGATTGCGGATTGAAGTGAACGGCGAATGAAGCGATAAAGCGATGTTCACGTTTGGCATTTCGGCCTTCCACCGTTCAAGGCCGGGAATGTAGCCCGAAGTTGAAATGGTGATCTTATGAGGCGCGATACTCGGCCCCCGCTGCGCTAAAAATATTTCCGCCGATTTTTTTACCGCGTCGAAATTATGCAATGGTTCGCCCTGCCCCATGTACACGATGTTTAAAATGCGGTCATCGCCCGGCCGATTGCAGGTGAGCCAACGCCGTGCCTCAAGAAATTGGCCCGTGATCTCTTCGGTTCTTAAGTGCCGGGTGAAGCCCTGCTTGCCCGTGAAACAAAATGAACAATTCATCGCGCAGCCCACTTGGGACGAAAGGCAAATCGTGTACTTGTTCTGAAAAGGGATCAGTACCGTTTCCACCTTTTGACCGTCATTCAGTTCGAACAGAAATTTTACCGTTTTGTCGGCCGACTGCTGAACGGTGTGGATTCGAGGCAAAGTGAAATCGATTTCTTGCGCGAAAAAAGCGCGCGCGCTTCGTGCGTAATTATGATGATCGCAATCCTCGCGCCGGTTCTTCTTAAAATGCCAATTGTAAAGCAAGCTCGCGCTCGAGACAGGTAAACCGTTCTGGGCGCAGATCTCCACGAGTTCCGCGAAAGTGAGTTGGTAAAAGGACGTGTTCATCGCACTCAAAATAAGCAATGAGCCGCCTTTAAGCAATAATTCTGCTGACAACGTAGGTATAACATCTGAGCGGGATTCAAGACGGGCATAATGACGCCAAGTATGCTATATTAGCTGCTACTCTTCACACAAAGGCGGATCAATGGGAACAAAGCTTTATATCAGAAACCTCTGTGACGCCACCGACTCCTACGTTCTCGAAGAAATGTTCAGTGCCATCGGTGAAGTGAAAAAAGCCTCAGTCGCGGTCAAATCGGTTCGCGGCAATGATTATCATGTCGGCTACGTTGAAATGGCCACGCCCGAAGAAGCGGCTGACGGCATCCAAAGATTCCACGGACATAAGATGAGCGACGGATCCACATTAGTCGTTACCGAAGACGTCCCTCACGTTTCTCCCCCTTCACTCACGGTGAAGAAGACCCCCTTGCGTGCAAAGGCGCGTAGCCGCCGGATCTGAGCCGCGGCACGCTTACTTTTCGAATTCTTTGAGATATTCCCCGTAGCCTTCGTCTTTGAGTTTTTCCTTAGGGATAAAACGTAGCGATGCGGAGTTCATGCAATAGCGCATGCCCGTCGGCTTGGGGCCATCGGTAAAAAGATGGCCCAAGTGACTGTTCCCGGCTTTACTGCGCACTTCCGTGCGCTCGGCAAACAAGCTTTTGTCCGTTTTCTCATACATGTTTTCTTTCACCAGCGGTTTAGTGAAACTCGGCCAGCCGGTGCCGGAATCAAATTTATCCTTTGAACTGAATAGCACTTCCCCCGACACGACATCGACGTAAATGCCCTCTCGGTGATTGTCCCAATACTCATTGTCGAACGGGCGTTCGGTGCCCTCTTTTTGAGTCACTTCAAATTGCAGCGGGGTTAACTTCTTTTTTAGCTCTTGTTCGGACGGCATTTTGAATTTCTCCTTGGGTTTCGGCGCTGCGGCCGGAGCAATGAAACCGCTGATCAATATTCCTAAAAGCGCCGCTTGGATCTTCATCACTCACCTCAACCGCTTTATTTTAAGCGGCCAAGGCGCAGAAGTCATCCGCAAGTCACAACGGCTGCGCTTAAAGCCCAAGCGAACGGGCGGTCCGTCTCTTCATCACCAGGGTGATGATCGGACCGAGCGCCGCCCCCGCCACAACTCCCACCACCGTGGCGATGGCTAAAAGGAGACCGCTGTCCGGATAATCCAGCGTGTGAAGAACCATCCCGAAAATCAAAAGCATCGCCAGGCCTGAAATCACCGCGCCCCCTAAAACGCCGATCCAAATTAAATGCTTCTCCTCGTGCGACATGACACTTATTTCACCGATATTCGAGCGCATGATAGCCATAAATTCCTCCTAAAACAGTATTTCTGCCCCAATAAGCAGTAAAGTCGCTTCTTTAGGCTTCCCTACGAGAATATTGCATTGTGAATGCCATTCGCGCGAAACTACGGGACATATGTCAGCCGATTTTAAAAAGCTTTTAAGCGCGCGCTTTTTCTTTACCTTTGCCGTGCAAATGCAGTCCGTGGTGCTCGGCTGGCGAATCTATGAATTGCTCAAAGATCCGTTGGCCCTGGGCCTGATTGGATTGGCGGAGGCGGTACCCGCGATCGGGCTGGCCCTCTATGCCGGCTATTTGGTCGACCGTATGCCGCCGTTAAAAGTTTACCGCAATGTGATTTTTGTCAGCCTTCTTTCAGGGATTTTGGTTTTGGCCGAACATATTTATGAGTTGCATCTGAATTTATATGCGCAAGCCGGGATGCTTTACGCCGCTTCTGTTTTAACCGGAGTGGCGCGCGCGTTTTCGCAACCCTCGATCTTCGCTTCGGTTCCGCGCATCGTGGGGCGCAACGGCCTAGTGCGGGCTACGGCGCTGATGAGTTCCGCGATGCAAGTTGCACGCATAGGGGGACCCGCCGTCGGCGGATTGCTTTTCGGTTTTTACGGTGCGATTACCTCTTCATCGCTGGTTTGCTTCTTCTTGATCTGCGCGATTGTCTCGATGTTCTCAATGAGACTGGTACTGCCCGCCCCCTCCAACCAGTTTAAACATGCCTCGATCAAAGACGAACTCCTCTCGGGCGGCCGCTTCGTGCTGAAACATCCGATTTTATTTCCGGCCCTTTCCCTGGATATGATTTCGGTGTTATTCGGCGGCGTGACCGCGCTGCTCCCGATCTTCGCCGAAGATATCTTGTTTGTAGGACCGAAGGGTCTGGGCGCTTTAAGGGCCGCCCCCGCCGTCGGTGCGACTTTGATGAGTTTTTATCTTTCACGCAAAAATTTTAAAGGCGGCCGCAAGGGCAGCACGTTCTTATCGGCTGTCGCGGGATTCGGAGCCTGCATTTTGGTGTTTGGAATAAGCCGTAATTTTACACTCTCTCTTTTCGCGCTGGCCTTAAGCGGCATGTTCGACAGCGTGAGCATGGTCACGCGCTCAGCCGCCGTACAGCTTTTTTCACCGGACCATATGCGCGGAAAAATTTCGGCGGTGAATTCCATTTTCATCGGATCATCAAATGAGATCGGTGAACTGGAGTCCGGCATCGCCGCCAAACTCCTGGGCACAATACCCGCGGTCTATCTTGGCGGCGTGATGTGCTTGCTGACGGTGGCGATCGTTACGTATTTATCTCCGCAACTGCGGCGGATGGATCTTAATGAAATTGAAGATTACAGTTGATTGAGCGCCCGGGCCTTGCGCGCCCTTTTGGCGTTAAGCTCCACCCCGATTGCCGAAAGACCCAGTGAATTCGCCACCGCCAACACCAAACCGTGCCCGCAGAACGGGTCGACGATGGTGCGCGCGCCGGTGGTGTGCTCGATAACAATCCGGCAAGCCAACAGGCATGCCTCCAAACCCATGCCGCGGGTCCAAGTCGTCTCACCCGCCGAAGGCAAAACATCGGGCAGCGATTTCGCGATTTCAGGCTTCACGCTTTTTGAAAAACACAGAAGATGGGAATAAGCCGGGCGGCCAAAAGTGGTTTCACCCGCCGGAACCCGGCACACGACCTTGTGCATAAGCAAACGCGAGCCTTGAAGTTCGGCCGCTTTCTGAATCAAAAATCCTTTATCAACCCACTCGCCGTCGCGCAAAATATCCGTCTGGTAAAAAATCGCAAGGCCGTCATCGGGGCACTTGGACATGATCAAGCCGGCCGCGGCCGAGAACCAGGCCTTCCACTCACTCAATGAGAAACCGGGGAACTCGGAAACGTCGGGCATGGATGTAATAAATGAACAGCCATTGAGAATCGGCTGTTTTTCGAGCCACTTTATGGCGTCGTCTTGATGTATCACCTTGTCCATGCTACCCACGTTATCAAATGAGAAACTTAAGACAACTTCATATTTATTTGGGCGTGTTCTTTGCGCCGATCTTGATCTACTTCTCTATTTCCGGAGCGTGGCAGGTTTTTCGCTTCAACGACCTGCCGAAGGAGGGTGATCCCACCTCGGTGCAGAAAGTGCTGCACGCTTTATCCGAACCGCACACGCACGCCACCCTTCCCGGCAACGACGGCAAGAAAGAGCAATCCCTGCTCTTTAAATGTTTTGAAATCTTGATGGCCTCCGGATTCGTGATCACTTCGGTCTTGGGAATCCAGATGGCTTTTCAATTGGGCCGGCAAAGAAAGGCGGTCACGATCGCCTTGATTGCGGGAGCACTTATACCGATTTTATTTTTGATTCTGCATTAGTGCCGCGGCCACTTCAAGATAGTCCGAGGTAAATTGATCCATGCTTGCCGCCAATTTCTTGAAATTCGCCTCAAGATTTTTGCAGTAGGCGGCGCTCTTCATCTGCCGCCCGTGCCATTGGCCGAGCTTATACGAAATGAAATAAGAAAGCTCAGTGAAATCTTTGATGTTCTTTTTAAAGAACGAACGGTTGAAATCGATATAGAGCGGCAGTTTAGGCCGCATCCAAAAGGCATGTTGCGCATCGCCGACGACGCCGAAGAGCTCAGGCATCTTTTCACCCCAATAAATTTTCAGCGCCTCGTGGACACGCTCGAGCGTGGTGCCCGGCTGCGCTTGATAATTCGCCAGCGATGAACCTTCCATCTCTTTGAATTCGATGAACTGGCGGTCCACATCCGAGGCCTTTAGATAATACCAGAAGCGGGCTTTCCCCGCGCTTCCGCCCCGCCCCACTTTGGTGAACATCGCGCGATCCTTGACCTCGTATTTAGCCGGTATATATTTTTTGAAGTAGCGCTTCTCGAAGTCGTTGAACTGATCCTTCTGGGCTGAAGTCATATCTTGCCAAGCGGTCATCCCTTCGTGCGCTTCGAACTCGCCGCCCTTGACCTTTTTTTTGATTCTTTTCAGATAGGCTTCTTCCAGCTCTTTCGGCGTCACGCTAAAATCTTCAAGCAGTAATGCCGGTACAGTGCCATTCCACTTCTCGCCCTTTAAGCCCGCCAAATAAAAAGTGAAGGCCGTCTCGACGCTCAGATCATTTTTGTTCTCGCTCACCGCGCGCGAGACACCCAAGAATTTTAAAAAATCGAGTATGAATGGTCCATAACCCGCATCATCCAGATCATCCGGAACGTAATCACGTCTGCCCTCGATGAAAACGTAAGAAAAGTTCTCGTGGTGTGGATCTCCGACCAACCATCCTTTTTCGGCGAGCACTTCCGGCGGCAAATACTTCGCGGCATTTTGCCCGGCCCACGTCCAATAGTGGCCGGCATTTGAGCGCAGCTCCATCATCAACGAGCTCGCCGTTGCTTGGCCGGAGCCGCCAAAAGCTAGGAAAAATGTCAGTAGGTACCTTTTCATCAATCCGAAACAATGCGATTTTCAGGCCACAATTTGGCCTTTAGCCGCCGCTTTCCGTGACCAACATTTGCGCCGTAAATACCGGCTTTCCATCACGATTTCGGATACCTTGAAACTGCACGCGGGATGAGGATCCCTCCCTCATATCGTGCAAAGATTTCTGCACTGTCACGACATCGCCGATCTTTGTCTCGGCCAGGAAATTCACCTCGTATTGATGAAGCTCGGTACCTTTACGCAAAATATCGATCGGTATCGCGTCCAAAATCCATTGTGCGTAACGGGTGTTGTTCACATGTTGATTCAGATCGATATCGCTGTTGCGCACGTGGAATTGCATCAAATCGGCAACGTCTTGCTCCGCGGGGATTTTTGCCGGCTTGTGTTCAAGATAGCCGTCGTTACGCCAGATGGAGGCATATTCGCTCCAGTCTTGAACGGCGATTTTACGAGTCTGCATATCCATGACCGTAAAAGTCGAAGTGCACTCGCCGATCTTCTCGTCCCCCATCAGCAATTCGTAATCGCGATATAAAAAAGCGTCGCTTTCGGGTTTGCGCAGCCACGTGCGGATCGTGAGCGTTTGATTCCACGCGGGCCACTTTTTCATGATGAGCTTTTGGCGGGTGAAAATCCATCCCGCATTCTTCGGCAAATTCACTTGCAGGTGCATCGCATGCAACCAACCTACATCCTGAATCAAATTAAGAACGGCATACAGGCCCGCTTGTCCGCGCAAATTTACCAGGTAGGAAGAGATGACATAATTTTCCGTCCAGACTGACTGCTTCATGAACTCAACCTTTATGTTATTACATCTTTTTCCGGCGGATAATCGCCGACCGCTTCACTGATATAATGATAGGCGACTTTTCCATTCGCTTTAACGACCATCATACCTCCCAATTGCCACAGATCACCCTTCGATAAAGCTTGCCGGTGGCCGTTGGCCGCAAGTTTCGCGGCATTAATCGCCGACGCCGGGCTAAAAACCTTCAAGAAGCCGCGCTTAAATCCCGC
This sequence comes from uncultured Pseudobdellovibrionaceae bacterium, assembly GCA_964628445.1. GTDB lineage: Bacteria > Bdellovibrionota > Bdellovibrionia > Bdellovibrionales > UBA1609 > JALHOQ01. Next base: position 27,579 of record CAZVOP010000027.1, on the reverse strand, counting down.
GGCCTGAAAGCATTTGAGCTCTGGATCGGTGTAGATGGACGCTCCCTCTAAATCCAGATCTTCTTTAAAGGCCTTGATGTACTGAGATTTACCGTTTCCGATAAAAATAATTTTTGCGCCGTTCTTCTGATACCGCTCGCGGTGATGCCAGATCTCAGCCGCATGGCTGCGGCAAGCGATGCAGCCGAAATGGCGCAGAAATATAAACAGCGCGGTGTGCTTTTTCCAAAAGGAAGAAAGCGGCACTTCACGGCCCTCTTCGTCCAAAACTTTGCACTGTGTGAAGGCATGTATATCTAAGGACGCCACTCGAAACCTCCAAAACAACTAAACTCTAATCCTAATAGACCAATCGGGGCAGCCCAATATTGGAAAAAGCTAGCAATTGACGCCCAAAGCACAGATCAGTAAGAATTCAGTGTGCAAAATAACTTGGAAGATCGGACAACCTGGCCGCAATCCCTATTGAGCGGGCAAAACAATACCGGCCGGGAAATCTTGGCGCGCGACTGGTCGGCAACCTCGCTCGGACCCATTGAAGCTTGGCCGCAAAGCTTACGTACGGCGCTCAGCAATTGTTTTGAATCACTGTTTCCGACTTTTGTCCTTTGGGGGCCGGATCTGATTCAGTTTTACAACGAAGCAAGTAAGCCCATGATCGGACATAAAGACCGGGCAATGGGCCAAGGCTTCCCTGCCAAAGAATATTATCCCGAGTTCTGGACGCTGGTGGAGCCGCTTTTTAAAAGCGTCCTCTCGGGAAAATCCACGTGGGTTCAAGACCAGCTCTTGCCGATAGAACGTTATGGTTTTTTGGAAGAAGCTTATTTCACTTTCTCTTATTCGCCGATCCGCAATGAGCGTGGAGACATCGCCGGCGTTCTCTGCAATGCAATTGAGACAACCCGGCAAGTGGTCAACGAGCGCCGACTGAAGATGCTGCATAACATGGCACTTCACCTTGCCGGAACTTCAACCGTTGAAGAGGTCTGCCGCAAATGCATGGAAACCTTGGCATCAAATCGGCAGGATTTGCCTTACTGCGTGTTGCGTTTGCTCAGCAGCGAAGACGGAATTGCGAAGGTCATGGGCTCATTTGGCATCGATGTTCCCGACCGTCGCTTGGGTGAGCCGCAAACAAGCAGTTATTACCCGGCTTTGGATGAAGTCGTCATCACTAAGGTTCCCGTATTCATCAGCCAAGTCCCGCCCGACGTGAAGATTGAGGCCGATGTCCTTGGCCGCGAGATGGCCCGCTCCGCTTACGTTTTGCCGTTTTTCTTTCCCGGAAGCGATGAGGTGGACGGCTTCTTATCGGTTGGACTGAATCCAAGCCGACAATTCGATGACGAATACCAAAATTTTTTAGGAGTGCTCGCCGCGCAAATTGGAACCGTCATTAGCGGCGCGAAAGCCCAAGAAGAATCCCGGCGCAAATTGGCCATGCTGCTCGACGCCTCCCCGGATCATGTGTTTATGCTCGATCGCGACGGCCGCTATATCTATGTCAACGAAGCCGCAAATCTAGCGCTGTCGGAAGCGTTGATGCAGCAGGGGCGTGAGGGCGAATCGCCTCTCGGCAAAACCGGTGAAGAGATGGGCTTTGATGCCGCTTTTCTTAAGCGGTTCAGTGAAGAACAAAAACGCGCCTTTAACGGCGAAGCGGTTGTGGGCGAAACATTTTTTTCCAGCCCGAAGGGATTGCGCGAGTTCGAATATATTCTCAGCCCCATGAAGGACGAATCGGGCTTTATCAATAACCTCGTCGGCGTAACCCGCGACGTCCAAGATCTAAAAAACGCCATTAGAGTGCGTGATCAATTTTTATCGGTCGCATCGCATGAACTGAAAACGCCGCTGTCTTCTCTCAAACTGCGGGCGCAAATGCGCAGCCGTTCCTTGCTGCGCAAACAACTGGATAAATTTACGCCGGAAAAACTTAGCAAAATGTTTGGCGATGACGAAGTTCAAGTCAACCGGCTTAACCGCTTAGTCGATGACATGCTGGATATCGCGCGGCTGAATTCGGGGAAATTCGTTCTTAATCCTGAGAATTTTGATTTAAAGGTTCTCGTGATGGAAGTCGTTGAAAGAATTCATGCGCAAATCCAAAACCTCGGCCAATTTGTGACCGTGACGGGGGCCTCCGGTATCGAGGGGCGGTGGGATCGTTATCGTATTGAGCAGGTCATTACGAATTTGCTCACCAATGCGATGAGGTACGGAGGATCGAAACCGATCTCGATCGAGATCAGCAAAACCCCTTCGCGGGCCGTGATGGTCGTGCGTGACCGGGGCATGGGCATAAAAAAAGAAGACCTCTCGCGCATCTTTCAGCAATTTGAGCGCGCCGTCTCCGCCAATGAGGTGAGCGGCTTAGGCCTTGGTCTTTACATCGTTAAGCAGATCTTGGATGCCCATGGCGGGACCGTATCCGTCGAAAGCGAGATCGGCGAGGGTTCACGCTTCTTCGTCGAATTGCCGCTGAGCGACTCTTAGTTCTCTAGCGTAAAGCCGCGCTCTTTGAGTAAGGCATCAACTTTCGGTTCGCGTCCGCGAAATTTCCGATAAGCATCCGCCGGGTCAACGGTGTTGCCCACCGACAAACATTCTTTCACCAATCGCTTTGCCGTCTCCGGATCATACGGGCCTTTAGCTTCTGTGAAAGCGCCGAATGCATCGTTATCCAAAACCTGGGCCCATAAATAACCATAGTATCCGGCCGCATATCCCTCGCCCGAGAAAATATGGCCGAAGTGCGGGATGCGGTGACGCATAACAATTTCTTGCGGCATGCCGAGCTCTTTCAACGTTTCTTTCTCGAAGGCCGCGGCATCGATCGGTTTTGTACCCGCCAAGTGAAGCTTCATATCGACAATCGCCGAAGCAAGAAATTCCACTGTGGCGAAACCTTGGTTGAATGTTTTGGCGCGCTCAATTTTCTCAATCAAATCTTTCGGGATCGGCTTACCGTCTTTGTCGATTAAAAATTTCAGGACTTCCGGAGTGCGCAGGTAGTGTTCATGAAACTGCGAGGGGAATTCGACGAAATCGCGCACCACGTTCGTGCCCGAAAGCGATGGATAGGTAACGCGGGAATTCAGTCCATGCAACGCGTGTCCGAATTCATGAAACATCGTGACCGCGTCATCCCACGAAATCAGAACGGGTTCACCAGGCTTGCCCGCGACAAAATTGCAATTGTTTGAGACAATCGTCTTGATATCGTGGCCATCCAGTTTGTATTGGGGGCGGTAGTCGCTCATCCACGCGCCGGAACTTTTACCGGGCCGCGCGAAGGGATCGAAGTACCAAAGGCCTATCAACTGGGCCGATTTATCCACCACTTTGTACACCGACATTTTGTCGTCGAAGACCGGAGCGTCATTCACTTTCACAAATTCCATTCCGTAAAGCCGCTCTGCCATAAAGAACATCGCTTTGCGGATATTTTCGAGCGAAAGATAGGGCTTCACCAAATTGAAATCGAGGTCGTATTTTTCTTTGCGTACTTTCTCGGCGTAGAAGCGGTAGTCCCAGGGCTGGATTTTAAATTTGCCGCCCTCTTTATCCACCATGGCCTGCATGTCAGCGATCTCTTTGCGCGCCTTTTTGACCGCGGGTGTCCAGACCTTGAGCATGAGATCCATGGCCGCTTGCGGCTCTTTAGCCATCGAGTCGGCAAGGTTCCAATGCGCGTAAGTCGGGTAACCAAAAATATTGGAACGTTCGGCGCGTAGTTTTAAAATTTCGGGCACGATTTTGCCGTTGTTATGCGCTCCCGGATTTTCACCGCGCGAAGTCCAGCGCTTGAAAGCCTGCTCACGCAAATCGCGGTTGGTCGAGTAGGTGAGAAAGGGATCCATCATCGAGCGCGTGTTCGCGATCATCCAGCGCCCTTTAAGTCCGCGTGCACTGGCCTCTTGCGCGGCACCCTCAATGAATGACGTGGGAAGTCCGGCAAGATCGGCGGCCTTTTCGATAACGAGGCCGTTATTTTCTTCGTCATTGAGAACATTCTGCTCGAAATCGGTCGAAAGAGTCGCCAGACGCTGATTGATTTTCGCGACCTTGGCTTTTTGTTCGTCGTTAAGCCTGGCCCCGCGCTGAACGAAGCGATTGTGATAATACCATGCCAACCTTTGTTGCTCAGCAGTGAGTTTACTTTTCTCAGGTGAGCTATAAACCGCTTCGATCCGCTTAAAGAGTTTTCCGTTCTGAATAAACTTATCGAAGAATGCGGAGAGCTTGGGCGCCATTTCTCTTTCGATTTCCTTAAATTCAGACGTTTTTTTGCCACTGGCCCAAACCTGGTAAATCGCCATTGCGCGCTCCAGCTCGCGGCCGGATTTTTCAAGCGCCAACAAAGTGTTTTCGAAATTTGCGGGTGCGGGATTCGCCGCGATCGCATCCCACTCTTTAAGTTGCACGGCCATCGCTTCTTCCACCGCGGGCTTGATTTCGGCGACTTTCACTTTGTCGAACGGAGGCACGCCCCCGTAATGGCCGGACCACTGTTTAAGTAGAGGATTCTGCGCGGCCATGGCGATAGACATAAGTACTCCGATCACGATTCAATTGTTTTAAATCGATTTACGGCCTTCGGCAATGGCGAGATTGTGGCGGGCGGCTTCTGACTCGGGATGGTATTGGCGGGCCATGCGCAGGTACTTGATCGCGGCAGGCCGGTCATGGCGCGCGTAAGCGATGTTGCCAAGACCGATCAAGGCGCCAAGGCTTTTTGGCCAGCGCTGGAGAATGCTGAGATAAGCAATTTCGGCCTCTTTGGTTTTGCCGATTTGCTCAAGCCCCGCTGCGGCGTTCATGTGTGCAAGTTCATCTCCGCTCTTCGCAAGTTCGCCGGGCTTAAGGATCACGAGCGCCCAATAATCCGAATAAACCCACGAGCTCTCAAAAACTTTTAAGGAAGTCCGCTCGAAAGCCTGCGGCCCGGAATGCATCACCACTTCCCGCTTGTCGAGGTCATAACCATTAACCAGCGCGTAGTGCCAGCGCGAAATCCAGCTTAAGCCCAAGTTTTCAAAAATAATTACGGGATGTCCGGCCGCGATCTCTGTGAACAATGAAGGCATGCCCTCTATCACGACAGCCATCATGCCATGGCGGCGGCTCGCGCCGATCATGTCTTGTTGCAAGCTGCCTTTACTTCCCGGAGTGAAGACCTCTGACGCGAGACGATCCATATCGGTTTGCGCGCCCGCAAAGCGCATCGCCATCGCCAGAGTCGCGGGCCCGCAGTAGCCCGCACTTTGATTGATGAACGGCACTCCGGCGACTTGTGCTTGGCGCGGAATATCAGGCGCTGAGCGAAGAATCTCTCGCGTCTGCCGCGAGGTGGAGGCGCAACCCACCATCCCCACAGTCAGCATGAGCCAAAATATTTTTATCAAATGCGCTTCGCCAGATAAATGATGAGAACGACCAGCAACACGACGATCAAGATGCCAATGACATCACCGCCGAAGCGCGCCTGATCCATTTGTGTGGCCAGTTGCTTAAGCTCACGGTCCGACAGGCTGGCGATACGCATGGACACTTCGTCCGGCGAAACACCGCGCTTAACGAACTCATTGCGAACCTCCGTGCGCGCAAGAAAGTCTTGAACTTTCTGCTCCGTTTGCTGGCGGTTCATTTGTTCAACGACGGCCGAGGTCGTGATCATTTGTTGGGGAACATTTTCGAGGGAATCGGCCCAAGCCAGATAAGGAATATTGGTAAGCAAGACCGACATGGCGACCGAGACCACGACCCGTGTGCGTTGCGATAGATTCACTTGAGAAACCCCCTGGTGCGGGACAAATTTGCCCCAGTTTTACGATCTAAGGTCATATCAAAGCACAAAAGCAAAAGCGGTGCCCGCCACTCATGAATTTTGCCGCTAGGCACCGTCATTGCACCTCCCTATTTTGATTTAAGAAAGGAGTTAACCATGCCACAGCAAACCACCGATCCCGCCATGCAGATCAAACCGCGCACCGAAGTATTTGCGAACAGCGAAGCCTTCAGTGGTTTTTCGGTAAACGATATCGGCGCCGCAAAAAATTTCTATGCTGAAATCCTGGGCATAAAAGTGAGCGAGGAAAAAGAGGGATCGATTTGTCTTCATTTCAACGGGGGCGGCAAGGTCTTTATCTATCCAAAGGCAAATCACACGCCTGCGACATTCACCGTTTTGAATTTCCCCGTCGAAGACGTCGACATGGTGGTCGATCAACTGACCTCGCTGGGGATTGAGTTTGAGCAATATGAGGGCGATCTAAAAACGGATAAAAAAGGAATTCATCGCGGGGATCCAGGACCTGCGGCAATCGCTTGGTTCAAAGATCCCGCCGGAAATATCTTGTCCATCCTCCAGGAGACATGAGCTACATGTGTTTATGATTTAATAAACAAATGTCATATCGGCCCCACCAAGGTCTAATATTATTAATGTTTATACATATGCCTTAAACATCTGCGTATTCTAAAATCACTAAAACCAAATGGAGCGCAGGTGTTTTCCTTAACCGTCATAGGCCTTTCGCTGTTTATATATGGATCGAATGTTTACGCGGCTGAAGGCGATCCTGAAGTGACCCCCTCCACAGTTGAAGAAGTAAAACCCATCGCTTCGCTCGGCAAGGTTGTGCAGATTTTCCGTGATAAAAAATTGATCGTTATAGATCTCAGCACAAACACCGCCGTTGACCAGCTTCGCTCCGCGGTCGTCACGATGCCGTCAGGCGAAGCTTGCGAAGGAAAGGTCGTTCAGGCGCAAGATAGAAAGATGCTCATCGACCTCATCTCTTGCTCAAGCTTCGATCAAATTAAGGCCGGCGTCGAGGCCACGCGGCCTTTGTTTACGACAATTGAAAGCCCGCCGACAGAGATTCCGATGCTCATGCCTGTCGCGCCGGTTGAATCAAGCCCGCCTGCGGCCGAACGGGCACGAGTACGTATATTCATCGGCTTGGGTCATAACAGTGGTGACAAGTTAAAATATGAGTCATCAAAGCTTACTGATGGCACAACGCCAGCTAAAGGAACATCCGAATTTACGATAGAGACGGCGGCCCACCTTGCCCTCGGAGTCATCTACGCCCCGGCTCACAAATGGGGATTTGTGGGAAATATCTCTTTTGAGGCAGAGCGAAAATTAAAAAGCTTAAAGTTCACGGAGGATTGGGGAGGCACAGCAAGCGCCTCGCTTTCCGCGGAAAAACCCACGGTTAGATTTACGATCATCGAATGGAATGCACTCTATCGTTGGAATCAACTCTATCTTCCCTTCGGGTTTAATTATACGATTGCGAGATTCAAACAGGCCGACGATATCACTGGAAATATTGAATCGACCGGTGGCCTAGGCCTCCAATTCGGAATCGGCTTATTCGCAACCGAGCAAATGCGCCTTGAAATACTCTCACAGACAATAGCCAACCATTTAAAAATGAGCTCGGGAACCGATGTCGCCGATTTCGGAACAGGTTACATGAGCGGTGTCACATTGCGATTGGCCATGAGCCTCTAACCCAAGCTCCCTCATGAAATGCGGGGACCCCGCATTTCATGAGGGAGCTTAAACCTATCTTGCCGGGCTCTCGATGTAGCGCTATCAATAGTCAATGAGTCCGACCAATGCGACCGCCGTGCAACTCCCGCCAAAAATAATTTTTCTGCTCGCCACCGCGGTGGGCGTGATCGCAGCGAACTTATATTATGCGCAGCCGTTGGTCGCGCAAATCAGCAGGGCACTGGGGTTGGCGCCCGAGCTTGCCGGGCTGGTCGTCACATTGACGCAAGCGGGATACGGCCTCGGCGTTTTGTTGCTCGTTCCACTCGGCGATATTGCCGAGAACCGGCGCTTGGTCTTGGCCATGATCTTCGCTGCGATCGTGGGATTGCTGGGACTTGCCTTTGCGACCCAGCCGCTCACCTATTTTTTGGCCGCACTTCTGACCGGACTGGGTTGCTCGACCGTTCAAGTGATCGTTCCTTACGCCGCACATTTTGCGGTCGAGGAAAAGCGCGGGCAGGTGGTTGGAAGTTTAATGAGCGGGTTGATGATCGGCATTATGCTCTCTCGTCCGATCGCGAGTTTGCTGACCGATTTATTTTCGTGGCATGCGGTCTTCGTGATGTCGGCTTCGCTCATGACCCTTCTCGGGCTTTCTCTCTATGCGATCCTTCCGCCGCGTCCACCGGCACTTACCGGACTTCACTACAGCAAACTGCTGGCGTCGATGTGGCATCTGTTTTTGCGCACAAGAGTTCTTCAGCGCCGCGGATTTTATCAAGCTTGTCTTTATGGGGCCTTTTGTGTGTTTTGGACCGCGACTCCACTGCTTCTTGCCGGTCCTGATTTTAATCTTTCGCAAACCGGAATCGCGATCTTCGCGTTGGTCGGCGTGGCCGGCGCCGTCGTGGCCCCTTTTGCGGGTCAAGCCGCCGACCGCGGATGGACCAAAGGCGCCACCATGACCGCAATGATTTTCTCATCCGGATCCTTTTTGCTCAGCCACTTTTTTGCGGCCGGATCCAGCGCAGCACTTGGAGCGCTTGTTGTCGCCGCGGTTTTACTTGATGCCGGGATCACCGCGAATTTGGTTTTAGGCCAACGTGCGATCTTCTCCCTCGCGCCCGAACTGCGCAGCCGCTTGAACGGCCTTTATATCGCCATGATTTTTGTTGGCGGCTCCATAGGTTCCGCGCTCGGAGGTTGGGCCTATGCGTACGGCGGCTGGTGGCTTACGTCTTGGCTCGGGTTTTTATTGCCGTTGAGCGCCTTTATTTGCTTTTTGACCGAACGACGCAATTAAGCCATCATTTTCCCATAACCTATTCCGGAGGAACGTTTGCCGCGCTTAAAAAAATTCGCCTCAGTTGCATTGACCTCGGCCATCTTTATTTCCGGCTGCGCCAGCAGCGGCGACAAGAACGCCATCGTCCCGCAAGCCGGCCAGCAACAAGAAAACGCTCTTTTTATCGAACGCACGTTCGATGCCCCCCGCGCTTTGGTTTGGAAAGCTTGGACCGAGCCCAAACTTATAAAAAAATGGTGGGGTCCGATTCCCTTCACTTGCCCGGTGGCCAAAAGCGATCTTAAGGTCGGCGGCAAATATCTGTACGCCATGCGCTCACCCGATAAAAAAGATTATTGGTCCACCGGCAGCTATCTTGAAATCGCGCCACAAGAAAAAATTGTCGCCACCGATTCATTCTCGGATAAAAACGGCAACATCGTCTCGCCATCGGTTTATGGAATGCCCGCCGACATGCCACGCGAACTACTGATGACCGTGACCTTCACCGACGTTGGAAGCAACCAAACCAAACTCACCATCAAACAAGCGGGGATGCCGGCGAGTATGTCCAAGATGGCCGAAGCCGGATGGACCACTTCTCTTGATAAGTTCGCCAAGGCGCTGACCGGAATACGCTAATTCTGGACGACGACGCAGGGCTTCTTTGTTCCACTATGAAACGCCATTCGCGATTAGTTGACATATCAACCATTTGCGAATAATTTAGTTGATATGTCAAGCTTTGAAGTCCTGGAGTCTTACATTCAACTGCGCCGCCATGTCGCGCTTATCCGCGCCGGAGAGATCAAGCACCTGGAATACGGCCACAATCAAATCGGCATCCTGCACAAGCTGTCGCTTGGCAAAACCACGATGGGCGAATTGGCCGACTACACTTTAAGCGACAAAGCCTCGATCAGCCGCACGGTCACGCTTCTTGAGACAGCCGGCTTGGTCAACCGCGTAACCGATAAAGGTGACCGGCGCGTGACAAATATCGAACTCACCGCCAAAGGCCGGGCTCAAGCCCGCAAGGCCAATGAAATCCGTAAGAATATCGCCAAAAAATTGGATAGCACTTTGTCCCCGACTGAGCGCAAACAGCTGGGCTCACTGATCAGCAAAGTCGTCGAAAACTATAAGAGGTAATTTATGTCCCCCTGGCACAAAACTAAACGGGCACGGCATGTCGGAATTGCCACGGCGCTGATTGCCGTCGTCGGCCTCATAGCCTGGTGGTTCGCCTTTCATCCCTTTATCTCGACCGACGATGCGAGAGTCGCGATGACCTTCGTGCGCGTCGCCCCCTCAAATGTCAGTGGACGCATTGAAAAAGTGAATGTGGAAGAGGGCTCACGCGTGAAGGCCGGCGACGTGCTGGTTGAGATCGATCACCGCATTCCGCAAGCCAATTATGACCGTGCAAAGGCGAGATCGGACCTCGCGCAACGCGAACTGCAACGCATGCAAAGATTAACAAGCGAAGGCTCCGCCACGCCGCAGGCACTGGACCAAGCAAAAGCCAACGCGGCCACCGCCGAAGTGGAGCTGAAGCTTGGCGAAGTCGCGCTTGAAAACACTTATCTGCGCGCGCCCTTCGACGGCGTCGTGGTGCAAAAACTCGCGGAGACCGGAAACCTGCTTGAGCAAAATCAAACCGCCGTGGTCGTCGCCGACGAGGATCATGCGTGGATTTCGGCCAATATCGAAGAAACCGCCGTCGGTGCGCTTAAACCCGGCCAACCCGTACATATCGAAATCGATGAGGGCGGGGCATTGGAAGGGAAACTTTGGGAGATCCGCTCAAGCGTCGCTTCGCAATTCGCATTGATTCCAAGCGACTCCGGCGCCGGAAACTTCACCAAAGTGGTTCAGCGCGTACCCATTAAAATTTCGATTACCGATCGCCATGACCGCACGCTCAGAGCAGGACAATCCGTCGATATTAAAATCCGCGTTCGCTAGGTAGAAGGCCATGACCACGCACGAAAATTATAAGTGGCAAGTGTTGATCATCGTCATGATCGGCACGCTGATGTCGGCGCTCGATGCCAGTATCGTCAACGTTTCGATCCCGGCGATCATGGCCGACTTCGGATCGAGCCTCGACGATATCGAATGGGTCATCACCAGCTATATGCTGGCGTTTGCCGTACTTATGCCTCTGACCGCTTGGCTGCGCGACCGCGTTGGACATAAACAACTCTACATTGCATCTTTAGGCGTGTTCACTTTGGGCTCGGTGCTGTGCGGAGTGGCGTGGAATCTTCCGACGATGATTATCGCGCGCGTGATTCAAGCGATCGGCGGCGGGGCCATCACCCCGACCGGTATGGCGATGATTACGGAAACGTTCGAGCCGCATGAGCGCGGTAAAGCGCTGGGATTTTGGGGAATGGGCGCGGTGATGGGGCCGGCCTTCGGTCCCACCGTCGGCGGCTACTTAACAAAATATTTCGGCTGGCCCTCGATCTTTTTGGTCAACCTGCCCATCGGCTTAGTGGGGATATTCTTCGCGCTGAAAATCTTAAAGGCCGACAAACCACACGCCTCAAATCATCGCGCATTCGACACGGCCGGATTTATCTTCTTAAGTCTTTTTTTAATCACTTTCTTGCTGGGCATGTCGAAGGGCGAAAGCGAAGGATGGACATCGCAATACGTGGTGACTTGCGCGATCCTTGCGACAATCGGTCTCACCGGCTTCTTATTGGTGGAGTCACTGGTGCCTTACGGAATCATGAACCTCGGCTTGCTGAAGGACAAAGTGTTCGCCGCCTGCTTTGGTCTGACGGCCGTGCGCTCGGTCGCCCTTTATGGCGGGACTTTTCTGTTGCCGGTGTTTCTGCAAAACTTTAAAGGCTTGGACGAGGTTGAAAGCGGTTTGATACTTTTGCCCGGCTCATTGATCATGGGCTTGTTGATGCCGATTACCGGAAGGCTTGGCGACAGAATCAGCCCGCGCACGATGGGCTTTATCGGCTTCGCCTTGTTATGTTTTTTCTTTTTCGAATATCGTAATCTCAGTATCGAGACCAGCAATTGGGGCATCATCTGGCCGACGATCGTGCGCGGCGTGGGCATCGCGATGTTGATCGCGCCGCTCACCGCCACCGCCATGAACGCCGTTCCCAAAAATCAAGCGGGCATGGCGTCTTCGATGTTGAACATCATCCAGCAAGTCGGAGGCTCAATCGGAATCGCGGTCCTCAGTCTTGTGCTTCACCGCCGCTCCGCCTATCACCTCAGCCACATCGGCGCGGAGATCTCAAGCTCTTCACCGGCTTACCATCTGGCCAATCACAATCTGATCGCTCGTGCCCATGAACTTGGATATTCGCAAATAGAGAGCGCAAAGGTCGCGGCCAGCGCCCTCGGTGAGCATATCGTTAAGGCGGTGGGCGCGTTGGCATTTCAAGATGCATTTCTGGTCGGCGGATTGATCACCTTCATCACTTTATTTTTGGTTTTTCTTTTACCTTCGACGCCGGTCTCTCGCAAAAACGCCGAGCCGATCCATTTGGAGTAAGCCTATGAACTTCTATAAACTCTTCCTCATTGCCCTTTTTCCCCTTAACGTCCACGCGCTAAGCTTCGATGAAGCCTTAAGAAGTGCCCTTGACAATTCGCACGAGCTCAAACAAATGCGTTTGGAAGCTGAGTCCGCACAATGGGCAAAACGAAAAGAGTTCGCGGGCTTCTTACCCAAGGTCGATGTGGAGGGACGCCATCTTTTTCAAGAGCGCTTCGAAGAGTTGGCCGTGCCTTTCGGAGGCAGCACCTTCGTCATGCCCGCGATCCAGCCCTACACTTCTCTCGGTATGACGGCGACCTTGAATATTTTTAACGGCTTCGAAGATTGGAACGAGGTTCAGGCCGCGGACTTTGAGCAAGACGCCGCGGCTTACCGCCTGAAACGCACCGAAGAGCAAACACGCGCCGAGGTCCGCACCTTGTTTTACCGCGCGCTCGGTTCGCAACTTTTGGTCGAAGTCGCCGAGCACAATATCCAATCCCTTGAGGGCCACTTGCACGATGTGAATTCACGCATCCGCAGCGGAGTCTCGACCCGCTTCGATGCTTTAAGAATCGAGGTTCAGCTCGAAGATGCCTCTTCCGAGAAAATTCTCGCGCAAAACAACGTCGTGGTCGCACGCGCAAAATTGTTCGAGGCCATCAATAGGAGCGACGACGGCCAGCCGCTTAAAGGCGCTTTGCCCGATGATTTCAGCCACATCGACGTGATGAAGATCTCTTTGCAAAATGCCCAGCGCAATGACCGCATGGCTTTATTCTCGACCCGCGAAGAATCAAAACGCTTGGCCGCCGCATCGACGGCCGCTTGGCTACCTAAGGTTTCGCTGTTCGGAAATTACGAATACTACAACAACTACAATCATGCGATCACCCAAGACGACGAGCGTTTTAAATCCGCCTATGCCCTCGGCCTACAAATGAAGTGGAATATCTTCGACGGCGGCGCCACCCTCGCCAGCCGGCGGCAAGCCGTACTGGCGCAAAGGATCAACGACGAAAAACTGGCTAAACTCGACGCCAATATGCCGGTAGCCCTCGAAGAAGCGAAACGCCGTTTTTCTTACGACGTGATTAATTTCAAAGCCAAACTGAGCTCCATCCACAAAGCCGAAGAAGCCGTGCGCCTGGCACGCGGAGGCCTGAAGGCCGGCACACGCACCAACACCGAAGTCCTGGATGCAGTCGTGGACTTGAATCGCGCCCGGGCCGCGGCTTTAAAGTCGCAGATCGACGCGATCGAAGCATTAGGTTTACTTGAGCTGTCGATCGGCCGTCCGCTCTAAAAAGCTTGATGTGCGGCCGGCTTCTGGCATTCTCAAACCCGTGAAGATCCATGAAGCCGTCAATCATCAATTCACTTACGAGTATTCCCAGCCGGCGGATTATCACTTTTGCCAGGACTCAATTATTTTTCCGCAATTCGTTGCGGAGAACGTAAAGGACAAAATCGACGCTGAATCAAAAGTGCTCGACCTTTGCGCGGGCTGCGGTGTGATCGGGTTTGAACTGCAGCACCATTTGCCCGTCCTCCGTCGAATGGACTTCTTAGAGATTCAAGCGGAATTTAAATCTCACTTCGAAAGAAACCGCACTCTCACCGGCCGGTCTGAGTTTCGATTCTTAGAAATGAATTACGCAAATTTACTTAAGTCCGAATTTGCAAACACTTACGATTTGATCGTTTGCAACCCGCCTTATTTTTTTGCGGGAGACGGCCGCCCCTCGCCTTCCGAGATTAAAAATCGAGCGAGATTCTTTCTGGATGAGAGCTTTGAAAATTTAATTCTTGGAGTGGAGAATGCGCTAAAGCCGGGCGGCACCGCGTATCTACTGGTTAAATCCGGCAGCAGGCATGGACGCGACTCGTGGTTGGAAATAAAATCATTGCTTGGATCCCAAGCCCAAGGTGACCTCTTGGCCGATATCCGGGGTACCGGTGTTATCAGGATCTCGAAGCCGGCTTAGACGTTGATCTCCGCCTTCATATCGGCCAAGAACTTTCTCATCACCTCGACCCGCACAATCCCTTCCGCGCGCCCCGACGCGGTTTTGAGCGAATCGGCAACCTGGAAAAGCTTGGCGTAAAAGTGATCGATCGTGAATTTCAAATCATCCGGCGTTCGCGACTCACAAAATGGATCGGTCTCGGAATAGAAAGCCCGCTTCATCACGCCGGCCGTGGCGAAACATCTGACGATTCCTATTGCGCCCAATCCATCCAAACGGTCCGCGTCCTGCACGATCTTCGCTTCTAAAGTGCGCGCCTCCACATTGGCGCTGAAACTATGCGCGACGATCGCGTGCTGAATCTCTTCAAAGTATTCAACCGGGTAACCGATTTCTTTTAAAAATGAAACCGCACCGTCCGCCGAAAGCTGCGAGGCTTGTTTGCGACGCGGATCGTTTTTAGGCACGTTCACAAAATCGTGCAGCCAGGCCGCCGGCATCACGACTTCCATTCGGCCCCCCTCGGCCAAGCAAAGCTTCTTGGCCATCTTCACCACCCGCTCAAAATGAAGCAAGTCGTGAGCCGGGTCGTCGGCGGTCGCTATTTCGGAGATCCGCAGGGCCATTAAGTCTTCGAAATGATTCAAATTCATCGATTCTCCTATTATCCATTAGGCTGAATAATGTTTCCCGATTTTACCGGATAGTCATAAGGGGCCGCCGGATATAGATTTAGGGAAGTTCAAAGGAGTATATTATGAAAAAACTCATGTACACGCAACGAAGCGACACGCCCCACTGGGTCGGCGACGGCTTCCCGGTGCGTTCGATTTTTACTTACAATGACATCGCCAAAGACATCTCGCCTTTCTTGCTGATGGACTATGCGGGGCCCGCCGAATTTCCGCCAAGCCAACACCGACGCGGAGTCGGCGAGCATCCCCACCGCGGCTTTGAAACCGTGACCATCGTTTACTCGGGCGAAGTCGAGCACCGCGATTCCGCGGGCGGCGGCGGCAAGATCGGCCCCGGCGATGTACAATGGATGACGGCCGCAAGCGGTCTTGTGCATGAGGAAATGCACGGTGCCGATTTCGCCAAAAAGGGCGGCGTGTTCGAGATGGTCCAATTGTGGGTCAATCTTCCGGCCAAAGACAAAATGGCGAATCCCCGTTACCAAGGTTTGACCGGCGAGGAGATTCCACAAGTCGAACTCGCAAATGGCGCCGGAACTTTGCGCGTGATCGCCGGCGAATTTGCGAACGCCAAGGGCCCGGCACATACCTTTACGCCGGTAAATCTATGGGACGTCCGATTGAATGCGGGAACTCCGGCGACATTTAGTTTGCCGAAGGGCCACACGAGTTTAGTTTTCGTGTTAAGCGGCGAAGTCGGACTGGCTTCCGGTGAAGTGATCCATGAGGCGGAACTCGGAGTACTTGATCGCGATGGCGAAACTTTCGAGCTCACGGCGGTGAAAGATGCGAAGATTCTCATCCTCGGCGGCCAACCGATTAACGAGCCGATCGTCGGTTACGGGCCGTTCGTCATGAACTCGCAGAGCGAAATCGCGCAAGCGTTTAAGGATTTCCAAGCCGGACGCATGGGCAAAGTCGGCGCCTAGTCTTCAGATCTCCAATTCTTTAAGCTTGGCCTTTAAAGGCTCTGACGCCAGAGCAATAAAGGCCTGAAGCTTATTGGTGACGAATTTTTGCGCCGGATAAACAAAATGCAACGGGCGCATATTTGAAACCCATTCGGGCAATACGCGAACCAGCTTTCCGCTCTTGGCTTCGCTCCCGCATAAGAATGTAGGCAACAATGCGATTCCATTACCCGAAGCGGCCAACGCTTTGACCATATTGAGGTCGTCGACGACGATTTTTCCCGGCATCGCGACGCTCACTCTGGTCTTGCCGTTGGTGAAATCCCATTTTTCCACTCCAAGAGGAGTAAACTGCAAACACCGGTGCGCGCGCAAATCCTTGGGATGCGCCGGCCGGCCGGATTTTTTCAGATAAGCGGGACTCGCGAACGGCGCAAAATAGCTAACGCCGAGCTTCTTCGCGATCAAACTCGAGTCCTTAAGATCGCCGCCACGAATGGCGAGATCGATACCTTCCGCGACCATATCGACGGTCCGGTCGCTTAAGATCAACTCCAAGTCGACTTTGGGATACATCTGCAAAAATTTAGTCACGATCTCGGGCAACATACTGAGTCCCACCATCGCCGGCGCGGTCACGCGCAAAGATCCCCGCGCCTCCCCTTGGGAGGCGGTCACTTCATTTTCGGCGCCCTCGATCTCGCCAAGGCCGCGCAAGCTGCGTTCAAAATATTCGCGGCCGGCTTCGGTTAAATTCAGTTTACGTGTCGTGCGTTGAATCAATGTGACGCCAAGTCTTTTCTCCAACGAGGAAACGCGTGCACTGACCGTCGAGTTCGGCATATTCAATTGTTTCGCGGCAAGTGTGAACGACCCCGCCTGCGCCACTTTCACAAACACCAGAACTTCATTGAGATCTACATTTTCCATTGCCTAAGCTTAGTGGGATCGGCGCCGGAAATAAAGGACACAGACCATGGAACAACGTGTATTTGGAAACCCCGGCTTAAAAATCCCGGCACTCTCGCTCGGCACCTTCGGCGGCACGACCGACGTCAAAAACCGGTGAAATGGTAGCTCTTCGCCAGCGGAAATCAGAATTCAAACAGAAGAACAATATAGGGGTCGATGTAGTTGTTTTTGTAAGACGGATCGAGGCTGGCGCTGCCGTTGCGGGTGTAATCGAAATGTTTGTAACTCATCTGCAGCGCAAGTGCGAGCCGCTGGATCTGAAACTTGTAACCCAAGTCGGCCTCATATCCCGTGCCTTTGTAATTAGGCGATAACGTGGACGTAAGAAAATAAGTGCCCAAAATATAGAGGCCGGATTCTTTGCGCGTGATCCAACCCACCGTCGGCCCCATCGAAGTGCGGTCCGTGCTGCCCGCGGAGGTTTTTCTTTTGTCGGTGCCGTAAAGTGCGCCGATGGTCCATCCCTTGCCGCTCACCCAACCGCCCCCGATGTCGATCAGCGTCCGCGTGGATTCATTCATCTCGGTGGTGCCGGCGGATTCGCTCATGTACATGCCGCCGGCGCGGATATATCCCGCGGCGAAAGTCGTGGTGGAACTTAAAGCCAATATTGCCAACAACAGCGGAAGAGCGTGTTTCATGCTTCCAGTTTAGTAAAGTTCCCGCCGTTTTTGAACATGGATTAAGAAACCTCGCCGTTACGCGGGGTCGAGGCCGAAGCTACGCACATCGGTAGCCAAGTTTTCCCCGCCGGCGTCAATGTCCAAATGTCCCTGCTGCTGAAGCAGTGACCAACGATTGTTTTTTTCAAGCCGTCCTTCGAGTGATTCCAGAAATTTTGCCGCGAAGGCGTAGATCCGGATTTCAGCGCCGCGATGGACCTTATTGTCCTCGATTTCTTTGAGCAGAAGATCCGGATTTTTATAAGTGTAAACGACGACTTGTTTCGCGGATTTTGAAGCTTTGTGCAGCTTCTTCGCCGAAGGATTGCCGATTTCGATCCACAGGTCGGTCGCGCCGTGAAGTCCGGCGGCCTTCAATGCGGGCGCCTCAGGATCATGCAGTCCGGCCGGTGAAAATTCCAAACCTTCGCGGACGTTCAGCGCATAGGCTAATACACGTGTCAGTAAATAGGCCGGGCTTTCCGACGGATGTTGAGACACGCGAAAATCGAGGCTTTGATAAACGCCGCGATCGATATCCGACAATTCAATTTGGAAGCGATAAAGCATGTGTCGTTATAACACATTTAATCTTGCAGGTTGGCGATGGCGCGCCACAAAGCTTCGCGTTTGATCGGTTTCACCAAATAACTGTCAAAACCGTTGCTCATGGCGCGGTCGCGCTCGGGCTGCAAAGCATGCGCGGTTAAGGCGACGATCCGCCCCTGCCAGCCGCGCCGGCGCAATTCAGCCGTCGCCTCGAAGCCGTCCATTTCGGGCATTTGAATATCCATTAAAATGAGATCGAAATTGCCGGCCGCCGCGCATTCAAGCGCCATTAATCCGTTTTCGGCGAATGTGATTTCAACACCCGTCATTTTTAAGTAGCTTTCAAGCAACATTTGGTTGTCTTCCGAATCTTCGGCGACCAAAATTTTCCAACCCGCGAAAGACGGCGGGTCGATGAAGCCACCGGCGGTCGCGGACTTTCCCGGGGCCGCGGCCTCTTCCGCCGGATAATCTTTAAATACGATCGAAAAACAACTTCCCTTATTGGGCTGCGACCATTTCAAATTCAAATTGCCGCCGAGGAGTTCCGCAAGTTTACGCGAAAGCGACAAGCCCAGTCCTGTACCTCCAAAATGGCGGCGATTGGGGTTGCTCACTTGCGAAAAGGGCTGAAACAGCCGTTCAGCTTCGGAGGAAGCTATGCCGATTCCAGAGTCCTCCACCAAGATCTCAATCGCCCCGGCATCCCTTCTCTGCGCGCTGATGAGGATCTGACCTTTCGCCGTGAACTTGACCGCGTTTCCAACAATATTCATGAGTATCTGCCGCAAGCGCAACTCGTCGGTCACCACAAAGCCCGGCGAAGGCAAGTGATTCTGAATTTTAATAGAAACCTGATCGTGCACTTGCATGCCCAGGGCTTGCTTAACTTGTTCGAGTAGCGGACCGATTTCAAAACGCGTCAGGCGGATCTCAATTTTTTCGGTTTCCGCTTTGGCAAGATCCAGAAGATCGTCGATCAACAGGCTCAATTGCTTCGCATTACGCACGATCGTCTGCGCCCAGCCATGAAGGTTAGAATCAAGCTTGTCCGAGCCCAAAAGCAAGTCGCCGAAGCCACTGATCACACCCAGCGGCGTGCGGAATTCGTGACTGACATTCGCCAGGAAACGGCTCTTGGAAAGATTCGAAGCCTCGGCCTCCGCCGCCAGCTGTTGCACCCTTTCATAGGGACGCGACACACATTCCACAAATACCGCGCGATAGAGCAGTAAATAGGAAACCGCCTTATAGCAGTGACCATAAAGACTGTAGATATCGTTGAAGTCATTGTAGATCGAAAAGAAATACCCGCACATGCCGTAAAGTAAACTCGCGCACGCCATCCAGCGCACATTCATATTTTCACGCTTCTCGGCGCTGACAAACAACAACACACCGGCCGAAACCGAGATCGCAAGAAGTATCCACTCGATCGTCACCTTAATCGGCGTCAATCCCGATCCAGGAACATAAAAAACGGGCAGAAGGTGCGGACGAAAGAGCGTGACGAAAACGCATGCCGCCACCCATGTCGTCGCACCGATCAACAGCGACCACTGCAAATACTTAAGGCGCGTCAACCGCGGTGGAGAGATCGCGACGTACAAAAAGGCGAGGGCCCCCGTTATCCGGCTTGCAAACCAAAAGTCGATCGCTTTATTCGGGCCGCTCGGGCCAAAAAAGTCAGGCATGCCCGTGAACGAAAGAGTGTGGCACAAATCCAATGCACCGACCGCGAAACTCGCTAAACTTAAAAACAAAATGTCGGCGTCGCGCGCGTTTTGATAGGTCGACCATCCGACGGTGAAGATCGCGAACGAGACAAGGATGCCCACGAATTCAAGAACGATATGGACGGACAGGTAATTGCTGATGACTCCTGTGTGCCAGGACTCGGCGTCGACCCTAACGAAAGCCATGATCATCAAGGCCAGCAAGGCGACCGCGTAAGGGCCGATCGCCTGAATTTGGTTTAGAGAGATCGCTTTGAAGCGCCGCACAGCTGCTGAGTCTCACACCTTTTCAGGACTGACAACCGTGACGCCGCAGGTATTGTTGATTTTTTAGGTTGGCTCCCCGTGCCAATAGGCCGAAGGTGCCGGTTTTTATGTCTTTACAGGCGTTTGCTTTTTGAGATGCTCCGCAAGCTTATTGAGCTCTTCGGCCAAATCTTTGAATTCATCGTTCCTGCGCAGCCTAATGCGAACGTCGTAATTGCCCGCGCGCAGACTTTCGATTTGGCGACGAAGGGGGACCACCGGGCCGAAAATCCGATGTGAGTAAACGATCCATAAAACAAGAGACAGTAATCCCATAAGCGTCATGCCCAAGCATGCCATCAGCGTCACTTGGCCGATAATCCCATTTAAAACCGCTAAGCTTTCTGGCGGAGCGGAAGACCCCACCGTTTCCCGCACATTAAAGATCTGCCAAAATATCAAATTGATTGTCGCGAAGCTGGTCAGGATCAAAATCCCGAACGGTTGCGCGAAACGGAGCTGGGCTTTCGGATCAATAGAAAAATTTGAGATTTTCCGACGGTTTTTGAATATCATCGCATTTAGCCTCACGGTGACGTTTATCTTTAAAGTTTAGTACGGGTCGCGGCGGGAACACAATGTCCTTACGGAATGCATTCAATAGAAAATGGCTCATTTTAGCGGTGGTGGCGGCCATTGCCGGCGTTTTAGCGCTTGGACTGAAGCCAAACGATGCTCCCCGCCTCCAGCTTTACTGGTTTATACCCGACGGCTTGCGCGCCGAGAATGTTGTGATGAAAGTCTATGACTGGGCCGAAGCCGGTGAGCTGCCGAACTTCCAATGGATGATGCGACACGGAGCCTATGGCTATTCGATTCCGGTTTTCCCCGGCCATACGACCGCAAACACCGCGACTTTAATGACCGGCGCGTCGCCCAGAGTTCATGGGGTCTCCGACATCTTGATGCGTGCCTCTGGACATCCGATCACAAGGCCCGCCTTTAACGGCTTCAGCAGTTTTGCCAAGAAGGTCGCGCCGATGTGGTTCACGCTCGAGAACTTCGGCAGACAGGTTGCGCTTTTGTCCATGCCCGGCTCGACCCCGCCCGAAATTTCAAACGGGATTGTCGTGCGTGGGCGTTGGGGAGGGTGGGGAACCGAATTCGCGCCGATCATCTTTTTCGCGGGCTCCGCACGCGAATGTGCGGATATGGATGCGGGCTTCACCCATTGCGTCGTGCTCGATAAGCCCTCGTCTTGGAAAATCAAATTGCCGGCGTCCGAAAGGCCGGCACAAGAAGCTCTATTAGAAGGGTACGGAGCTCAAGTTTTTGCTTACGTCTACGATTCCGTGGCCGATAATAAATTAAATTACGACCGCGTTCTGCTTTCGCTCGATAAAAAAACCGCCTTGGCCGACATCGCCGTTGGCGAGTGGAGTGAGTGGACAGATTTACCGCTGGCCGCGTTGACCTTGCCGGTAAAATTTCGCTTGATTCGTGCCGGGGCGGCCGGCTCGCTTCGCTTGCGCTTTTTTTATGACAATCTGAATGAATCCTTGGTCGTTCCCTCCCCTCTGAATAAAAAAATCCATCGTGTCGTTGGACCGATGGTGGATTTCGCCGACGAGTATCCTCCGCAGCTGGTTTATTTTCCGGAGGACAAGAAAACATTTTTGGAAGAAGCCGCGATGTCCTTTGCATGGCACCGGAAGATGGTGGGTTTTTTGGTGAAGAACACGGCAAGCCAAATCGTCATGCACGATTTATATACCCCAAATCAGATGCTCACTTCACGCTGGTGGCTGCCTTATCTCGACCCGAAGAGCGCCAAATACGGCGACATTTCGGAAAGCGAGCGCGCCGTCCTTTGGGGTGAAGTGAAAGGTATGTACAAACAAGTCGATGCGGTCTTGGGCGAAGTGATCGCCAATGCCACCCCCGAAACTTTTATCGTTCTGAGTTCCGATCATGGCGTGGTGCCGCTATCGCAAGAGGTTTTGATCAATAATTGGCTGGCGAAACGCGGGTTTTTGAAAGTAAAACGGAACGAGCATGGGCAAGCCGTGGTGGATTGGGCTCATACTCGCGCGGTTTTTTTGCAGATGATGCAGGTTTTTATTTCTCCGGAAGGATTCGCAAAACCCTACAGCCGGAACAGCTCCGCCACGTCCGAAAAATTGAAGAGCGAGGTCATGCAAGCTTTGCGTGAATTGCAAACCAGCGCCGGCGTTTCGCCGTTTGCGGAAATTTTGGACGTAGCGGCGGCAAGCAAGGACTTAGGGCTTCCCGAAGACCGAATCGGCGATTTAACCGTCGCCTTCCAAGCGGGATTCAGCGGCGTGGAGCAAGTGTCGACTGACGGGGCCCTTTTTAAGAACACTTTGAAAGGAGGCTATAAACAAGGCGTCCTGCCGTCCGAAGAAGGCATGCTTACGCCATTTATGATCGTGGGGCCCGGAGTGAAGGCCGGCTTTCGCTTGCCGGAGAAAATCCATCATCAGGACCAATACCCGACGATATTTAAACTCATGGGGTTGCCGGCGCCTTCATTTGTTGAAGGGCGTGTGGTTACGGAACTTCTGAAATGAAGCTGAACCCGCTTAGGGCTTTTTTGAAAAAATCAGTCTTAACCACCTTAGCTAAAGTGGATTTTTTGAAAGCCGTAATTTTCACCCCGTAACCGTTCGGCAAATGAATGATCGTTAAGGCCCCGTCGTACGCGGCTTCCTGCTCATTACAGACACCGAAGCTTTTTCGTCCGCTCGCTTTGGCGAACCATACGCCGGCCTTTTGATTCATGACCGTTTCATTTATTTTTTTAGGATGAAAAATTTTGGCGCACAATGAGTCGTGCGTAATCTTATCCGGATAAGGTGTGATCGAAGACTCATACAGATGCTGGAAGGCCACTGTCTCAAGTTTTGCATAGTTATCAAACTGCGTTTTATCGAGGGGCCCGATAATCGTCATTATCAATTCCGCAGCGCCTCCGCGCAAATCCAGGGTTTGGATTTTTCGCTCGCCGGATTTCTGTAAAGACTGATTCAGAATCTCGAACGGCGTAGTCACTTTGATTTGGTAAGATCTCAGTATTTCATTTGGGGACTCGACGGCGTTCGCTGCGGATAAGTAAAGCAGACCGAAAAAAAAATTTCGGATAAATGTCATCTGCCGCCTTTACCGAAACCCGTATTCCCAAATCCGCCACCATCACTACGATGGCGACCTTTGCCACCTTCAACGGCGTCAGCGCCATTGCGGCCGCCTTGCGCAAGACGGCAGCATTTTTCGATCAGCATTTGACGAAATTGCGCGATAACGTCTTTCTTCTTGTTGTGTTGCAGGTCGATAAAGATAGCCGCCTTGTTTTCCATTCCGGCGACCGCTTTCTCGATGGCCGTTAAACGGGTCCCCGGCACCTGATCACTTGGCGGCATGTAGCTCTTGCGCACGCGCATGGCTTCCGCAACCGACGCCCGGGCGAACAACGTCACGCGAAGCTTAAGTTGGCTTTCCGCCACCAGCGCTCCCACCCACAAAACCTGAACCGCCAAAATAAGGCCGAAAACAATTAACGCTTTACGCATAATGCGAGCACTTCTTGTTTCAATTTCGCGGCCTCTTCCCTCATCTTCTTTTCTTTTTCGCTGCCGGCCGTACTGGAGCGCTCTTGCATCTTAATTTGAAGCGCATCAACCCGCTTCTGAAGTTGATCGATCCTTGCCAACTCGGCCGTCATCACCGCGGAACTGTCATTAGGGATGGCGCGCGAAACTTCGTCGCGCACGCTGGCGTTGACCAAATCGATTAACGCCTTATCGGAAATATTCGCGGAAGCCTCCGCCGTCGGCGACGATTTCGTCGCCAAGTCCATCTTCGCGGTTAAGCCTTGCATCATGTAGGTGGTCTGGGAAGCCTGCTTGCGATTCTCGCTGATCAGGTAAAGGTTCAGCAATAAGCTTACGGCGAGCATCGCTATTTTTATATTATCCATGCCGGTATTCTCCCCTAAAATCCAAAATAAATAAAGCCATTGATCTGGTCGCCTGAACGCATGGCGATCGCCCCGACAAAAACCGCCGCCAAAAGCAATCCCGTCGCGACGCCGCTTAAACGCGGCCATCTTTTGGTCACCGGCGTGACGAATTGTCCCAAGAATTCGGCTATGGGGTAGCGACGTTCCCGTAAATCGAAGTACATCACCGCTTCAAGTCCAAACACGAAGACTATGCGCCAAAAAATCGAATCCGCATAAGGCACAAGCGAAACCGTACCCGGCATGGGCAAAAACATTCCTGCAAAATGATGGCCCATGCTCATTAACGACTGACTGCGGAAGATGATCGACATTCCGATTTCCGCGGGAAAAAAGAACAGGTAAGCCAGAAGTGCAAGCGCCAAAGGGTGAACATTCTTGTAGAGGGGCCGCAAACGCCGCAGAATGATCTCGCAGTAAAATAAAAAACAAAGGGCTAATCCATAAGCAAAATAATTCCACGCGGCCCCATGCCACAGCCCCACTGCCAGTAGGGTGACCGCAAGGCTGATCGTCTGTTTAAGCCAACGGTAATCGCGCCCTAATCCAAACCTCTTTAACCACAACCGCACAACCGAGGCGACCGGAACGTAAACGTAAAGCAGCATCCAGCGCCCCAACGTCACATGCCATCTGCGCGCCCATTCTGTCGGACCCAGCGCATAAACCGGCGAATAAAAATTTTCCGGCAATCGCCAACCCAGCAACAGCGCGCAACCGCGCCCAATATCGGTATAGCCGGAAAAATCGCCCCAAATCTGAAAATAAAAAGCCATTCCGCCAAGTGCGAGCGTGCCCGGCGTAAAGCTCGAGGGGTTCGAAAAAACCGTCTCGACAAAAATTCCCATGTGATCGGCGATCACCAATTTTTTCACCAGCCCCAAGCAAATGCGGAAGAGTCCCTCAAGCACCTGGTCTTTGGTCGCGCGCGGCGGCTTACGCAAGTAAGGGACGACTTCATAAGCGCGCACGATCGGCCCGGCGATCAGTTGCGCGAAGAAAGATTTGAAAAGAAAGAATTCCCTTAACGAGAGGAAATCGGCCTCACGCCTCAGGAAATCCACCAGATAAGCCACGCCTTGCAAAGTGAAGAAGCTGATCCCGAGTGGAAGCGGAAGCGCCACATCTTTACCGAAAAATCCCGCGATCCAAGGAAAATACTTCCAAGCAAACAAATGCGTGAGCAAAACCGCTATGCCCGCATACAAAAATGCGCGTCGCCGACCCGGATAACGCCGAGCTAAGTATACGCTCAAGTAAGAGATCAAAACCACTGCGGAAAAAATAAGAAAATCGAAGGCCCCGGCCCAATAATAAAAGACCAGGCTGGACGCGAGTAAAATCCAAAAACGAGCACGCTCCGCCCGCGCGCATGAATAAAGCCCCGCCGTCATCACGAACAGAATGAAGAATTCGAGACTTGTGTAATTCAAGGCGACTCCCGCATTTTATCGGCGAGGGCCGCGGTCACTTTGCGCGCGCCTGCGATGTTCACATGCGCCATATCGATTTTAATTTCGTTCGGACGCCAAGGGCGCTCAACAATCGCGTAATCGGAAATCTCCAACCCGTAATCGGCGGCGCTCTGATCCAGCACACGCGTGCGCCCCGATTTCAATCGAGACATCGCTTCTTTGATCGACGGCAAGTAACAATCGGGCGCGGCGTTCAGTTCGTCGCCCAGTGTGGGATTGAGAAAAAACAGCGTGTTCCCCGCGAAAGATTGCGCCCGATCGCGAAGATCCGTAAGGATTTTCCGCAAATCGGTCATACGCGAGCAGTCGGGATCCTGATTGCCCGAAAAAAAATACGGCATCGGCTTATATTCCGCGCGTAAAGCGGCTATGCGCTGCGGTGATTTTAATTCCTCAGGCGTCACCGTAAATGGAAAAATCGACCAGCGCTCAGGATTATTTTGGCTTTGTTTTTGCCGGTCGAACCGACTCGGAAGCGGCACATGTTGCACGTCCTTGCGGGCAGGTAAAAATTCATTCCAACTCCACGGAATCGTGAGTCGCCTATTCAGATACCCGTAATCGCCAAGAAAAGAGCGTTTACGATAAGCCGCCAGCAATTCACTTTTGCCATGATTGACTGCCGGGTAATAAAGCGAAGGCAAATACAAGATGGTCGAACTCAAACCGAAAATCACCCAGTGTATGCCCTGCTTCTGAACAAGTGGAAGCTCACTCACCAGTTTTAAGAACGATTGCATTCCGTGTACGGTGAGCGAGGGTGAGGCGCACATTAAAATCCTGCGCCCCGGAAAATGGCGCGCCATCTCATCGGGCGGAACTCCTTGCGCCGTATCGGAAGCGCCGATGATTAAAATGTCCGTGCCATAATGCCTAAGAACGTCAAGACACCCGGTCCACGACTCATGGACGACCGCACCGGATATCTCGCCGTCTGCGCCCTGCAAATTTAGCGTCGAAGCGGAAACCTTCGTTTCGAACTCGCGCGAGAAGTAATTGCTCCATAAATTGCGGTCCGCACTCATTTTGGCCGGATAGCCGGGAAACACCACCGCCAGATGCGCCGGGTCTTTGCGCACGTCGAGCACCGAGCGTGTGAAATGCGATCCAAGTCCGCTGACCAAGAATTTTTCATGAAACGAGGCCCACTGCGTGGTTTGAGGGCTTAAAAACGAATTTGGTCTTTCGTTCGCACGCGAGACTCCATATATTAACAGCACGATGCCGACGACAAATGCGGTGAGCACGAATTTGGATTTCACCGGTACCATTAGAGATGATGCGGGAGCCGCTTGTAAAGCGACCGCGCGTCGCCGCAGCCTGACCACAAGGTTTATCGACTTTTGGCTGCTGGGGGGATTAAGCCTTGCGGTTTTCTGCGCCTTGCTTTTCGTCGATGTTCACTATGCTTATTTTTTATTGGCCGCTCCCCTCATCCAATTGGTCATCGAATTTCCCCATTTGATGGCAAGCTACAAGCTTGCTTATTCCCGCGGCGGCCTTTGGATTTGGCGGCACTCCCTACGCTTAATCTTTGCGCCGATCCTGCTGTTTGCCGCCTTCGCAGCGCTCGCTTTTTTACCCGCCGCATACAGTTCTTTGGGTTGGACCACGGCAGTGGGAGTTATTTTCTTCGCGGCCGGTTGGCATCGCATCCGCCAGGTTTACGGTTGCATGATTATTTACTCGATCTTTGACGACTACACGTTGGCTCCGCTCCAGAAGAAAATCATTTCTGGAATGCTTTATGTGGTGTGGATCGCCGGCTATGCCAACATGATGGCTTATCCTCGGGAAATGCGCTTCTTCGAAGTTCGCTTGCCCTACTGGCCCATATCGCCGCTCGTGTTAAGTGTGATGAACGGCATTCTATTTCTCGCCTTGATGTCCTTTCTTAGCGGAGTCATTGGCTTTAAATTTTGGCGCGACAGACGTTTGCCCTCGGCAAATTTTCTAGTTCCATGGGCCGCGGTGTTGGTCTGGTTTTCCTCTTATTTGGTGAGCGT
>CAZVOP010000026.1:0-45491 GCA_964628445.1 uncultured Pseudobdellovibrionaceae bacterium | reverse complement strand
AAAGACTTTGCGATAGATTTCCCAAAGCTCGTACCCGATGGAACTCGCCACGGTCGCGACCACCAATTTCCCTTCCTTGGGAATGCGCGAGACGACTTCCTTCAAAATCAACATTTCGTTTTCTTTGTCTTCGCGTCCGCCGACAATAATCAACGGTCCCGCGTTGCGCCCCTGGGAGTGAATCTTTTTTCTGCTCATTCTTAAGCACGCGCCACTTTCCGGAGCGTTTCAAACGGCGCGCGTTCAAAAGTATCAAAAGGAACCGCACCAAGCTCTTCAAGCATCCCGATCGCAGGTTGCATTTCATCGTAAAACATAACCACGATTTCACCGTCTTCGATCTCGCTCAGCGCGCGATGCATGGCCTCCCGCTCATCCAAAATAATCGTGCAATCGACGTTCGGAGATTCGCGCTTGACCACAGTGCGGAAAATTTGCGGCGCCTCGCCGGGCAAACGGCCGCGCAGATCTAAATCGTCACGCAAGAAGATGCGGTGAAAGCCTCGGCCTGCGGCTTTAGCGGCCTCGATGATAACACCGTTACTGCGGTCGCCCGGCACGCCGATCACGGCGGTCAACCGTCTTTTATGCCATTGCGCGGTCATCGCACAAACCGCTTTGAAAGCATCAGGATTATGGCCGTAATCAAGCATCACATAACCCCGTCCCATTTTATAAAGGTTCGCACGGCCAAGGTTGTGTTCATTCGAGCGGAATCTGCGCAACGCCAGTAATGAATTTGCGTAAGACATTCCTTGCGCCACGCAGGCTGAGAGCGCCGCAAGCACATTTGCCACTTGGAACTGCGCGGTTCCAAATAAAGTGAGCGGAATTTCGGATGTGTGAATGAGGCGTCTAGAGCCGCTGTAGCGCGCTTCGACGATCCATTCGGACTCAATGCAATAGGCAAGGCCGCCCCTCTTCAAATGTTTTCGAATCACCGGATTGGCGGCATCCAATGAGAAATAAATGAGCTGGCGCGGCCAGCCGTTTGTCTCAAGCTTGGCGGCAAGCTTCACCAAGTTTTCGTCATCTGCATTCAACACGACCGACCCGCCGTCGCGCACGCGTTCGCTCACCAACGATTTAATGTGCAGAATATCGTCGATGGTTTCGATGCCGTCTTGCCCAATATGATCGCCATGGATATTGGTGATGACGCCGACATCACACCAATCGAATCCAAGGCCGCGTTTCACAATCCCGCCACGCGCCGTTTCAAGCACGGCAATTTCGACTTTGGGATCGGCCAATACCGCGCGCGCCGAAATCGGTCCCGTCGTGTCGCCCGAAGCGACCTTGATTCCGCCGATATAGATCCCATCGGTCGTGGTCATGCCCACCTTCCAACCGGCAGTCCGCAAAGCAAAAGAAATCAGACGCGCGACCGTCGTTTTTCCGTTCGTACCTGTGATCGAGATGACGGGGATGCGGCCGTTCCCATTTTCGGGATACATCATATTCATGATCGCACCTCCTACATCGCGGGACTTGCCGCGCGAAGGATGAGTGTGCATGCGTATACCTGGCCCGGCATTCAATTCGATGACGCCCAAGCCGCAGCCGACCGGCTCAGCGATGTCTTGCGCGATAATATCAACGCCGCAAATGTCGAGGCCGATAAGGCGCGCGGCGCGCTCGCTGAGCAAACGCACTTCAGGATGCACAAGATCGGTCACATCGACTGCGGTACCCCCGGTGGAGCGCTTGGCCGTCTCGTTTAAAAAAACCGTTTCGCCGAATTTAGGAACGTCGCTCAGCTTCATCCCCGCACGCGAAAGGTAATTCAACGCGGTTTCATCCATAAAAATTTTGGTCATCGGTTTTTCATGGCCTTCGCCGCGTAAAGGATTTCTATTTTCGATATCCACCAGCTCTTCAATGGTGTGCATCCCGTCAGCAACGACATGCGCGGGCACTCGCTCGGCCGCAGCCACCATTTTGCCGCCGACGACCAGTATGCGGAAGTCCTTACCGTTCAAGTACTCTTCCACGATGACTTGGGACGAATGTTTCGCGGCAATTTGATAAGCCGCCGCCACCTCGGATGCCGACTTCAAATTCAGGCAGACGCCATGTCCGTGATGGCCATCCACGGGTTTCAGCACGACAGGGCCGCCTCCCAGTTCCGCAAAAACACGCAAGGCTTCGCCCTCATCATTCGCCAACATGCCGCACGGAACGCGAATGTTTGCGGCCGAGAGCATTCTCTTGGTCAGATTTTTGTCCTGCGCGATATCGACGGCGATATCGCTGGTGCGGCCGGTGGTCGTTGCCTGAATCAACTGACGGTGCTTGCCATAGCCGAATTGAATCAAATTTAAATCGTTGAGCCGCATCCATGGAATACCGCGCCTATCCGCCGCATCGACGATCGCTTGCGTGCTTGGGCCCAACTGGGTTTCGGCTATGATGCGTTTGGCTTCGGCGATTTTTTTCGCCATGGGATAATCCACCTCTTCCTTCACCAAGGCCTGTGCAAATTCAACCGCGGTTTGCAAAAGAAATTTCATGCCCTCTTCGTTTTGATAGCGCACGGCTACGTTATAAAGACCGATTTCCCCGGCAAAAACGGACTTACCGTAATTCACCTCGATGCCGGCCATAGTGCTGAATTCCAAAGCGATGTGTTCGACGATGTGGGCGAAATAAGTGCCCGTCCGTAAGCGCTCAACAAAACCGCCGGCTTTAGGTAGCGAACAGCCATGAGCTTTTAAGCCCGGGAGATGCGCAACTAAGCGTTCGCTGAACCCCGGCAGATCGGTGCTCGCGACCTCCGTCAGATCCTGAAGCGCAAGCGTCATAATAAGCACGGGTTTATGGTGAAATACGTTGGGACCGCGAATCGTTCGAATCTCTTTTATTTCCATCACTCAGCCTCTACCGGCTACCAAGCAGAAAGCATTCCAGGCTCACTGGAAATGGCATAAACCTGAGCTCAAGATCCGGGGCTAAAATGGCGTTGTATGTTCTATCCTGCCCCGACTAAAAGCGCTGGCCGAAAAATATTTGGATCGAGATCATGCTCGATGTCACTTGGGTGTCGACCACTTTGGAGGAAAGTGAATCGATAAGAATTTTTGCGCCGCCGACATACTCGAGATAGTTCCATCCGGCCGCCGAATTAAAATTGAATTTTGCGGCAAGGGTCGTGACCTGCGAATCATTTCCGTCTGACCGCTTAATGCGCTGAAATTGAACCCCCGGCCCCAAAGCACCTTGGGCCGTGGCGAAAAAACTGTTCCTTATATATGTATAGCCGTACCCCATCGCCAATCCCGTCGTGTCGAAGCGCCCCGACGCGATATTGGGGAATGTGAAGTCCGACTCGGAGCCTTTGATAAACGTCGCCCCGGCGAACATTTCCAAGTGATTCAAGAAGGGATTGAAAATCCAGCTGCCGCCGCTCTTCAACTGAAATTCATTCTGATCAAACGCCGCTTTTAAGCTGTAGCGTGTGGGATTCGCGGCGTAATACCAATTCAAGCCGATGTTCGTTACCGCGGTATCGGGCAATTGCGGATATCGCGAAGGCTTGTTGGGATTGAGTTCGGTAAATGGATCGCTGACGTAAAAACCCTTGAAGTGTTGATAGTAAAGATCGAAAGCGTTTTGCCGCCAGTAAGTGTTCAGGCTGATGCCCGCCTGCTTCGATTTCCCCCGCCTATTTTCTTCACTCTTCCCCAGAACGGGAAGGCCGACCGTGAACATGGCGCCCATATCTTTATGGGCGACACGCAAACCAAGTCGCGGTAGAAAATTGGGCAAATAGGCTTCACCCTTTACTGAGGGCGCACCGAGATAAAACCAATAAAAAGGAAATTCCAAAACACCGGACACGAGCCATGGACGCTCGACGTTTTTAAAGGTGGCTTCGACCGGACCGGTAACGGTCTTTTCCGCAGGCGAATCTTCGCTGCGTGCAGGAATGGTGAAAGTGAATATGACCCCGCAAATGAAAGTGCAAAAGGGCAAACCGATTTTACGCATGAATACGATCAGTATTTCACCTTCGGCGCCGAAGGTGAACACGGAAGACTACATTCGTCCCCAAACCATGATCTGTAATTTGGAGGCCCCGCCGGCGGGAAGTTTCACCCGGCCCGCATCGATTATCGCACCGGGGAAAAAACTGATACCGGTGCCTTTGCAGCCTTTGGTGAAGTCCATCCAAAGAATCGGGTCGCCGTCTTTCACGATCATGACGGCATAAAGATTATAAGGAATACTGACTCCGCCGAACGCCGGATCAAAGCGAACTTTTAACGCGAAGTGCGGATCTTTTTCGTCCGTCATTTGCCCTTCAACTTGCACTTTCGTGGGAAACAAACCATCGGCGCGTTCGGAAAATAAAGCGCTTTTGAATTGCACGCCCGAAACGTTCGGATCTACCGCGACCAGGTCTTGCGCGGCGGTGTACATGGGAAGACAAGACGATTGCGCCCGTGCGACATTGGCGCCGATCAGTAAACTGAGTAAGATCCACCATCCGCGACCGCTCATAGTCTAGGAGATCGGGTGTTCCCCGACCGGACTTGAGCATTAATGGACCTAGGGCCAGCAACTGCTTCGTGATTTATGCCGAAATAGCCTTCGGATGAGTGCAAAGCCCAAGGTTTACCTCTATTTAGTCCACCAAGAAACGGGACAACGTTATCCCGTCGGTGAGGAAGTCGTCATCGGCCGCAATGCGGGCGACATCTGTTTTCCGAATGACATAAAAATGTCAGGCCAGCACTGCCGTATCGTGAAGACCGCGCACGGCCCCGGCCTTCATGATTTGGAATCGGCCAACGGCACATGGCTTGACGGCGTGAAACTGAATCCAAAAAAAATGTATACCCTCAAGCCCGGCGCGACTCTCACTGTGGCCAATCAGATTTTCAAAACGCTCGCGCCCTCGATCGCCAAAAAAGTAAAACCAAAACGGCGTAAAGCAAAAAAACAAAAAGGGCCCGATCTGGTGAACTGGTGCGTAGGCGTCCTTGCCGTTTGCATGCTGGCCTTCGTCGCTTACACGTACATCAATCCGGCGCCGCAAAAAACCGGCGAATTCACTGGGCAAATTCAAACGCCGTTTGAAATGGTTGAGAAAGAAATGAAAGCCGCCCTCAACGAATACGCGGACCTCGGGCGCGATCACACCGCTAAGCGCATTTCGGACAAGGACCTGAGCGACGGCATTCGCAACAACTTGATCCCGAAATTGACAGCCGCACAGGCCAAGCTCTCCATCTTGAAACCGCAAAATGAATTTGAAAAAAGAAAGATCGCCGCCAACGACAAACTGCTTACGGCGCTGCTTAAGCAAGTCGGCGTCATTGCCCTGTTTGCGGTGACTCAGGACCAAAAACTCACGCCGGAAATGGCGCGCTTGGGCTCTCTCGCCGAGCAAGCCAACCGCGACCTGGAAAAAGTCGAAGCTTCACGCGCACCGGCCCGTTACGACTACTAAACGCGCCGGCGGTAGCGCGCTTCGACCGCGCAGTAAAAGGCATAAGCGATCAAGCCCATCGCCACGACCGTCACCCATGCCCAGCCGAAGGATTGCTTCGCCAAAGCCGCCCAGGCCTGCTTTAGGCCGCCGGCTTCGTGCGAATCGTGAAAATAAGCGGCTTCCATAAAAAATACGCCGACCACCATAAAAACAAATCCGCGCGCGCCCAAGCCGAACTTACAAATCGGCAGCAAAAATTTTTTTCGTGGCCCCGGGATATCGACGATATCCAAAAAATATTCGCGCACGGCGATCACGATTTGCCCGGCCCCAAATGCCAATATGCCCGCGCCCACCGCCGCCAAAGCGACATCGCCGTTGTGAAACCCCAAAATCCAGCGCGCCAATTTGCGCTCACTGAAATTCACATGGTCCTTGGAAAATAGAAAAACCAAATTGAAGGCGTAATAGCCAAGCGCCAAATGAACCAGCGCGCTCGAAAAGCCGCCGATGCGCAAACCGTAGCCTTTCCAATCGCGCGCGAAATGCTCACTATTGTCGATGGCCTCGAAGATTCGCCAAATGGCGTAACAGCATAGGCCAACGGCTAAGATAATAACAAAAATGTAACCGAGCGGCTGTGAAAGCAATTCCCTCAAGGCGCCCTTGGGATCGGTGTTGCGTCCCTCCGGCCGATGCAGAACAACCATTAAGGCCAGTACGCCCATGAGCAGGTAAACCACTCCACGGGAGACCAATCCAATTTGCGCAAACCACTTCATGACTCAAATGGTAGCAAACAAGACGCACTTAAGGCAAAAAAAAGCCCGGGCTCATCACCCGGGCAGAATTTCAATCGAAGAAATAGTAAGACTGGCGTGGCGCGATCTCGAAAATACGGCCGTCGACGCTGGTTTGAATTTGCGTCGAAGTCGAGCCGCTGATGCGGAAGAGTTTTCCGTCTTGCGAGAGGCCGAGAACATTGCCGTCGACTTTATAAATGCGCTTATATGACTGATCGAAGGTCACGTTGGAGGCGCGCAAGAAGGCGCTGGTGCCTTGGCAACCGAACTCCATGATTCGTCCCGACTCCATAACCAAATTCGCGGATGTCGCCGCACGGTCGTAACCGTTCGGATAAAGAGCGCTCACCGGCACTTCACCGTTGGTTGAAACTTCGCTCACCGTCGCCGCGCGCGGATCACAAGAGAAAACCAATTTGTTTTTGAAGATCTTCGCCGACCACTGCGCGCCGATATGAACATCAGCCCAATTCGCGCGATCCGCGGGAACTTGCGAGTTGTACTCGATTGCGGTGTCGCCGGCTTCTTGCTGGATCTCTCCTTCGTTCTTCACGAACAAGAATTTCGCCTTCATGGCCTTGTCATCGGGAAAGAGAATCATGTGCTGGGATCTCATCACGATATGCCCAAGCGCCGGCGATTGCCCAAGCGGCGTGGTCTGAGCCGTTGCAGGATCGACGGTTAAGAAATCGCGACTGGACGTCATCAACAGCAATTGCGATGCGCGGTCGATACGTACGGGGGTCTCAAAAGCTTCGTCGGCGTAAATCACCGAACTCGCGCGGGCGTAAGCCTTGAGCGCGGGGTGAATGTCGGTCGCATATTTCGCCAGCTGAGCGTAAGTTTCGACCGTCACGGCATAAGAGCCGCCGTCGCCGATTTTCGAGTCGCACGCACCCTGAAGGCCGGCACGCGGTCCGCGCGAGCAGGTCACGTGCGGAAAGCCGTCGATATGCCGGGCTTCATGCATAAACACGCTCGCCAAATCCAGCGAAGTGAAATTCGCGGTCAAAGCCGCGGGACACACGTACATGTCATTACCAAAGAAATAAACGTAGGCGACAACGCCTTTCGGGCAAGACGACTGCACGTTGAAGTTGTCGATGCGGCCGATAAAATATTGCCACCAGTTTTGTGCGAATTTGCCTGAGAACAATTCGTCTTGGCTGCGCGGCATGGAAGGCATAAAGGCCGTCTTGCGCATGAACATGATGCCCGAGAGCAGACGCGAAGTCGGCGAATCGTCGAGGCAGTAATCGCCTTTAGCCAGATTGGCGAACTGTTTGAAGGTGGCCGAAATTTCGGTCATCTCCGCTTGGCTGATGCAATTGTTGCCTGTTTGTGCGTTGGCGCCGAGACCGGCGAACAATAATACTAGAGCGCTGATCCACCCACTGAATCTCATATCCCCCCCTTGAATTGGTCTCAATCGCATCACGCCGTTTTGTAATGCGCTAGAGGAAAATACTTAAAGCTTCTGTAATTGCATCGCTACTGACGAGAAAGTTCGTCTAACTTTCGCTGTGCGTAGGCTTTGATATAAGGATCGTCGCTGGAAGCGATCGCCGCAGCTAATGCCGCCTTGGCTTGCGGGTCGTTTTTTGCCTGACTGAAGAGTCCATCGATCGCCATGATACGCAGGGATTTCTCGCGCACACCGTTGATCTCGCTCTCGCTGTGCGGCTCGTGCGCGCCCTGCTCCTTGAGCGGCGCCGCGATGAATGCCTTGAGCTCTTCGCGGCTATTGAAACCGCCCTGAACCAATAAATATGTCGAGAGAATCTTTTCGCCGGGAGGCGCTATCGGATTGCTGGCGGTTTGCAGAAGCTGGCGTGACTGAGCGGGCGTCAGCTTGCTGACGATTTGCTGAATCTGTTCTTGCTTCGCTTGGGCATCCACATGCGGCAGATCGACGGCTTTGGCCTCATCCGCGAGCCATTGCTGAAACGCCGGATCGGCGGGCTGTGGAAGACCCGGCTTGGGCGCGCCATTGGTGATGACCGTGGCGGGTTCACGCTTTTCTTCATTCGGCTGTAGTGTTTGCTTTGCAGTTTCCACGACCGACGGACTTTGGGTCGTCTCGCTCATCCCCATGCGTTTACTGACCATCAACCCCACGATTAAAGCGACAGCAAGAGCCGCCGCCGCGATCCATTTCCCCCTCATACAATTCCCCCCGGAATTCCTGAAAGACTACTTCACAACCATTGCATAAGCCAAGGTCCCGCGAAATAGAATAATCCCGCGAAGACCGTAATATTCAGAATGAAGACGCCTAATCCGGCCAGAAGAAGCGCTCCATCACGTTCTAAAATACCAATCGAAAGCAAAACGCCCACCGCCGCGGGAGGAAAATTAGTCCCCGGTGGTAAAGGTAAAGCTAATATCAATCCGCTGATGGCGATCAAAATCCCCGCGATCACACGGGCCACCGGCGAATCGCTAAGTACGAATAAACGCGGCTTCACGATCTTTTCCGTCTTGCGCAACAGACCGGCGCTTTTGCGAAAAATTTTGCTGAGAAAAAAGCCCGGCAAGCTCCGTCGCATAAGCCATCGCGGCAGCCATAATCCAAAGCCGAAGCTCACGCCAAAACCGGCGATCGCCAAAACCACCCCAAACGGAACGCTTAATCCGGGGATGGGGACGGGCACAACAAACGGAACCGAAAAAAGCAGCGCAAGAAAAGCGTGACCGCGAACGCCGAGGGCTTCGACCAATTCACCTACAGTGAGAATTTCTTGTTCACACTCAACCGCGAGTTCAACGAATTGATCCGAAAGCCTTGCCTTTACATGCATCAGCCGCGACGGTAATCGCGTCGCGCGGCGTATCTCAAGTCAGGCCTTTATTTTGAAGAAATTCCCTATGCATTTTATTAAGATCTGCGTCCGACCGCTTGCGAGGGACGGGGTTGTTGTTGCGCTTGGCCGCGGAAGATGCCGAAGGGATCTAAGATTTTGCCCATGATCGTCTGAAACGATTCGACTCCGCCGACCACATCTTCACTACCCGTCGCTTGTGCGCTCGGGCTGGTGCTGCCGTTGATTTTATCCATTTTGGCTTGCGCAACCATTTGGGCATCGCAGTATTGCGGCATATCTGGGTCGATCTGCGGCGGCTCGGAGATTTTGACTTTAATCGCGCCGTATTTATTGATTTGCTTTTGCAAGAAAGCCGCAGTCGACGGCGTCAAACGCACACACTCGCCGGAAACGTTATGGCCGAGTAAGCCTTTATATGAGGGCGGAACTTCGTGGAAGAAAATGCCGCCGTCAATGCGGATCGCCTTGGGCATGGGAACCGGGCGGCCGTTTTTATCGGTGAACGTGCGCGTGTAATACATCGGGAAGACCGTCGACTTCGCGCGCTTCTCATCGGCCGTGCAATTGGTGTTTTTGAAACTGTCTTCTTTTACCGCCGAAATGATTTTTTCGATTCTAGGGGTGCGGGCGCAGTACGGCGATTTTTGAATTGAACCGTTCGGAATTTTTAGGCCGCCGCCGGTTGATACCTTATCGACCAAATCCGTGGCACGGTCGGGAGTGTGAATGGTGATTGTTTGCGCTTGTTGATCGACAATAACTTCGACCGGAGTATTTTTGGCATCGGGGCTGGCTTGCGGATCCGGGCAGCGCGTATCCCCGCTCATCGTGACTTGCGCGGGCTGAACGTTGGTGGTTGGAGCGGGGGCCGTTCTCACGGCGGCGTTAGCCTCCCGTACCATCGGCAACGACGGTGCCGGCGCCGGTGCCGCAACTTCATCGTTTTCCGGTGGACCAAACATGAAACCCGATTTGCCGATCGTTTCGGCGGAAACCGTTTGGTTCAGCGAAAGTAACAAAAGTGTGGCCAGTGCGAGTTTCATACATCCCCCGTAATCAGTTGCTTAAGGTAATTCCAATATTCATGCCTCCCCATTGGTGAACGTAGATGGGGCAAGTTGGCCACTGTCTGGTGGGGTGTCAGCGCAAAATGTCGCCGTCTCAAAATGAGGCGATGACAGTGAACGCAATTGTTCCTATAAGTTCTCCATGCGGCGCGAGTTCTTTCTCCTCATTACTCCGTTATGGCTCCTCTCTCTAATCGCCGCCAATTACGCCTGGGCGTCATGGTTTTGGGTGTTTCTCATTTCGGTTCTTTTGCTCACCGGCTTATTCGACGTCGCGCAACGGCAGCATACGGTTTTGCGCAATTTCCCGGTGCTCGGCCATTTGCGCTATTTGCTGGAAATGATCCGGCCCGAGATCCAGCAATATTTTATCGAGAACGACACCGGCTCCGATCCAATCTCACGCGTTTACCGCTCCGTGGTTTATCAGCGCTCGAAGGGTGTGCTGGAAACCGTGCCGTTCGGCTCACAACTGGATTTTTATGCGCGCGATTACCAATGGCTGAATCATTCTTCGTTTCCGGTGGACATTGAAAATTCGGATTTCCGCGTCACCATCGGCAATGCCCAATGCACGCAACCTTATTCGACCTCGCTATTCAATATTTCCGGAATGAGCTACGGATCAGTGAGCCGCGCGGCCGTCTTGGCCCTAAGTAAAGGGGCCTCTCTTGCCGGCTGCGTGATGAATACCGGCGAGGGCGGATTGAGCCCTTATCATTTGCAGGGCGGCGCCGATATTGTTTTGCAACTCGGCACCGCCTACTTCGGTTGCCGCGACCACGACGGATATTTTTCGGAGAAATTATTCCGCGAAGTCGCCGCACACAAGCAGGTCAAAATGGTCGAGATTAAAAT
The DNA here is from genome assembly GCA_964628445.1 of uncultured Pseudobdellovibrionaceae bacterium. GTDB lineage: Bacteria > Bdellovibrionota > Bdellovibrionia > Bdellovibrionales > UBA1609 > JALHOQ01. The sequence continues at coordinate 34,501 of CAZVOP010000026.1, read as the reverse complement.
TTCCCAGGGCGCCAAGCCGGGGCACGGCGGGATCTTGCCCGGTGTGAAGGTCGACCAAGAGATCGCCGACATCCGCCATGTGCCGGTCGGCAAAACCGTGATCTCCCCTCCTCATCACACCGCCTTTCGCAGCCCGCTTGAGCTCTGTTATTTTATCCAGCGCCTGCGCGATCTGAGTGGCGGCAAGCCGGTCGGTTTTAAATTTTGTTTAGGCCGGCGCGACGAGTTCATTAAAATTTGCGAAGCGATGCTTGAGAGCAAGATTTATCCAGACTTTATCACCGTTGACGGCGGCGAAGGCGGGACCGGGGCCGCGCCGTTTGAGTTTATCAACTTCGTCGGCAGTCCGCTCAACGAAGCGCTTTATTTTGTGCACACCACTTTGCAAGAGCACGGCTTGCGCGAGCACATCAAAATCAACGCCAGCGGGAAAGTGCTGAGCGCTTTTAATATCTACGAAAAAATCTCGATCGGTGCCGACTACACATCTTCCGCGCGCGGAATGATGTTGGCGCTCGGGTGCATCCAATCGCTCCGCTGCAACACCAACAACTGCCCGACCGGCATCACGACCAACCGCCCGCGTTTGTACAAGGGCTTGGACGTAAAAGATAAAAGTGTGCGCGTGATGCAATACCACGCTAAGACGATGGAAGCCTTCCGCGATTTGCTTGGCGCCGCGGGGCTTAGCCACCCCAATGAGATCCGAATGAGCGACATCTCCCGCCGCGACGATCACCGGGTCGTTGATTTAAACAAAGTTTACGCCGAAACGCCGGACCTTTCGCTGCATGAACAGACAGCTGAGTTTAAGCCCCGCCCAAAGCCTGCCCCGCCCGAACTTCCCGTGAGCTGATATAGCACGAAGATTGCACAAATTGGCTTCTGTATAGGGAGCCCCATGAATTTTCAACTTCCGCCGAGATTATTGAATGAAAAAGGGGAAAAACGCCGCGTCGGATTCGAACTTGAATTCGGCGGCTTGGATCTGGGCGAATGCGCAAAAATCCTGATTAGACTCTTTGGCGGCGAAGTCTCCGTGCGGTCCGAGTATGTGCTGGAAGTCAAAACGCCGCTCGGCAGATTTGAGCTCGAGGCCGACAGCGCTTTCCTTAAAGAAAAAACTTACGAGAAATACCTCGGGATGATGGGAATCAAGCCGCAAGACCCGATCAGTCAAAATATCAATTCGATGCTGGGGATGCTGGCGGGAACTTTGATCCCGTTTGAGATCGCGACCCCGCCGCTTGTCATCGACGACCTCGAACCAGTCGAGAAAATCCGCGCCGAGTTGCAAAAACATTCCGCGCAGGGAACTAAGGCCGCGGTGCTCAACGCCTTCGGGATGCAATTCAACCCCGAAGTTCCCGACACGTCTGCGGAGACCTTGCTTGGCTATCTGCGCGGTTTCTTTTTGTTGTTCGATTGGCTGTATGAGGAAAGTGAAATTCCGGTCTCGCGCAAGGTCGCACCGTTCATCAATAATTTTCCGGAAGAGTATATTCAACTTGTTCTTGAACCGTCTTACGATCCGACACTGCACGAGCTCATGACCGACTATCTTACGCACAATCCGACGCGCAACCGCCCGCTGGATTTGCTTCCGCTGTTCGCCGATATCGACAAGGCGCTGGTATTTTCTTATCCGGTCGAGACCGATCTTATTAAGCCACGGCCGACCTTTCATTACCGTTTGCCCAACAGTATGGTCGACGATCCGTCGTGGCAGATCGCCAATGAGTGGAATAAATGGGTGATGATCGAACGCCTGGCCGCCGACCCTTCGCGCTTGTTTAGAATGACCGACGACTTTTTTGATACGCGCGAGGACAATATTTTGTTCGTCCATTCCAAATGGGCGAAGAAAACGCGGGAGTGGCTGCATGTTTGATCGGCCCGTCATCGCAGTGACCGGGCCCGATGCCGGCGGCTGGGTGTCGTGGCTATGCATGCGTTTTATTTTGTGGCGCGAGGGCGGGCGAGCGTTGCGTGTGACACCATGCTATCCCGCAAGTATCGGTGACATTCAGGGGTTGGTTCTTGGCGGCGGCGCCGACATTCACCCCTCACGCTACAAACAGGAATTGCTTAAAACCATCCAGGCCGAGTCTAAGAACGTCGAGAGAATTAACTTACGCTTTTTAGTCTCTATCTTTATTTGGCTAGCGCGCAAAATTTTGGCGATTCCACCGACACATCATCGTAACGACTTGGGCCGTGACGACTTGGAGTTCAGCTTGCTACGCGAGGCGGCCGCGCGCAAAATGCCCGTACTCGGAATCTGTCGCGGGGGACAGCTGATCAATGTTTTTTATGGCGGCTCTTTATATCAGGATATCAAAAGCTTTTATGTTGAAAGCCCGAAGCTTCGCACCATCCGGCCTCGTAAGCTGATCCAGGTCGAGAGCGGCACCTCGCTCGCGCGGATCTTAAATCGCACTCGCACGAAGGTGAATTCATTGCATGACCAATCCGTGCGAGATCTCGGCCGAGGCCTAAAGATCTCGGCGCGCGAATCCAACGGTGTCGTGCAGGCAATCGAACATCAATCGCTGCCGTTTATGCTTGGCGTGCAGTGGCATCCCGAATTTCTGCCTTTGCAGCTGGAACAGCGCCGCATCTTCCGCCAACTCGTGCAGGCAGCCAAGGTGTACGCCAAGCTCAATCCCATGAACGCGGCTCTGCCTTTTGCAAGGCGCAAAAGCGGTGCGGCAACCGCGATTGACTACTGAAGTCCGTATTTCACGCAGGGCTCGCGCAGATAGCTTTTCATTTTATTCTCACCAAATTCATTGATTGCCGCACGCTGATTGCATGACCGGCAAAGGAGCCGCATATTCTCAAGCGTCGAAGGACCTCCCTTCGCTTGCGGGAGGATATGATCAATCTGCAAAGCATGAGTCGAGCCGCAGTTCGTGCACTTATGTTGATCTCTCCGCCAGACTTGCCGCCGAATCTCAGCCTGGCCGGACGGATTCGCCCGTTTTACCTTCGGCGCCGAAGGTAATCGCCTCTCGATCGCCTCGTCACAAATTTTATGTAACAAATCAGGCAGCGAAATATACGGATCGCTATGGGCAAGCAACCCCTTCAAACGCAATAGCTTCGCGCGCAAAGCTTCGTCGGCGATGGAGTCGAAATCCAGGTTATCTTTCTTTTTCATTTCCGGAGAGATCTCACAAACAATTGCCTGCGCTTCCCGTGTCGTTCGATTTTCCAAACGCTCAAGGACTTCGGCTTTTTGCTCCGCACTGAACTCTCTTCCGGCCTTTCTCTCTTTGGAAAACATTGTCTGCGCCAACACCATATTGGTTAATGACAATTCACCGGAAGCGACTTTCTCTTCGATTTGCGGAACGTCCCGTAACAATCTCATTGCGGATATGCGGCGAATAGCGTCGGGTTCGGAATAAATAAGATCCTTCATCACATATTCCAGGAGTGACTGATACTTAAGAGCCGAATACAGGCGACGGCGCTCGACCTCGCGAAGATGATAAAGAAGATGAGCTAAGGCGGTTCGCTCTCGCTGTGCCCATACGCGAGTTTCAACAAGCAAAGACTGATCGTCCAAGTGATTCAATTTCATTTTTTTCCCTTCTTAGAAACAAAAATGAAAAATATAAACCTACGTGCGATAAATCAATACCAATAAATAATTTTAGATTAATTATATTTCGGCTTCATTTATCCGAAACGCGGATCGCTTTTGCGTCAGTCGTGGCTGGGGACGCCAACCAGCTCGCTGGCTTAAAACACTCGAGTCATCGTTTCTATCAATCCGCCTTCGGCGCCGAAGGTGGATTCGACAGACCCACCCAGCCAAGATTTGCCATTTCCACCCAGCCGTGGAAATATCAAACCATGATTACAGTCATCCTCCTCATCCTCAGCAACATCTTCATGACCATCGCCTGGTACGGCCACCTTAAATTTAAAACGCAGCCGCTGGTCCTTGTGATCCTCGCCTCGTGGGGAATTGCCTTCTTCGAATATTGTCTGCAAGTACCTGCCAACCGCTGGGGCCATGGCCAGTTCACCGCCCCGCAGCTGAAGATCATGCAAGAAGCCATTACCTTCACGGTCTTCGCCGGCTTCACCGTCTGGTACCTTAAAGAGCGGCCAACTTATTACGACATTGCCGCCTTCGTCCTGATCTTCGCGGGCGTCGCCGTCAGCATGCTGCAACCGAAAGGCTTATAAAATGAAAGTCGCCATCCTCGGAGCTTCACGCAATCCCGAACGTTACTCCTACAAGGCCTTCAAGATGCTAAAAGAGTATGGTCACACTCCCATTCCAGTAACGCCGAAGTTCGATAAGATTGAAGGCACGCAAGCCTACGCCAAACTCACCGACATCAAAGAACATATAGACACGCTGACCATGTATGTCGGACCCGACATCTCCACGAAGCTTGAGCAGGATATCCTTAAACTTAAGCCTGACCGAGTGATCTTCAATCCCGGCTCAGAGAATCCAAAACTCCAAGACAAGCTCGCCCAACAGGGCATTGAAGTCGAAGAGGCCTGCACGCTCGTCCTATTAAGAATCCAACAATTTTAATAGACCCCATAAATTAACCTAAGTGGTTATTTGGCTCCGAAAACAGTGGCATCAAGATTGTAATACTCCACCCATCGGTGTCGCTTAGGCACCGTGATGGGGGAAAGATGGCGGGAAAGACTCTTCTCGCCCTGGGGATTCTGCTGAATGGTTCGATGGCCGCGGGGGCGACCAACGAATTGACCGCACAATTGCAAAGACCTAAACGCCTGCAGATTGTGGTGCAGGCCCAGGCGGTCAGCAATTTGTATCAGGCGGATTCCAGGGAGCGGGCGGCCAACGGAAGGCTCACATTTGCGCCTGGCTACAAGCTTGGTGAAAATTTTCGCGCGTCCGCCAGCACTTCGCTGATTCAGGATGTCACCCCTCAGCCGAAGGCGACCCTCTCCAACACAAGACTCGCGCTAACCCACTTGCCGGTTAGTCTGAGCGACGACACCGTCCTGATTCCTGCCGCAGGCGCCATGGCGCCCACTAATGAAGAGGACCGCCGCCTCAATAGTTACAACGGCGGGCTGTTTCTTGAAGCCACCACGGTCACCAATTGGACAATCTTCGGCTCACCGATCGCGACGATCGCGGGTTTGAGCCTCAATAAAAGCCAGCACACTTGGGATCGAAACGCACTTGGCGGGGCCAACATCAGCTACCGCACGGGCACTTACTTCGGCGTGGAAAAAGAAATTATTCGCAAGCTGACGATCCTCATCGACGGCGAATACTCCTACGCCAAAACTTACCAGGACTCACTGCGCACACAATTCGATCTCGGCCAATCGCTGACCTGGCAAGAGAACAAAGATTGGAGTTTCACCATCGGGCATTCCAACGGCGGTGATGCCCTGAAGGCTAACGGGACGGATTACGACGTGCGCGTATTCGACGGACACACATCCGTGATCTACGCCAACATTCGCGCGATTTATTGATTTATACAGGGGGAGTTTCTAAATGAGTTATCACATTCTTGCACTGGCCCTATTCGCCATTCTTGCATTCACCGGCTGCACCAAAGAGCGGCCGTACAAAGCCCTGCCGAAAGTCGATCTCGGCGTCAAACAAGAAGACAAGGCGATCATCGACACGGCCGCCGACTATTTGTACGTTCCATCAACTATGGAAAGTTCACGCCACTCCAGCGCCAGCCTGCCGCACTCGATGGGCGATGCGCAGTTGGTGCGCTTTGTGTTCACGGAAAACGCCCTGAAAGTGGTCGCGCCGGATAAAGACGGACGCTTCGCCGATAATCCAACCAACCAAAGCGCCGTGCTTTCGATACCGATCGAAAACATCGACTACAAATGCGCACTGGATGACTTTGGCAAATGCACACACAAAGAAGAAGAAAACAACGAGATCAAATGGGATAAAAAGCGCTACTTTAAACTGAAGCCCGAAGAGTTGGCCCTACAACAAGTGAACGGCTTGCCGGTCGTCGCCGACAACTTCTTCTCGGGCGAGAGGTGTTATAAGGAAGTCGGCTCCGAGTTTATTAATGTCACGATGGAAAAAGACGCGGTCAATATTGTCCTGGAAAAAACTTACCAAGCCTCCGCGGCGTGCTTAAACTTCACCGATCTTGAAGAGTTGGGCGACATCACCTTCTCGGTCAGATACCAGCATTCATTCGCGAAACTCTCCAGCATCACCGATCCCAACTACAAGCCCGCTCAGTACACCCGCGCCGACGAAAATAACTTCGGCTTTTTCAACACCAAGAAAGACCAACTCGACGTCGATAACAACGACAACCAAGACAGTCGCACCTTCATGTTCGACCGCTGGTCACCAAACCGCAAAGTGGTCTACCACATGAGCGAAGCCTTCGATAAGCCTGAGAACGCCGCCATCAAACAGGCCACACGCGAGTCGTTCGACGCTGTCAACAATGCGCTCGAAAAAGCCGGCGCAAGCCTACGTGTGGAGATTCAAGATCCGATCAAAGGTTTATCGATCGGTGACGTGCGCAACAACTCGATCGTCTTGGTCGAAGACCCTGAGGCGGTGAGCATCATCGGCTTTGGACCGCATGCGGTGAATCCGCGCACCGGCGAGATCGTGCATGCCCGAGTCGTGATGTATTTAGGAACCATCAAAAAATACATCAAATATAGCTATGACGAAATGGTGCAGGACAAATTGGCCGCCAAGGCCAACAAAGCCGCAGTCGGCCCGGTGGCGAAACTTTCGCTCACACCCGCGCTTCAGCAGGCGCAGGCCCTTCCCGCGAAATCCAGTAGCGCCGCAGCCGTTAAAAATCTGCGTAAAATTCCCGGCGATATTTTATCGGGACACGCGAATCTGCAAGAGCTGAAAGACTTCACCCGCAATTCGCTCAAGCACAATATTTCGCAGCAGGATCTAAAAGAGAAAGTGAAATTCGTCAACGACTCGCTCGGCTATCCCGCCGACATGTTCAACTTCTCGAATGCGATCGCGCAAGGTGCTTCGGACGTCATCGACCAGATGGGCCTCAGGCCTTGGGATCAATTGGCCACCGCCGAAAAAGAAAAAGTCGTCGCCGCGCTCGTGCCTTACGTGTGGGTTCCCACTTTAGTGCACGAACTTGGGCACAACTTGGGATTGCGCCACAATTTCGCGGGCAGCGAGGACAAAGACAACTTCTACTCACAAGACGAACTCAAAACAATGGGAGTCAAAGGCGACTTCAAATACAGCTCAGTCATGGATTACGCCTACAAGACCACCAACGAATTGCACACGATGGGCAAATACGACATCGCTGCACTCAAATACGGCTATGCCGAAAAAGTGGAATTAAAAGACGGCAAAGTGGTCAGCCTTGCCGACCTACGCAAGAATCCAGCGCTTGAGCTGAAGCCTTATGGTTACTGCACGGACGAACATGTCGATGCCAATCCGAACTGCAACCGTTTCGATGAAGGCACCAACATGCTCGAAATCGCGCAGCATTACGTGCGTGCTTACGAGGAGCGCTATAAGAAAGCCAACTTTCGTAATGGACGGCGCAAGTTCAGCCTGATGAAAGACAGCTCGCAGATCGGCGCGATCGACGACACCATGTTTAACTTGCGCCTGATGTTCGAGCGCTACGAGAGCATCAAGAATACTTTTGACCTCAGCGACAACGCGCCGGAGTGGGAGAGCATCGACTTCCTGAAGGATCTTAAGCAGGCAACGTTGGTCGCCGGAAAATTTTATCTCGATGTGTTGAAAACGCCCGATTTGCAGTGCGCGGTGGTTGAAAAATCAAAGCCCACGCAAATTGTCGCGGTATTGCCGATCCGCCAACTCTCGAAACGCGCGATCACTTGCTTCGACACCAAAGAGATCCAATTGAACGCGAAGTACGCGATTGTCGCCGAGGGCGGCAAGAGCTTCCAATCGCGCAAAGACCCGGGTTCGGACAATGCTTATGCCGACGAGATCGACGTGCGCGGAATCTGGATGGATAAGCTGCTTGCGGCTCAATACTTGTTCCAGCGCGAGTTGGGATCGTCGCTCTTCGACAATTACACCGAGAACTTTGTGAACATGCCCGAGATGCAAGCGTCGATCCTTGAAACCGTCACTCAGATAGTCACCGACGAGCTACAAGGGCCCGTGACCTTCCGCCTGACCGACGGGCAATTGGCGCAATTGAATATGGCCTACAAGTTATTCGACAGTTCAGACGCCAACAATTCGCACAAAATTCCCGCCCTGCTCGACCGCAATGCCGCCCGTTACATGGGGCTTGGCGACGGCACGGCAGTTTTTGAGCAGGAATTCTTGAAGCGCCTATTGACTCTAATGCCGAGCAAAGCACACGGGGCTTTGGCGGAAGCGGTCGTGGGGCAATTTCGAGTGACCAATCAATTGCCGAACGACGGTCATCCTGAGGACTACGTGCGCGTGGACGTCGGCAATCAACGCTACTTCACTCGTTCGAGCAGCGCGATCTCATCGCTTCTTGCGGCAAACTATAGTGCCGTAAATCTTCTGGGTTCGCTCAGCGAAGAGCAAATCAAGAAAGTGCAAAGCGCCGAAAAACCGGATGATTTGAGTGAAGTCGAAAAATCGGCGAAAGCCTTAGGCAACGAGACGATCCAAAAATTCGTGGATGGGGGTTTTCAACAGCCTTCGTTCTACGCGCTGATGATCCAGTCCTTGGCTCAGCTAACTCAATAGGTGTGACGGCTGCCCTCAATTCCGAGGGTAGCCCCTTCCCATGTTCAGCAATGCCTCACCTTGCAAGCGATACGTTGTCCAATCCTCCAGCGGTTTCGCGCCAATGCTGTTATAGAATTTAAGCGCGGGCTCGTTCCAATCCAAAACCGCCCAATCCAAGCGTGCAAATCCCAAATCGTTCGTCAACTTTGCTAAGTAAGCCAACAGCATTTTCCCAATTCCCCGCCCGCGCGCCTCCGGCTTCACGAACAGGTCTTCAAGATAAATTCCCGGCTTGCCGATGAAGGTCGAAAAGTTTTGGTAGAAGATGGCAAAGCCGAGCTTGGTGCCGTCCGCGTCTTCGGCGAAGATCACTTCCGCCGCGCGCTTGACGAAGATATTCTCGTGCAAAATCGCTTCGCTTGCCGTGACCTGATCGGCTAGCTTTTCGTAAGCGGCCAGTTCATTAATGAAAGCCAGTATAACCGGAATATCTATGGGCAATGCGCGAACAATCTTGACCTGTGACATGGCGAAAGCATTAACATGGCAATCATGAAAAGCGAACGCAAAATAGGGATCTCCCAGATCCTCCTTTCCGGAATATGCTTCGGCTTCCTTGGCATTTTCGGAAAGCTGCTTTACGCCGGCGGAATCGAACCCGGTGAATTTTTAGGCTTCCGCTTTTTGATCGGCGGAGCATTTTCGCTGGCTTTGGTTTTGGCGACCGATCCACATTCGCTAAAGATGAGCCGTAAGCATCTCGGCATTTGCGTTGCCCTTGGAGTATTCGGCTACGCGGTTTTTTCGTCCTGCTATTTCCAAGCGCTGAAGGGCCTATCCGCCTCGCTGACCGTGTTGCTTCTTTACACTTATCCGCTGATGGTCACATTGGGGGCATGGCTCTTGTTCGGAGAAAAAGTTATGCGCCGGAAAATCGCGGCACTGCCTTTGGTGATGACCGGCTTGGCTCTGCTGATTTGGGGCGACGTGCAAATTCTAAATCCCTGGGCCATTGCCTTCGGCCTTGCGGCAGCGACTTTCTATGCCGTCTATATTTTGACGTCTTCACATTATCTCAAAGGAGTGAATCCCTTCGCGGCGGTCAGCTACATTCAACTCAGTGCCGGCGTGATTTTGAGTCTTATCTATTTGCGCGACCCCACGCGCGCCGCCCAAGTTTTCACCGCGCAGTGGCCTATACTCTTAGCCGCGGGCCTGATTTGCAGCAGCGCTGCCATGGGATTATTTTTGGCCGGCCTTAAGAAGCTAAAAAACTGGGAAGTCTCAGTTCTTTCCACCAGCGAACCGGTCAGCAATATTTTACTGGCGATCGTCTTTCTGGGCGAACAGCTTTCCTTCACCCAGGGTCTAGGCGCCCTCGGAATCCTTGGGGCGTTTATCCTTGTAGCGTCCTAACTTCATCAGGATTCGCGACAAATCTTTAGCGTCCTCATTCGACAAATATTGCCCGAAGAGTTCGTAGACCGCGCTTCGATAATGCGGCCAGGATTTCTTTAAAGCGGAATGCCCCTTCGCCGTCACGGTGGCGTATTGCACGCGCCGGTCCTCCTTACATTGGACCTTTTTGATCAGCCCCGCCTCGCTCATCTTATCTATGGACCTGGTCAGAGCGCTTTTGCTGGTCACGATACTTTCCGCCAAATCGCCAAGGCGCAGCCTCTTTTCACGGGAGCTGTTGAGCACGAACAGCACATCGTACCAATGATAGGGAAGGACACCGTCCCCGCCCATGCGCCGCTCGATTTCGCTATAAACCCTGGCGTGACTTACGATAAAACCACCCCAGGCCTTTAATTGTGATAATCCAAGCTTTGTTCTCATAAAGCTACACTATCAAATTTTAGTTGCACATGCAACTAAATGGTGTAGATTATTAGTTGTACATGCAACTAATTTAACGGAGGCCATTTATGAACATGCTTAAAAAAATCGTTTCGACCGAAAACACCTGGACCCTTACCATTGCCCGCGTGGTGCTCGGTTTAGTTATGCTCCCCCACGGCTTGCAAAAATCCTTAGGATTGTTCGGTGGCCATGGCTGGGAGGGCACGATGGGCTTTTTGACCGGAACGATGGGGCTTCCTTATATCATCGCCGCGTTGACTATCTTGGCCGAGTCATTGGGCGCGCTAGGCCTTATCGTCGGCGCATTCTCACGAGTTGCCGCATTGGGAATATTGTCGGTCATGCTCGGCGCGGTAGTTACCGTTCACTCGCATGTCGGGTTCTTTATGGACTGGGACGGCAAAGGCGGCGGAGAAGGTTTCGAGTATCACTTACTCGCCATGGGATTGGCTTTGATCGTTTTGATCGCGGGCGGCGGAAAGCTTTCGCTCGATCGAGAGATCGCGAAGAAAATCTAAACGACTTCGTTGTCTTTCACTTCGGTCTTAGGCAGCAACACCGAGTGCGGCTTCAGGGTGACATTCTCGCCCACGGTGCAACCACCCATGATGCTGGCTTTAAGACCGATGTTCGTGCCTTTACCGATAGTGACCGGCGCGATGATCAGATAGCCCTTTTGTCCATAGTGGGCGAAGATCGTCGCGCTTCCACCGACGGTGACATAGTCGCCGATCGTGATCAAACCGGGATCGGAAATATATGTGGTGTTGATCACGACACCTTTTCCGATCTTCATCCCCATCATGCGGTAAAATAAAATATTCAGCGGACTTGGAGTGACGAAATCCAGAAACGTGAAGCGCACCATATACGTTAACCCGTTATGGAAAAACCACGGGACCGACGCCAGCGAGAACCACGGCCCACGAAACGGCTTCACTTTAAACGGAACCAAAAAATTAACCAACGGCACGATAAAAATCAGACAGATTCCATAAGTCATGTAACCAAGCGCGAATCCGCAACCTTGAGCCATGTAGCGGAAGATCACCGGCCACTGTGCCGAGAACTCACGAACACTGTCGAATACGTAAACGCCCGGCCCCGCGGCAACACCGAGGCAGGCGATACACACGGCGATCAGCGGCGCCAAAAAAACCAGAAATCCCACCGTGCGAAAACGACGCAAGAAACTCTCAAGCAACCATTGCATACCGCTCAACTCGGAAGTCGTGACATTCACGTCTTCCTTCACCGCTTTAGGTAACGTCACTTTTTTTGCGCGTTCGGACTTTAACTTTTTCGCTGCACCCATATCTATATATCGGATCGCGCAACGCAAAGCTTCATCCGACCAACGTCGGGTTCCACCCCCTGAATGGCTCGGGATGGTACAAAGCATGCAGACTTTGAAGTGAGGAGGTCTGTATGTGCCCTTTAGATCAGGATACCAAAGAAGTCGTCCCGAACGTCGTCGAAAATGGCGCCGAAAATGCCTCCGACGAGGCGGATATCATCGCGGACCAAGATGAAACCCAGCTCGCGAATCCATCCGACAACGATTCCAATTTAGGTGGCGACGGAACCGACGACATCGGTGAGGATCGAGCGGATTTTGCCCGTGGGGAGATCGACGTCAAAGAAGCGATGGACCGCACGACGCGCGCGATGGATTATGCCAACCCGATTACCGGAAAACATTAAGCAATATATCTTTGGATAGCCGAAAGAAGCGTGTCCACCTCGATCGGCTTAGCCAAACCAATTGAGGCATTGATCATCCGCGACTTCTCTTTCACCCGGCCGTCGGCCGTGAGCAAGATCAACGGAATTTTTTCGATTTTCGGGAATGTCTTTTTGGTGGCGTAGAATTGTGCGCCATCCATACGCGGCATCATCCAATCGAGAATGATCAGATCAGGCATAGCCGTCATCGCCGACAACTGTGACATGGCATCAAGACCGTCTTCAGCCGTAACAACGTCATACCCCTCGGCTTCAAGAAGCATGACAAGAGATTCGCGTACATCGATGTCGTCTTCGACAATAAATATTTTTGCCTTCACAAGAGCTATGTTCTTCCTCCGCGGTTCATCTGTCAACGATGCGAGCGGTTCACGCCGATGTCTAAAGCCATTTCGAGCTGCTGCTGGTCGGCGGGTTTAGATTTTTTCAAAACTTGATTGAGGATTGCCGAAACTTGTGAAAATAAATTAGTCGAAGCAAATGCCGGAGCGACTCGTCCCTGCGCGCGTTGACGAAACAAAATCCATTTACTCGTCCCGTCCTCCCTGATCTCTTCCTCCAGCCGGTCCAGCGCGCCTATATTTTGTGCGCCCAAGAAAAAACGCTGCACCGGGTGCGAACGCAGATACTCAAAATATTCCCCGCGCAATTTTATAAGCTCTCTGAGCATATCGTGCTGAAGAGAGTTGAGTTCCCTTAATTGAAAATCACGGCCGGCCAAGGTCTCGCAAACAGCGGCGAGACAAGACGAAAACCGCACCACGCCGGTGTCACGATTGTAAAAGCTCATGACATATCCGCCCTTAGCGTTTTCGCCGAACAAGATGCGCTCATGAAGGCTCTGATCCGCATAAGGCGGTGCCGCGTGAGCCGCGATCATAATCAAGGCAAATAAATTTCCAACGAAGGTGAGCATCACCGCTCTTTAGATCCAAAGGCCGCGCCACCTCCAAAGGCTCTATATGAGCGGGGGAAGCCGCCCGGGTGTTTAGGGCGTAATCAGGTGACGTTAAGCGCCCATCATTTTCAGCAGACGCGCCATTTCGCTCTGACCGCGAATATAAAATTTGGCCGCTGAACGAGGTGTACGCCCTACCCGCACGGAGAGAATCCGCCCTCTCTGAACGAAAGCATCTTCATCGGTATCGTCATCGCCGATAAAAATGGCGCGCCGAAGATGGGTTATACGCATGACCTCTTTTAATGCCGAACCTTTGTGCGGCGATCCGCGCGGAATCACATTGAAAAGAAGCTTTCCGCCGATCACTCGCGGCTTCGGATGAAGGTTTGAAATCAGCTCCTCTAACTCGCGTCTTGCCGATGCACGATGGCGGGCTTCACGGTAATGAAACGAGAGCGACTCCCTTTTGTCTTCAAGAAAAACCCCAGGATCCCGCGGCCAATTCTTTTTTAAATCCTTCATCCACCGGCGGCAAACCGCGCGCGCTCTGATCGCTCTGACTTGGAAAGCCTCTAAGCCTTCCATTCCATGATTGCCGACTAGAAAATCGGGCTCAAACTTCAACAATGGCCGGACATTTTCGATCGAGCGCCCGGTGATCACCGCAATCGTGGCCCCAGCCCGGCTCAATCTTTTCAAAAGCGGAAGAAGTTCCGCGGAGGTGCGCGCCCAGTCGGGCTTGCGCACAATCGGCGAGAGCGTGCCGTCAAAATCGAAGGCTAAAAGGGTCTCATGGAGTTCAAACTTGCGAAGGTCTTTTCTTCTTAACTGCTTCAATTCCAACTCTCGGCATCTTGGATACGGCCTTGCACACGGTCGTGTTGGCGCATACGCGCGGCATCCATCAACATGCGGCCGGCCCAGCGATACACATTGTATTCTTTCACCAGGCTGCGCATCGAGCGCATACGCGCCCGCTGTTCCGTTAAAGGCATGCTGAGCGCGACGTGCAGCGCGGCCGCGCACTGATGAATGTCATAAGGATTGACGATCAAAGCCTCTTGCAACTCGCGCGAGGCCCCGGTGAATTGGCTTAAAATTAAAACGCCGCGCTCATCATCGCGGGCGGCGATAAATTCTTTGGCCACCAAGTTCATCCCATCGTGCAGGCTGGTGACAAGACAAACTTCGCTGGCGCGGAAATATTCAAAAACCTGCTCGGGACTATGATGCTCGATCTTCAAGCAAATCGGTTTATAATCGCCTTTGCTGAAGCGGGCATTGATACGCTCGGCGGTTTCGCGCACTTGCGCATCCAAATTTTTGTATTGTTCAAGGCTCGAGCGGCTGGGGGCCGCGATTTGAATCAAAGTGAATTTACCGATCCATTCGGGCTTTCGCTCGAGAAGCTTCTCGACGGCCAAGAACCGTTCGTTAATCCCTTTGGTGTAATCAAGGCGGTCGACGCCGATACCGACAAGGACATCCTTTGCGATTCCATTTCTCTGCCGGAGGTCGTCTTTAACCTCGCTGATCGGTCTCTGCGTTTCAGTCCATCTGGACGGCCACTCGATAGAAATCGGATAGCTCTTGATGGCTGTTCTTTTGCCGCCGAATGAGATTTGAGAGGTTTCGCGGTCGATACGCGCCTCGAGCATGCGGTCGACGGTGTCGATAAAATTATTGCAGTGATAGCGCGTATGAAACCCGACGATGCTGCTGCCGAGCAAGCCCTTAAGAATTTCCTCGCGCCATGGGCAAATCCCGAAAGCTTCAGGGTTCGGCCATGGAATATGCCAGAACGTGATGATCGTCGCCTTCGGCAAGCGCTCACGGATCATTTGCGGGAGCAACGCCAAGTGATAATCCTGCACCAAGATCACCGGATCATCGGTGTGCGCCTCTTCAACCACCACGTCGGCGAACTTTTGATTCACCTTTTGGTATTGCTCCCAATCCGCCAAGCGAAATACAGGGCGCGCGTAAGCCATGTGACAAAGCGGCCACAATCCTTCGTTCGACAAGCCGTAATAATAACCAAGCTCCTCTTCCTTACTTAGCCAAATGCGGCGGATTTGATAAGAAGGTTTATCGGGCGGAACACGAACGTGGTCATTTGCGTCGACGGTTTCTTTATCCGCCGAACCGCTGCCATGGGCAACCCAAGTGCCGGAGCAAGCGCGCATCACGGGCTCAAGCGCGGTCACCAATCCGCTGGCGGGGAACTGAACTTCAATTTTACCGTTTTTATAATTGTGCAAATAGGGTTCGCGGTTGGAGACGATCATCACCTCGTCGCCGGCAAGTTCGGACTTCAAAATATTTTTTAAGGCTTTCGGATCCCAAGACATTTGCGATTCATCACGGGCGGTGCGCTCCGAACTGACGTCACGCATGAAGGTGCGCAAATCTTTAGCGATCGGCGAAAGCTCGGAGCTGTATAAATGTTGATAAATCCGCCCGGAAATCCCGCTGTGCAGAATTCTGCGAATGCGACCCAGCATGCTCTTCATACTCAATTGCGCGATCAAAACGTTGACGCAAGAAATGATCAGGCCGAGCGCGATAAACAGCCAAAATAAATATTTTTTTGTGTCGACACTACGCCGGCCGAGAAAGCTCATGTCGTGAACTAAAATTAAATTGCCATAATGAACGCCCTCATCATCAATCGGCACTTGTGAGATATGAAGCGTTCCTTGGGCGCGCGTTGTCCCCGCCGCTTCGCAGCCGATATCCGTGGGAAGATTGGCGGTGCGAAAGCTCAGTCTTCCATCGGGCATGCAAAAACCCAGCGCATACAATCTTTCATCGAGAATCGCGCGGTCGAAGAAACGCTTAATTTTGGCGTCATTCTTGGACCGGATCAATGCGCTTAAAGTGTCGCTCGAGGCATTGCCGATCGCACGCGCACGCATATTAAGATCGCGGATCGCCCAATAGCGATCCAAAGACTCAAATAATGGAATAGTGGCATACGCGATGAGAGCAAGAACAGCCACCAACGGTAGCACAAATCGTAAGGCCAAACGCATCGTAGAAGTTTTACTTCGAGAACAAAGTAATGTAAACCCTGGGTAATGTATAATTCCGGATTGATCGGCAATTGCCAGGTTTCAGCTCTCGTCGCCAGCAGTGGGTCGATCGATTGGCTCTGTATGCCTCGCCCCGACAGCGAGCCCATTTTCGGGCGCTTGCTTGATCCACAAGGCGGAAATTTTTCCATTGAATTTGCTTCATCTGAGGGCGTGAAGAGCGATCAATACTATCTCGACAACACCAACGTGCTTGTCACCGAGATGGAAGATTCGCAAGGAGCGCGCTTCCGCGTCACCGACTTTTGCCCCCGCTTCGAGCAATTCGGCCGCATGTTCCGACCTCTCTCGATTATTCGAATCGTCGAGCCGTTAAAAGGGACGCCGATGATTCGCGTTTCTTGCCAACCCGTCAATGGCTGGAAGAAAGAGCCGGTGACCTCCGCGCTCGGCAGCAATCACTTGCGCTACGACATGCACCAGGATTCTTTGCGCGTGACGACGAATATGCCGCTCACTTATTTAAGTGAACACACGCCGTTTATCCTCAAAGAGAAAACCTATTTCGCCGTTACCTGGGGCACGCCGATTCAAGACGACCTTCCGGAAATGTGCGAGCGCTTTCTTTTGCACACACGCGACTACTGGCGCATATGGGTCAAGCACTGCTCGATCCCGACGCTTTTTCAAAAGGAAGTCATTCGCTCCGCGCTGACCCTGAAACTTCACGTCTTTGAGGACACCGGCGCCATTCTTGCCGCGCTCACCACCAGCTTACCCGAAGAGCCCGGCAGCCAACGCAATTGGGATTACCGTTTTTGCTGGCTGCGCGATTCTTATTTTGTGCTGTCGGCATTCCATAACCTCGGTCACTTCGAAGAGATGGAAGGCTTTCTGAGGTTTTTGCTGAACATCGCCATTCGCAACGAAGAGGCCGAGACCCGTCTGGCGCCGGTATACAACCTCAACCAGTCGCTACCGCTCCCCGAAATGATTCATGAGAATTGGCGGGGCTTTGACGGAAGCGGCTTCGTGCGCTCGAACAATCAAGCGGCCGAGCACGTGCAAAACGATGTTTACGGCGAGATGGTACTGACTCTTTCGCCGATATTTTTCGACGAGCGCTTCCGCCATTTGCGTACGACCGAGCATCAAGAGCTTATGGCCTATCTGGGCCGGCGCTGCGCCAAAACAATTTCGCAACCCGATGCCGGCCTATGGGAAGTCCGCGACGGCTGGCAAGAGCACACGTTTTCAAACTTGATGTGCTGGGCCGGTTTAGAACGGATCGAGCGCATTCAAAATCTCGGTTATCTTAAAAATTTTCAACTTAATGCCAAGGAAGCGAAAGAGCGCGCCGAAAAAGCCGTGATGGCGGCGATCAAAGACGGTGTTCTTCGTAATGGCCCCAATGACGACACTTTGGATTCGGCACTGGCCCTTGTCCCGTTGTTGCGCTTCCCGCAAGAGGAAGTGAGCGCCAAAACAATCGCCGAAATCCGCCGGGCCCTTGCCGCCAACGGTAAAGACGGCGCCTTCTTGTATAGATATTTGCGCAACGACGATTTCGGCACGCCCCACTCGGCCTTCGTGATTTGCTCGTTCTGGGTAGCGCAGGGACTAGCCGCCCTGGGACGCTTCGAAGAATCGCGCGAAATGCTCAAAAAGATTTTGCCGGCTGCCAATTCTCTTGGGCTTTATGCCGAGCACTACCTTGCGGGAACCAACACTCAGCTCGGCAATTTTCCGCAGGCTTATTCACATGTCGGTTTGATTAATGCCGCCTTCGCGGCCAGCCCCCCTTGGAATCAAGTTCTCTAAACGCTTTACGACGCTAGGCTTTGGTCCAGGCCTGCACTCAATGCTCCAATGAAATCACACAATGTCGTATGAATTCTAAAGGGGGAATTCAATGCGTACACTTATCATTTTTGCCGCTTTCTTATTTTCGCAAATGGCACTCGCCTTTCCGCTACCGGATCTGACATCCCCGGAAATGATGCAATTTCCGGAAACTTTCACGGCCGATTTCAACTACGAGGGAATCGTCAGTCTGTCGAATTGCTCAGGCTCCTTAGTTCGCTTAGAAAACGCGAAGGATACGGACTTCGGCATGATCCTGACTAACGGCCACTGCCGTGAAGCGGGCTTTCCCGCTCCGGGCCGCCACATTTTTCAAGAGCCGAGCTCGCGCCGCTTCGGTTTGATGAATGCCGGTGGCAACACCGTCGGACGGCTGAATGCATCGATGCTGATTTACAGCACCATGACCGGCACGGACATGACCCTTTATAAGTTGCGCGAAACTTATGCCGAAATTTACCAGCGCTATCAGATCCGCCCCTTCACTCTGTCTTCAAGCAAACCGGCGTTGAATACCGAAGTCGAAGTGATCTCGGGTTACTGGAATCGCGGATACCGCTGTGCGATCGAGAGTTTCGTGCATGAATTGCGCGAAGACCGCTACACCATGCACGACTCCATCCGTTACTCGCGCCCGGGCTGCGAAGTCATCGGAGGAACGTCGGGCTCACCGATCATCGCAAAAAACACCCGCACCGTTATCGGCGTGAACAACACGGGAAATGAAAGCGGCTATCGTTGCGAAATGAACAATCCTTGTGAGATCGATGAAAAAGGAAATATGACGGCGATACGCGGATATACCTATGGGCAACAAATCTATTGGGTTTATTCTTGCCTGAATACCGCGAACGAACTGGATCTTACCGTTCCAGGCTGCATGCTGCCTTAACGATTGCGATCGTAATTCCGTTTGCCTTTTTTCTTACCCACTTGATTCTGGTAGGCCATGTCTCCGAAATGGAGACGGGCCGCCCGGTTGTAAGCTTCGGCCGCGGCGTCTTCAGTTTTAAAAATCCCTAAATTTATCGATTTGCCCTTCACTTCAATCCCCGCGCGCCAGCTTTTGCGCGCCGAGCTGTACGAAACTCCACGATACGCGCTTGAAGTCTTCACACGTTTTTTGGGCAGCAAGCGTTGGCGCTCGGCCAGGGTGCAAACCACTAAATTGCTTTTGCAGTAGTCCAAGCCCTCGTTAAAACGGCGCGGATAAACTTGCTTGCCCTTCCTGGGCTTCATCAGAAATTTACCCAGCGTCAAGGTGCGCACACCCTCGGGCCCGCGGATCGAAGTCACCACGCGCATACGCCCGGTCGTGCCTTTGGTTACACGCCAGCTGTGCTGACTGACACGTTCAAAGTCCTCTTTGTCGATCTTCACTTTAAGACCTGGATGAACGGATAAGTAAACCCACGATTTCGACGCCATAATCACCCCTTGCTCTATATCAATGCTAGCTCACCCTTAGATAAAATAGGAACTAGAATTCATTTTGTATTCATTGAGCTTTAATCAGGAACTATTTATTCTAATTTGATGAAACGAAGTCTAGTTGCCGCCCTCGGCCTTATCCTATTTGCCCTGATCATCGTGCTCTTGTTGAATCAACTGGATCCCCCTCTCAGGCCCGAGGTCGCGCGGATTTTAAATCAGAAACCGGAATTCAGCGAAACACAGAAGCATGCCTACTGGTATCTGCTCGGAGTACATGCCGGCGAAAAAGCCAATCCCGAAAAGCGCGGTTCGGAACTGTGGCAAGAGTGGCTAAAACTTGCTCCCGATCAGCAAAGCGGCTGGCTGAAGAAAAACTTCGCGGTCAATTACTTCGGCAATCGAAGCCAGCCCGAATGTTCCGGGGGCGGCGAAAACATTTGCACCGTCACCGAATTAAAGGAACATCCTCAACTTTTAAAAGATCTGGAGAAGGCGAAAGATGCGGTCCACCATTATGTCAAACTTATGGAATACGGCGAAGGCGGATCGCTGATCCAAGGAGTGAAAGGCGAGCCCTTCACCGGTATTACGGCGCTTCCCTTTCAAATGCATCCGCTTTTTCTATTGCAGCTCGCCCAGTGGCTGAACACCGGCGGAAGCGCGCGAGTCTTGAATGTAATTGAGCTTTCGAATAATTACTTTCATAGCATTATGAAAAATGGATTACTGCTCGAGCGCATGGTCGCACTGATGAATATGAAGAAGAACGCCGCCTTTGTGCGTGCCGAATTGAACCGCAACCCCGAGTTTAAAAATGGAATGACTCCGCAATTCATCGAATCTTTCGCTACCCCCGACATGCACGACCTGCTGGGCGGCGCGACGGAGAGTGAGTTGCGCCTGGTGAACGGTTTTATCTATGACGTCAAAAATTTAAGCGATGTGGAGATGACCGACATTTCGCTCGGTGATCATTACGCGTTTCGTGTGCAAAAGTTAATTCCCGCACGCGCGTTGTTACGTCCTAATGAAACCGTGAATCAATACTACGCCTTGGCCAGCGAAGGTTTGGCCACCGATTGCCCGATCGTCGAAGAGAACTCCGAAGAAAAATGCCTGCCGTCTTGGCGCTGGCTCAAGCCGCGGTGGCCCTGGGATTATGTCATTAATCCGATCGGCAAAAGGATCGTGCGGGCGGTTATCCCGGATTACGTGCGCCGCAAAGCCAAAGTGCAAAAAACAATCTCTGAAATTTACGAAGCCCGGCAAGACTTCAGCCGTTAGGGATTTTATTTTTCAAATCTTCGAAGGCCTTGCGGGTGTCTTTCATATTCGGCCATTCCATTTCGTTACGGCTCAAGTATTTACCGATGAACTCACGCGCTTCCTTTTTACGGTCCGCTTGCACGAAGGCCTTGGCCAAAGTTTGTGCGGCCCAAAACTCGTTGCGCCCGTAAGAATTCTTAACCACTTTTTTCCCGAGATTGATCGCTTCGTTGTATTTTTTTAGCTCAACTAAAATCCCAAGGCGGCGGCGCTGAAGCTCGGGGTTATGAGGATCGCTCTTCATCAACTTCAGCGATAGGGCATTGGCTTGCTCAAAAAATTTCGCTTTGTTCAATACGACCAAATGGCGCATCGACAAACCGACCGCCTTGGCGGGAATTTTCATATCCAAGCCGATTTGCGCGGCCTTTTTCCAGGCGGCATCGGCCTCCGGCCCGGGACCCATCGCGGCCTCGATCAAATCCGCCCGGCTCATCGCCAGCATCAGCGGCTCAAAGCCTGTAAACTCACCCACTTCTTCGGGCAAAGCGGCGTCCTTCAATTTCTCCGGATGGGCGAGCAGATCATCAATGACAGCAACGCCTTCGTCCTTCACCTTCTTCTTGTCGCCGGGTTTTTTGAGAACCCCGGCAAGCTCCGAGCGCCAGCCAACCGATCTGAGTGAGGCGGGTTCGAGTTTAATGGCGGCCTTCAATACACCTTCATCGCCGGAACTGGCTTGAATTTTTGCGTCAAGAAGCTCGCGCGGCGCGGGCTTGATCCGCTCAAGATACGTCACCGCTTCATTGGCCCGGCCCGCGGTCAACAGCCTGCGCCCTAAACGCCGCATGATCTCGGGATCTTTGGCTTGCGCCTTTTCCATCAATTCACGCAGCGGCGCCGGATCGGCTTTGACTCCGGCCACAAACTTACCGAGGACCTCGATCGGTTGATAATCCAAAATGCGATCCACCTCTTCTTGATCGGCAGTGACCACCATCAATGTCGGAATGCCTTTTATATGAAACTTCTCGGTCACGACCCCGTTTTGAAAGCGGTCGACGTCTATTTTAAGCTTTACGAACTCGCCCGTAATATTTGTAAATTCCTTAGCCGGGAAAATTTCATCTTCTAAACGCACGCAAGCCGGGCACCAGCGCGCCGAAAAGTCGATAAAAAGAAGCTGCTTTTTACTTTTGGCCAGCGCCAGGGCCTGATTGTAATCGTCGACAATAAAGCCGTGGGAGTTGGTTTTGCCCTTGGGAGCATAAGCCTCTTTCTCTTTACCGTTCTTGAGCGCCTTGCCACTCAGTGAAATGGTCTGCATCTCGCAAAATGTGACATCATCATCGCAAACGAAGAGCGTCGCCTGGCCGGTTTTATAATCGGCGGGAAGCGCGTTGAATTGAGCCTCGCGCGCGCTAAGCTGTGCCGGCTTAATCGTCCTTTCGCCGATCAACAAAGCATTCGGTGCTTTTTCATTGAAATGAAAACCGTCTTTCAGAGTCGCGCTGAAATTTCCTTCCTTTATTTCGGTTTGAACCACGCCGGAGGCTCGTCCCGCGGCAAAAGCTTGGAACGACAAACTCGATAGGAATAAAATTTTAAATATCATAACCACCCCTGGGTATCCGTCTGCGTAAGAATAGAAAGTAATATAGAATTCCGGCAAAAGCTCCGCCTAAATGGGCGCCGTGGCCTATCGGCAACCCACCGCCGCCGGCCTGCGCGACAAGACCCCAGACATCGAGCGCGATAAAAGCCAATGCGCCCACCATCGCCGGCAGCGGAATAATTCCGAACAACAGAATTTTTTCGCGCGGGAAAACCAAGGAGAAAATCAGCACCAATCCCGCGATCGAGCCCGAAGCCCCGACCGCCGGTATATCCGGGTTACCCAGGATCATTGCGGACACCAGACTGTGGCTTAAAGAACTGACGATTCCAGCAAGCAGATAAAATGAGATGAAGCGCACAGACCCTAAAACCTGGATCACGATTGAACCAAAACTGCGCAACACGAGCATGTTAATCAAAATGTGCAGCAACATGTTGTGTGAAAAAACCGAGGTCAGCAAAACCCAATAACGGCCCTCGAGCAGATGAGTCCAGCTGACCGTGAAGTTTTCCAGCATGAATTGGTCGTACTCGGGTATTTGCCACAAGATGAAAACTAAAACGTTCAGCAAAATGATGAAGGGGATAACCAACCGGCGCATGTCCCAACTTACCTCGCTATTGGTCTAAAAATGAAGGCGTTTTTTGCGTGAAGCGGCCGGATTACCGATAGGATTTAAAGGAGGACCTATGTTGCGCAAAACATTGCTATTCGCGGGAGCCATTTTCGCGTCCATCGCCATCGCCTCGACGGCATACGATATGTCCGGCGAAACGCAGGAAGGTTACGACAAGCAAAGCCCCGAGGAAATCGCGCAAGCCAACGCGATCGTTGCCCGCGACTTCGCGAACGCGCTCACTCCAGAGCAAGTTTCACCGCGCGCGCAGGCCAAGATCTTAGCGCAATATTCCCACCTCGACCCCAATCATGAAGTGCCGACCGATTTGCTGCGTGATGCGCTGATTTACTTTGAAGCCAACAAAGCCGCTTTTCCCAACCAGGCCTATATCACCATCGTCGATTTTAAAAAGCGCTCGAACCGTCACCGTTTTTATTTGATCAATCTGACTACCGGCGCGGTTGAGAAATATCACACCACGCATGGCATCCACTCCGATAAGAACAAGGACGGTTATGCCGAAAGCTTCGGCAACGTCCCCAACTCCGGCAAGAGCTCACTCGGTTTCGTACGCACGGCCGAAGTTTATAACGGCAAGTACAAGCGCTCGGTCCGCCTTGACGGCCTCTCCTCCACCAATTCAAAAATTCGCGAACGCGCGATTGTTTTTCACGGCTGGGATAAAGTGCATGAAAAGGACGTGATCCAGGGGCTCTCTTGGGGCTGCATCACTCTAGATTGGGCCGTCAAAGACAGCGTCCTCGACCGCATCAAAGAAGGCAGCCTCATGTACGTGGGCGTCGCCAAGTAATTCTTCGGTGAGTTTCTGCTGGCGCGGCAGCGGCTTCCTTTGCTAAAAGAAGCCGTGATCCTAATTAACACGCATCAACTCAGCAAATCGTTTTCCGGCCGCACCCTTTTTCGTGACGTCAGTTTTGGCGTCAATGAAGGGGACCGAATCGGCTTAGTCGGCCCTAATGGCGCCGGAAAATCGACATTACTGCGCGCTTTAGAAGGCTCGATGGATGTGGACTCGGGCACAGTCTCACGCAAACGCGGACTTCGTCTGGGCTTTATGGAACAAATGCCCTCGTTCGACGGCGACGCCACGATCATGTCGGCCGTTTTAGAAAAAGCCGCCGATCCTAATGAGAGTTTCGCTTTAGCCATGACCGTAATGGCGCAACTCAATCTCGGCATCTTCGATGAAAATAAACCGGTCTCCGAGCTTTCCGGCGGCTGGCGCAAAAAAGTCGCTCTCGCGCGCGAAATCGTAAGTGAGCCCGAACTTTTGCTACTGGATGAACCGACCAACCATCTCGACATCACCAGCATCCTATGGCTGGAAGAGTATCTGCGTTCGGCGCCGTTTGCCGTGATGATGGTGACCCATGACCGCTTATTTTTACAACGTGTCGCCAACCGAATCTTAGATCTTGATCCACGCAATCCGAATTCTTTATTAAGCGTCAACGGCGACTACGCGATGTACGTACAAGCCAAAGAGCACGAACTCGGGGCGCTTGAGCGGCAGGAGAAAGTGCAGCGCAACCAATTGCGGCGCGAGCTGGAATGGCTGAGCCGCGGATCGATCGCCCGCCAAACCAAACAAAGCGCGCGTATCGAGGCGACCGCCGATTTAAAAGCCAATGTTGAAGCTCTTGAAAGGCAAAATCGTCCGCGCGCGCTCGACATTGAATTCGGCGATGCCCAAAGCGGGCCGAAGAAATTGATCGAAATCCAAGACGTCACAAAAGCCTACGGCGATCATGTCTTATTCAAGGATTTAAATCTCTTGGTCGGCAGGCGCAGCCGCTTGGCCCTCCTCGGCGACAACGGCACCGGCAAATCCACATTGATCAAAATCATGCTCGGCCTCGAACAACCCGACTCCGGCACGATCAAACGCGCCGATAAGCTTCAATATTCCCACTTCGAGCAAGGCCGCGACACCATTGACCCCAAGCTCAGTGTGCTCAAGAATTTATGCCCCGAAGGCGATTACGTCATTTGCCAAGGGCAAGCGATGCACGTGCGCAGTTATCTCGACCGCTTTTTATTTCCCGGCATCAAAGCGGAATTGCCGGCCGTCAAACTCTCCGGCGGCGAACAGGCACGCCTGCGCTTAGCGCAGTTGATGTTGAACGCCAGCCAAGTTTTGGTTTTGGACGAACCGACCAACGACCTCGACACCGACACGCTCGAAGTGTTGGAAAGCGCGCTGAAAGATTTCAACGGCGCCGTTATTTTGGTCACTCACGACCGTTATTTTATGGACGCTGTCGCGGACGAAATCCTCGCCTTTCCCCCGACGCCTGAGAGCGAACCGGTGTTGGAAAAATTCGCCAGCTATTTTCAGTGGGAAACTTGGTATCGCGAACAGTTGATCCAAGCCCGCAACAAAGCAAAGGCGCGCGCAAAGGCGGAGGCCGCCGGCCCCGCGAAGACAAAACTTTCTTACAAAGATAAATTCGAGCTTGAGAATATGGAAGCCGCGGTTCTCGCTCTTGAAACCCGCATCAACGAACTCACCTCACAAAGCCTGCTTCCCGAGATCGTTGCCGATCACAAAAAGCTCGGCGAAATTCATTCGACACTTTCCTCGGCTCAAGCTGAATTGGAAAAAAAGTTTCAACGCTGGGCCGAGCTTGAGGCGAAGAAGTGAGAGTCTCGCTCGCCACGCCCGGTGAAGCCGAAGAAATCGCGGCGCTCGTCAATTCCGCCTACCGCGGCGACTCTTCACGCGCCGGATGGACCACGGAGGCCGACCTGTTGCAAGACGTCCGCACCGATGCAGAGGTTCTGCGCCGGGATATGGATCCGAGCCGCGGCAAAGCCATCTTGTGTTTTCGTGAGGGCGACAGCGATGAGATCATCGGCTGCGTCTATCTTTCCCTGACCGAAGACGAGGACGAGTTGAGCTGCTACCTCGGCATGCTTACAGTTAAACCGACGCTTCAGGCCCGCGGTCATGGGCGCGCCCTCTTGGACGAGTCGGAAAATTTCGCGCGCAACTGGGGCGCAAAAAGAATGACCATGCAAGTGATCGCCGCCCGCGACACGCTTCTCGCATGGTACGAGCGCCGCGGCTATTCTCACACCGGCGTGATCAAAGATTTTCCTAACCGGCCTGATCTCAAATTTGTAATTTTAGAAAAAAGACTGACCTTCTAGTCCTTAGGCAACTGTAACATTCGCGCCCACTCTTCACGGTACAAATTGGTGAGCAAGGAATTGTGCGTATCCGGCACTTTCTTCGTCGAGACGATCACGCGGCTTAAATCGTTGCAGTGGCAAAGTTCCTTAAACGTTTCGATCTGCAACTTGCTGTCGAAGTAATCGTCGCGGTGAAGAAGTGCGTAATAACGATCGCCGGAAGTTTTGCCGTTTTTAAGAACCCATGGCGCCGGACGATCCTTAAAATGATCCTGCGGCCCGCAAATCATTACGACACGCGCAACGGGATATATTTTCGACAAGTACGCCGCATGACCCGAGCCCTGCGAGTTGCCAGCTAAAACCACGGTCCCCCACTTGATTTCGCCCTTATTTAAAAACTGTCTCCACTGCGGGTCTTTAGCGGCAAGGTAAACCAGAACGCTGTTCAGACGGTAGTGGATCGAATTGTGCAAATCCACATTCAGCAGATTGCTGACCGGTTTTCCAAATCCGATCTCTTCGCGGAAATGATCGAAACAATCCGTTTCATTATTGTCCCGACAAGCCGTAGTGATCACCGAATTAAAGTAATCGAGGCTGACCACGTGATAGCCCTGCTCGACCGCCACTTGCGCAAAATCGGCAAGATCCTCGGCCTTGGCTGTGGTCCCACCGAAAGTGATCAGCAGCCTGCTGTTACTGAACGAAGGATTCCAGTAAACGACATGGGGACCGTTAATTTGCTTAATTCCCTCGGCCGTGACGCGCGGATCGACTTCCATGCGTCCGCCCACAAAAACCGCGGCCGGCCGGCGCGAAATCGCGCAGGCCACCAGCGCCAAGCTCAAAAGCAAAAGAACGAACGCCTTCTTCATTTGTGATCCACCCCGTCCGCCCTATCGTAGCATTCGCAGATCACGCGGCCAGCACTTGCATTGGCCGCCTTACTAAGGTCTAGGAGGTTCGCTTTTTGCAATCCTCCAATGAGTAACCAACAAAAGTCCCAAATACGGGAGGTTCTTTATGCGCAATT
Organism: uncultured Pseudobdellovibrionaceae bacterium; assembly: GCA_964628445.1. Lineage (GTDB taxonomy): Bacteria > Bdellovibrionota > Bdellovibrionia > Bdellovibrionales > UBA1609 > JALHOQ01. The sequence continues at coordinate 7,263 of CAZVOP010000026.1, read as the reverse complement.
CCATTCTTATCGTGGACGACAGTGAAGATACTTTAGAGCTGTTCCAATCCACCCTCGAAGAACAAGGCTTTACCGTAATGGCCGCCAAGGATGCTTATGAAGCTTTGGACCTTCTAAAACAGCATAAATTCTCGCTGATGCTTTTGGATATAAACATGCCGAGCATGACCGGCTTTGAAATGTTGGCCGAGATGAAGAAACGCGAACTTGGGCAAGATACCCCGGTGATGCTGGTTTCCGCCGTGGATAATCTGGGCGACCTAAAAATACCCAGAAATGTTATTGATACGTTAAAGAAGCCGTTCTTTTACCCCGAGCTGATTCATAAAATAAAACAGGTTCACGGATTCAAATCCGATCCCGCACCCGCCCGTCCCCCCGAGGATCGTCTTTAAAAATAATATCTGAGCGTGATCCCGCCCTGGAGAAAACCGATCGTGGCGGGAGCCACCACCACTCCAGGCGTAACTTCAACGCCGACACCAAGCGGCGCTTTATCCCAGATCCATTCCATCCCGAAGGGAATGCGAACCCCGATCGCAGCTTTGTTGTCGCGCTTGTCGAAGTAATTTCCTTTGGGATGATCGTTATTCGAAGCAAAAACGCCGAAAGCACCGAAGCCAAAGTACGGCGCGATTCGTTGCGCGAATTTGCCGTTACCGAGCATCGCCGGAAAATGAAAAAGGCTGTCGCCGTAAACTAAAAAGAAATCGTCATGCACGAACGAAACTTGCAGATCATATGCACGTTCGCTCGTGGTGTACCACTTCGCACTGATCGCAGTGGGATCGCCCAGAATAAAACCTAGACCAAAGCGCCCGTCACTCGCATGGGCGGAAGTGGAAGCCAGAATAAAAGCCGACAAAGTTATATAAAAGAAGTTTTTCATCGCCATCTCATATCACTGCTTTGATCTTTTGCTAACTCCCTTTACGCTTAAAGGAAGCACCGCCGATAGAAATCGACCTGGGGGACCACTTTATGAGATCCATTCTCGTTCTTGCGACTGCGCTCACTTGGGGCCAAGACTACGTGGCTGCGCGGCGCGGAATCACGCTCAATCCCGTTCAATCCTGCGCGACCTTCCTTCGTCTCGCGAACCAAACCGGTGAAGTCCTTGCGCCGCTCGCCAAAGCCCGCCATCTGGAATTTTGCCAAGTTCCGACTTCACCCCAGGCCTTGGCCGATCTTGATCACATGTTCGACACGACATCACTCGCTTGGTTGAAGCCCTTACTGACCGAATCGATTGCCGGCTTAAGTGTAAAGGCGCAGAACCTCGCGCTGATCGTGAAATACGCGATGTTGCGCACAAAGCAACTTGGCTCGCAAATTGAGAAGGAGAATTTACTTGCCACCGCGATCGATGCCGCGCACGCGCTGAATAATCCTGCCAAAGCCCAAGAATTCCAAACCGAATTGTTTCGCATTTCACCGCGCTTAAGACCGTCGCCCACCGAGGCACAATGGCTTCCTGCAGCCGAAGATTTTCGCGCCAACGAACAGTGGACTGAGGCGATCGGCTTATACGACCGGATGATCGCTTCCAACCGCACGACAGCCATGGACCGCTTCCGCGCCTTAAACGGGATCCGCGAAGTGCATAAGGCGAAATTCCGTTTCTACGGCGCACCCGTCACCGCTTTCCTGCAATCCTCCAAATTGACCGCCGACTATGCCGAAACCCAAGTGCACGGCGCTTCGGGCTTATCTTTCGACGACAAACGCAAATTGTTCGAAGCCTGGGTTCAGTATGCTCGCGATGAATGGTCTTACGGCGACGTGAATATCGCCAAGCGCGAAATCACCCGGACTCTGGCCATGCCGTGGGTACAACCGGTTTTCAAAAGTTTCGCCTTGTGGACGGAAGCGCGTATCCACGCCAACAACGGCGACTGGGTCCTCTCGGCAAAATCCGGCGCGGCCTGCGGGCAAATATTGAAAAACGATCTCGCCAACAAAAAAAAGTGGAGCAAATGGCAATGGGCGCTGTGGGACGACTCGCTATGGGCGACGGCTCTGGCCAATCGCAAAACCGGCCAGCTTGCCGAATCCTCACGCTGGCTTGACCTTGCCCTTCAGCACACGACCAATCCCAACTCGGAAATGAAGTTTCTATTTTGGCTTGCCGAATCTTTGAAGGATCAAGGCTTGCCCGCGCAAGCTTTGCCTTACTTCCGCCGTCTCATCGCCGCCGATCCCCATGGGTTTTATGGATTTTTAGCCCATCGCGAGGCCGGTCAGCCGTTGACCAAGCTTGCCGATCTCGATCTGGAAAACATCGCGAAGCCGAAAACCGTTTCCATCGCCGATTTCAAGATGATGGTGGGCCTGGTGCAAGCCGACGAATTGATCCTCGCACAAAAATTATCGCGAAACGTTTTACCCGCCAACAGCGTGGAGCCGACGGAACTTTTCCTTCGCGCCTATGTTCATGATTACGCCAAAATCCAAGATCTTTTCTTCAGTAAAATCGCGGTCGGCAACCGCAACGCCTTCATCAGCAAATACGCGCGGCTCTTTTATCCGGCACCTTTCCGCGATTTGGTCGAAGCGGCGGTGCAGAAAAATTCGCGTATGGAAAAAGAGTACGTTTACTCGATCATGCGCCAAGAATCCGCCTTTGATCCCTACAGCCACAGCTGGGCGAACGCTTACGGCCTATTGCAGTTGCTGCCGAAAGTGGCGCGCGACACCATGGTTAAGGCCGGCGTCACTTTCACTGAGGATTATGAACTTTATCGCCCCGAAATCAATATCCCGATCGGTACCGCGCACATGGATGATTTGATTGACCGGGCCGGTCCTGAATTTATTCTGCGCACCTCCGCCTACAACGCGACGGTCGAAAAAACATTGGAATGGCGGAAGCGTCTTTATAATGGAAACGTCTTCGAATACATCGAAGAGATTCCCTACGATGAAACCCGTTCGTACATCCGCTTAGTGATGAGAAATTATTTGATGAATAGGCGCTTGAACGCCACGGGCGATTTCGCTTTTCCGGAAGCCCTGCTTAATTTGTAGTCGAAGCCGGCGGCTCCACCGGCACGACCTTGCCGTCGCGGAAATACCATATGCCGGCATGCTTGCGGAATTTGGAAAATTCATGATGAATCACTTCGGGGCCGTCGGCCATTCGGTAATAGGCTTTGAACTCCACACTGCCCTTGTTGCCTTCACTTGAACTTTGAATCACCTCAAGGCGAATGAAGCTTGCTCCATTCATCCACGCGGCTGTGGATTCTTTGTCCACTTCAACGCGCGCTTGCGGGTCGGTCGTCGCAATTACGTAATCTAAATTTTTAGTGCAAAAAGCCGAGTAGCGCGAGCGCATCAGCGCTTCGGGAGACGACGCTTGCACTTCGCCCTTCAATAAAGGTTCGCAGCACTCGGCAAAAGATTTGGTTGAACAACAGAAGCATGCAGACATGATCCCAGTTATAGCATAAAATTTCCGCCATGGACTCAGTTCTTTATGCGCCATTGACGATGGGATTACTCGGTGCGGCCGTGACCGCGCTTTCGACCAGTCTTGGCGCACTTCCCGCAATGGTGAAAGCCGACATTAAGCCCCGCACGCAGGATATCTTGATGGGCTTTAGCGCCGGCATCATGCTCGCAGCGACCGCTTTTTCTTTGCTACTGCCCGCGGTCAATATGGCGCAGGCGCATTATGGATCGGCGTTCATCGCCGGACTCTACATGTCGGGCATGGTTTTGATCGGCGGCTTGTTTTTGCACCTCTGCAATGAGTGGATTCCGCACGAGCATTTCTTTAAGGGGCGTGAAGGCGGACCGACGGGCGTTAGACTCAAGCGGATTTGGCTGTTTGTGTTTGCGATCGGCTTGCACAACTTTCCTGAAGGCTTGGCGGTCGGCAGCGGCATGGGCAGCTTGGATTTCAAAATCGCCACTCCCATCCTTGTCGGGATCGCGCTGCAAGATTTGCCCGAAGGTTTCGTGGTGGCTGTAGCGCTGATCAATGCGCGCTACACCCGTAGGCAAGGAATGATGGCGACCGCTGTCACCGGATTGGTGGAGGCCGCGGCGGCCATGATCGGCTTTTATGCGACGCTTGAAGTGCAGGGGATTTTACCTTGGGCCCTGGCGTTTTGCGGCGGATCCATGCTTTATGTGGTGAGTGACGAAATCATTCCGGAGAGTCATCGCCAAGGTTACGCGCGCGAGGCGACTGCGGGGTTAATGGCGGGATTTAGCTTAATGATGTTTTTGGATATTGCGCTTGGATACTAAATTGATTTTGCACGAAATCGCGCCTGAACACTCCTACGCCTTTCTGGCGATGATCGCCGATTATGAAAAAAACGACGAGGCCGCCCTTAAAAAACTATATTCACGCGTGCGTCCATGGACCGCGTTTGAGTACCGGGCTTTTCTTAAAGAATGCGAGCAACAGAGGCTCGACTGGAAACCGGGGCCCAACCGCACTTCAATCACGCGCTATGTTTTGCTTGATGAGGCCGGCACAATCTGCGGCAACGCGGTCATGCGTTTTCCGCTCAACGAACAAACGGAAATTGAAGGCGGAAATATTTCCTTCGATGTCCCGCCGTCTCAGCGCGGCGGCATGAATGAAGCGCACGTATTGAACCGCATGTTGTTTGAAGCCGTGCGCGCCGGGATGGCCCGTGTACTCGTGACCGCATTGAGCGCGGATCAAAAAGCGATTGAGGCCATCGAGATGAATCGCGGAGAGTTTGAAAACGAAGTTCCCTCTAAAATTGAAGAAGGCCAGAACGTTCGCCGCTATTGGATCCGCTTTCGATGAAAAAAAATATTTTAGCGCTCCTCCTTTGTCTTTTCGCATCCGCCTGCAGCCACCAAATTATTCCCGCCAGCGGCGAAATGGAGCGCTTGCTGCTCGTGGCCGACCATGACTTTGATAAAAAAATCACCATCAACGATCACGCGGACTATTTTAAACTCCGGCAAAAGAGCGGCGCCGATTTCGAAGTCAAAGGCACCTATCAGCTTTCAAATTTGCTGCAAGAATTGAAGCTTGCGCAAAGCGAGGGCCGCCAGACGATCGATCCCGCTAGAATTAGCGAAAATCCGGTCGAGCGCATTTCACGTTCAATCCGTACACGCTATTGGAATAACCTTGTCCGCCGCATCGATGCCGAGCATATCGCACCTTTGCTTGAGGACTCTAAATTGCCAAAGAGCAAGTTTAGGCATCTGTATATTCCGTTCAATGACGAGTTGGCCTGGAAGCATTTTACTTTGGCAGCCGAGCAAAGGCCCGAGCTAAAAATGAAAGTCTGGCGCATGCCGAAGCGGATCGACGACGAGTTTACGCAATCCATCCGCGACCGGCAGGGACTCTTGACGCTAGCGCTGGGCGTGCCGTTCGTGGTGCCGGGCGGGCGCTTCAACGAAATGTACGGCTGGGACAGCTACTTCGAATCACTCGGCCTGATTCAAGACGCGCGCGTCGATTTGGCTAAGGCGATGGTCGATAATTTTATTTACGAGATCGAGCATTATGGAAAAATCCTCAATGCCAACCGCACCTATTATCTTAACCGCTCGCAACCGCCGTTTTTGACCTCGATGATTCAAGCCGTTTACGACAAGCTCCCGCGAACCTCGGCCAATGCGCGTTGGCTTCAGCGCGCGATTCGCTTCGCAATTAAGGAGTACGACAACGTATGGATGAGTTCCGACCGCCTGACGCCCATCGGCTTGAACCGGTATTACGGGAACGGCCACGGCATTCCGCCCGAAGTGGAGCCGGGACATTTCGATTTCATTCTTAAGCCCGCAGCCAAGCGCCATCATCTTTCAGTCACCGAGTTAACGGCGCGCTACAATTCCGGCCGGCTTAAAGATCCTGCACTTGACGAATTCTTCGCGCACGACAGGGCCGTACGCGAATCGGGTCACGACACCACTTACCGCTGGCGCGTGAACGGCAAAGACCGCGCCGCCGATTTCGCGACCGTCGACCTCAATGCCTTATTGTACAAGTACGAAACCGATTTTTACCGCTGGACTCAAAAGCCCGAATGGCTCGCGCGCGCCATGAAGCGCAAAGAATTGATGATCCAATACATGTGGGATCCTCAGCGCAAAATGTTTTTCGATTACAATTTCAAGGACCGCGTCCGCTCGACCTATGTCAGCGCCACCGCCTTTTATCCGCTATGGGCCACGATGGTCGATAAAGAAATGGCCGCAGCCACCATTCCTGCGTTGCTCAAACAACTCGAAGCGCCGGGCGGCTTACTTGCCACTTCGCAAAGTTCACACGACAAAGTCGCCGACCCCAAGCTGCCGCGCCAATGGGACTACCCCAACGGCTGGGCGCCTCATCAATTGATCGCCTGGCAAGCGCTGGAGAATTACCATGATGAAAGTTCACGTTCACGCCTGATTTACAAATGGCTCTATGCGATCACGAAGAACGCCGCCGATTTTAACGGCACGATCCCCGAAAAATTCGACGTGGTGAAACGAAGTCACGCGGTCTTTGCCGAGTACGGAAATGTGGGAACGGATTTTTCATACATCACCGAAGAAGGCTTCGGCTGGATGAATGCCTCTTATCAAGTGGGTCTAAGTCAGTTGCCGCCCGCTTTGAAGGGTAAGCTCGAGAAGCTCATTCCTCCTGAACAGCTTTTTTAGCCGGGGCGGCCCCCTCCCCCATCAATTCAAACTCGCTTAAAATTTTACCCCTCACGCGTGAGGAAGCACCTCTCATGGACGGAAGGTCTTCGAACTAAACCAATCCGCCGATAAAAAGCCATCCCCCGAATACACTCAATATCCCTTTCCTGATTTGTCGCACTTCACTTGGGTTTGACAAATCGGAAGCTATGGGTAAATATCACCTTCAATGAAACGCCAAAAACAAACCTCATTCGAAGGCGAAGGCTTTGAAAAACCTAAAGATTGGTTCGGCGGGCACTCATTTAAAACCAACGCCAAATCCAAACGACCGCTCAGCTCAAAACTTCCCCTTCACGTTGTTTTAAGAACCGACAATAAAAATTCCATGCGCAAACCCAAAGCCTTCGGCGTGGTCGACAAGATCTTGTACAGAACCGCCAAGAAGCATGGCGTGAAGATCTATGAGTACGCCAACGTGGGAAACCACTTGCACTTGCTCCTCAAGATCCCCCACGTCAGGCGTTGGGCCGCGTTCATCCGTGAACTTACGGGAAGAATCTCGCAAGAGCTGCAACAGCTTAAAGGCCCGCAGAAGGGCGCGAAGTATTGGAGCAAGCGTCCCTACAC
>CAZVOP010000025.1:26821-45519 GCA_964628445.1 uncultured Pseudobdellovibrionaceae bacterium | reverse complement strand
CTCTTATTTGGTGAGCGTCGACTACTTTCTCTTTCTCACCCCGGCTTTTCACTCTCTGCAATATCTGGCCTGCGTCGCGGGCTATGGGCGGGAGAAAAAAACTTGGACCAAATTAGTAATTGCCTCCGTCCTGCTCATCGCCACGGGCTATATCGTCATGCGCTTTGTTCCGCAGCAATTCGGCACTTTTTTGGGTACTGGCGTACTAGCCATGTACATTTTGGTTTCTCTGCATCACTATCTAATAGATAGCGTAATATGGCGTACATCCGATCCGCGGGTTTACGACAATTTGATTCGGGCGAGGACCTAATATGAGCAAAGGTTTCAGTTTGGTCGAAGTCTTGGTGGCCGTCGCGATCACGTCAATCGTCGGCGCCATGGTCGCGACTCTCATGTCACACATGGGAAACGTGGCCTCGTTTTATTCGACCAAAGAAGACTACGACAGCATTTACCGCGCCACTCAATTGCTGTTGTTGAACGAGCAGATGTGCAAATATGCATTGCATGATTCCGGCGGGGCCGTGTCACACTTCGATCCGACCGTGGGATCGGCGGTAAACCCTGTGAAGACCCAACTTGATGCCGTGTTCATGGCCAGTCCGACCAACCCCACCACCGGGACGGATTTAGTTAAAGTCGGGGTCAAATATTCGAACCGTTTGCAAATTCAGAGCATTCATTTACAGGAGCATTCGCCAAATACAGGGCGCGGAACAGTTTTTATTCCCGATGGGGCCGGCAATCCGATATCTTACAAAACATTCTTGGTGGACCTTCATATCGCGGCGACGAATTTAGCCGGCGGGCCGGCACTCGCGGTGAAGCCCGTTCCGCTAACGATCGTCGTCAATAGCTCCAATTTAATCATTGATTGCTTTGCCACCAGCTCGAGCGCCGCTTTGTGCGCCGTCTTGCACGCCGCCTTGGATCCCGTGACCGGCCAATGTATGATCCCGGAATGTTCAGCGACCATGGCTTCGCCGCCGTCATGCAGCCCTCCAAACAATCCCACGGATTGCACGACTCCGATTTATTTCTTGGCCTTCAGTACCGGCGGCACTCCGACCTGCCAGTGCGTGAGATCTTGCACGGGACCGGCAGGCCCAGCGGGCGCGACCGGGGCGGCCGGAGCGCCTGGAGCCACCGTTCCGATTTTCACTTACTGACATGCGCGTGAAGATCGCTTTGACGGCTTTGATTTTGGGCGTAGCCATTGGCTTAGCCTATGGCTTTTGGAACACATCGCGCCAGCCGGTGGTCTCCAACCCGCCCAATATTGTGATCTTAAGTTTCTGCTCTTTGCGCAAAGCTGAGCTCGACGGATTACTTACCCCCAATTTAAATAAAATTTTTAACTCATCCTTCGTTTTTAAAAACGCCTTCAGTCGCTATGGATGGACCAACCCCAGCCTATATTTATTTAATGAAATGGTGCCGCGATTTTTTACCGAACACGGCTACGAGATGGTCGGCACCGAAGGACAGGGCTTATTGTTCCGCATCCCCTCGGATGCGGTCTTCGTCGGCCCCAAAATCGTGAGCGCCGATCAATACGTTCATGATTTCAAACTACCGATGGATTACCTGCGTTCACGCATGCTTATGCCACGCTTGAAGCCCTTCTTCGCTTACGTGCACGTGAAGTACATGCATTATCCTTATATCGACAAGGTGAACCCCGGTTCGAACTGGGCGAAATTTCTAAGCGTGGATGAGCGCGCGCGGGTCGAAAAATTATTGGCGGATAAAAAATCACACGAGTCGCTGCCGTTAAAACTGATGTTGACCGGCAATCCGGAATTTATCGGCGGGAAAATGGAAAGCCGCATGGATTTTAATTCGGTTTACCCCCGTTTTTCCGATCCAAAAGTGATGGCGGCATGGCAGGCGCAGCCGACCTATAAGGCCGACCTAGAAATCATCCGTAAGGTTTACCGCGCAAAACTCGCCGACTGGGATTCATATTTCAAAGATCTGTTTGAGTTCTTCGGCGACCGGGAAATCGCCAAGAACACCATTCTTATCGTAACCGGTGATCATGGAGAAGCATTCATGGAACACGGGACCCTAGGCCACGCCAACAACGTGTATGATGAAGTCATCACCTTCCCGTTGGCGGTGCACTTTCCAGGAAGCGAAAGCCAAACCGTGGTCGAATCGCAGTTTTTCCAAGGAACGTTCGTCGATCTCGTGCGCGGATTGGTCGACGGCAGCGTCACCGCCGAAAACTTCCGCGCGAAGATCATCGATCTTGAAAAGAATAAAATGATTATCTCCCGCAACTGCGCCAACACCATTCACTCGGTGCGCATGGAAAACAAATGGAAGTATATCGAAGACACCGGCACCGCCCCGCGATTGTATAACCTGACGGTAGATCCTAAAGAACAGAATGATGTGATCGCTGATCATGGCGACATCGCCACCAAACTAAAATTCTATTTAGTGGATCATGCCGACGAATTCTCAAAGGTTGTCGACATCAGCCCGTGCCGGGATATTTAAGACTTAACCGGCTTTCTTTTTCACCCAGACCTTAAAGTCGGCGTTGAGATCCTTGATCTCGCAATAGGTATCCAAATAACTGTCCATCTTCATGCCCACGCTTAGACGCAGCAGATTGGTCATGTCGCATTTCTTGGCGATCATCTCGGCAAGGGCCTGTGAAGCCTGATAGTGATAGCGCGGACTGCTGACCGAGCCGGTAAATGGGTGCGAAAGCTTACGCACATCGGCTGGAAAAGGTTGTTTTGCGAGCCAGGCGTAATCGACCTTCCCGCGTTTTGCGAGGTGGTTCGCCAATCCTTCTTCCACCCACGGCGGCACGGCTTCTTTGTACTTTTGGCCGAGGATCACATGCACCAGCTCATGACCGAATACCGAATCGAAGTCCTCGTTCTTCACTTTGGGCCCGATATGAATCGTGCCCGTCGCTTTATTCGTGACCGCCAGAACTCCGGGCCCAAGATTTTGCGCGCGTAAGAATGACGCTTCATCCTTATACCAATGCACTTCGATTTTGCGGATCGTCCACTCGAGCTGAGTCGAAATACGCTCGGTGATTTTCTCGACACGAGGACGCGATAACCATTCCGGCGCCTCGGGCATATTCACTTCGTTGGTTTGAATGTCCTTCGCAAGCGCGAAGGGACTGGTCATCAAGACGGCGAAAAGGATTTTAAGCATGGGAAATCCTAGCACCGATTTCTGTTGGCTGGAAGCCTAAGCCTTCTTCACGAATTCCGATTTCAAATTGATCGCCCCAATGCCGTCAATCCTGCACGCAATGTCATGCCCGTCACCACTCTCACTCAAGCGGATATTCCTCACTTTCGTGCCGACTTTAACCACCGAAGACGAGCCTTTGATCTTGAGTTCTTTAATAACGGTGACGGCATCGCCATCCACCAAAACATTGCCGTGAGCGTCTTTGAATACATGTGCCGTCGCTTCATCTTCCTCATTGGGGGGTTTAGCCTCCAGTGGGTTCCATTCATGCGTGCATTCGGGGCAAACCCATAGGTTTCCATCCTCGTAAATATTTTCGGAAGCGCACTTTGGACAATTGGTGGGATTGGTCATTCCATTGAGATAATTCAGATTGGCTAACTTAGCAAATCCTGAAAGCGGTTCATTTTGAGAAAGCCTCGCAGAGCACCGCATCACTTGGTTTATTCAGTCAAGGATCAGTAAACTGATGTCGATCTATATCTGATGGAAACCTCGCCCAACTCAATATCTGGAACTCTTTGCGTCGTCGATGACGACATCGGGTTCAGCAAAATTCTTTGTAAGGTTTTACGCAGAGAAGGCTACGTCGTGCATGCCTTCAGCGCGGCCAGCGAATTCATCACCTGGAGCCTTGAAAACGCCGGCGCCTTCGACTTGATTATTACCGACGTCTCCATGCCCGGCATCAGCGGTTATGACTTGTGCCGCGAAATGCGCGCCCAGTCCGCCGGCGAGCGAATCCCCATCGTGATGGTCACCGGTAAGGATGCACTTACGGAAAAAGCCAAAGGACTCGACGCCGGCGCCGATGATTTTATTCAAAAGCCTTTCGAAAGCAAAGATTTCATCGCGAAGATCAATTCATTATTGAATATCCGCGCGAGGGGCCGCGAACGAATCGAACGCCTGACTAAATTCCTTTCGCCGAATCTGGCGAACCTCGTCACCGACGACCGCAAACAAAAAATTCTCAACCCGCACCGAACTCCGGTGACGGTCATGTTCATCGACTTGCGCGGCTTCACTTCATTCTCCGAGGCCGTCGAACCGCATGTCGTGCTCGATATGCTCAATCATTATTACTCGACTGTTTGTACGGTTTGTCTTCACTACCAAGCGACAATCGCGCAATTCGCCGGCGACGGCATCATGGTTTTCTTAAACGATCCGGTGCCGCTCGAACATCATCAAGACGCCGGATTGCTTATGGCCATTGAAGTGCGCGAAGCCCTCTCCGGCGAGAAAAAAACATGGCAAGATCGGGGCTACAACTTGGACTTCGGAATCGGTCTGAACGAAGGCCTCGCCACTCTCGGCGGAGTAGGATTCGACCGCTTCTGGCAATATTCCGTAATCGGCCCCGTCACAAATGTGGCCGCGCGACTTTGCCAAATGGCCGGGGGCGGCCAGATCCTGGTCTCCGAACGCTTTTTGGATACACTTGAAAAAGACAAATTTATCACCGAGGAACTTGGCGAAGTACCGATCAAGGGCTATCAGCAGCCTTTGAAAATTCACAATGTGATTTCCTTCACGATGCCCTTCTTGCAGAAGATCGCCTAAATACATTTTTGGACCGGAAAATCCGAAAAGCCGGACGGCATGGGCGTCAGAACGAAATTAAGCCTTCCCGATCCGATTTCCCACTGGCGCAAACCATGCTCATACACCTCGCCAACAACTCACAAAGGGAGAATGTATGAACAAATGGATGAAACAAGGACTGCTTGGATTGGCGATGTCCACGGCGGCGGTTGCGGCCGCAGCAACCATGCAAACCGAATCCAAAGAGCCCGCCGGCCAACCGGCCTTAAAAGCCAGTGAAGAAGTGATGATCGATGCTTTGGATTTCGCCGGCGGATCAAAATTGAAGGACCGCAGGGTCCTTCAAGCCAGTGCCGCGCAGAAATTTGAGATCGTTTTAGTCGATTCACAAAGCTAATTCAAAGGAGCGGGCCGTGTTTAAATATCAAGTTGAAGACGATTTCGAAGTCCTCGCCGAATCTCTCACCCTGAGAGACTCGTTTGAACCGGCCGCGCCCCTTATTTTCGCCCACGTCCGCTTTGTGCAAGAGCTTCTGAATCAATTCATCCTTTCCGAGACGCTGTTGACCACGCCCGTAAAAGAAGCCCTGGCTCAATTGCCGGAAGAAAATATTCTGCATCTGCTCAGTTCGCCCTATTTGTGCGAGCTCTTGATGATCGCCAAGGAGCGCGGACCTTTGAACTCCGAGCCGCTCCGCTTACAAATTCTTCAAGCCTTGATCGCCGAAATCCGCTTGGCGAATCCAAACTTTATGCATGCTTTGAAAACAAAATGGACCGTTGATGGCGACGCCGTCCTCGACCCGAAGATCGCCCAGAAGTTTCCGGCGCTTCGTACGTCCTGTGGAATTCATCTGAATTATCAGAGTTATGTGCACAATACCGCGAAGAAGGGAATCGGCGGCTATGATTACGCCGCGGCTTTAAAACACAAAGAGCGGATTGAAACCGGAAAGTCGATCGCGGCCGCCGTGTCGCCATCCGCGCTCTCGCTCATCGATACCTTCACCAATACGATCCAAGTGCGCATCAATCGCAACCGGCCAAGCGTCGTCAACAGCAGCACCCATACCTCGATTGGCCTTGTTCGCTGTGATAATTTTCACCATTTGCATGAAGATATGCCCGAGATCGTGGACATGCTGGTCCATGAGTCGATTCATCAATATCTTCACTTGTTCGAAGAACAACTTTTTCCCTTTATAAATATTGAGCTCATCCCTAAAGAACTTTTAGATCAACGCAACTTCCCGTCTCCATGGTCGGGAAGCCCTTTGGATCTTCGCTCTTACACTCACGCGATTTTAGTTTGGTACGGGCTGTGGCATTTTTGGGGTCAGTTTTTGGATTCGGGCTTCGCACATCCTGAAGTCAGCACCGCGCAAGCTCATCAAAAACGCCAAGAGGCGGCCTTTGGGTTTGTCAATTCACGCTCGGTTCTGGATAATCTTGGGGAAGCGAAGAAATATCTGGTCGCGGAGTACCGCGCGCAAATTGAAAGCCTGCAAAATGAATTTCTACTATGAATTTTGGTCAAAAGCTTTCGCCCTGAGTTTAGCGGAACTCAGAACTCCACACTTCGCCCTGAGCACGGCGGGCACTTACGTTGAGAAACACCATAATAAATATTTATTTTTATACACCGATCTCGCTTCGGGAAAAAAGATTCTCGCTGGAACTTCGGCTGTGATCGCAACGCTTGGTCAAGTGGACCGCGCGAATCCGCCCGAAGAACTTCCAGGCCTAACGGCCTCATTTCGTGACATCGATTACGGCTTTCCCGCCGCTTCGGATTTTTACCCAATGCCCGCAAATTCAAAAGTTCACATCAAACCCGTTACCGGCCGGGATCGGTCCGCCATTGAGGAGTTTTTAAAAGGATGCTCGGAGGATGACCAAGATACCCTCGATCTCACTTTCGAAAATGAATTCGCGCTTGGACTCTTCGACGGAGGCAAAATCTTGGGCGTCAGTCGCTATGCGGCGATCAAGGACAATTCAAAATTGGTCGATATCACAGTGATGATGACACCTACGGCGCGTGGCCTGGGTCTGGCGGCCCCGCTGGTTTCTCAACTGATCGAAGAGATTTTCAAATGCGGGCTGTACCCGAAGTACAGAGTTTCGGTCGACAACGCCGCGAGCCTTGCTGTGGCCAGGAAGCTTGGATTGCGCCCGATGTACAAATTGATTACTTACGCAATACCATGCTTCGAGCAAAGGCGCTGAATTCAGCAAAATGATCTTCTCTGCTCGGTCCTTTAGAAATCAGATGGAATACACTCTCCAACATGATTGTTTTGCCGAGTTCGGCGCCTTCGGCAGTTAATCCCTTTTGGGGTAATCGCTGGGCCGCAGCGGCCTTAGGCCCTTGCCCTTGCGGGCGAAATCGCAGCGCGGATTCTTGATGCCGTCTTCATAACTCGGTTTGAACTCACGGCAGCAGCTCGGCCGTCTTTCATAAATCGTGCAGCCCACCGATTTGCCGATATGCCCGCCCAATGCTACGCATCTTGGCCTGGTCTGATTGGTACCAAGAATCGCGAGCGTGTTCTGATCGACTTTTTCGGTGAGGTCTTTGGGAACGTTGAGCGAATCGGCTTTCGTTTCAGCCGGCTCGAACAAAACGCGGAAGGTGGCGCAGCAGGCACCACACTTCACGCACGGATGAATCGCTTGCGCGATTTCGAGTGAGGAATCCATTCCTCCCTCAAGCGTAAACCCAATCGCACGACATGCAAATAAATATTTGAGCGTTATGTCTGCAGCTTGGGGAATTTCAAGACAATCTTGTCTTTGTCCGGAATCATCTCCATCTTGCCCTGATCCACATGTGCGGGAAGCGGAAAGGTACGACTGAACGTGGATTTATAAACACTCTGCTCGTTTGCGTCATCGTTCTTCTTCTCGGTGATGCCGCTTACGGTGATATAGCCATCCTTAATTTTGGTGTCGACGGACGTCGATTGAAGGTCGCTGATTTTAATGTCGTAGTAGACGAACTTGTCGTCCTCCCGCTCGGCGATATCGTTAATCGTGCCACCGCCGAATTTATTTGAAAACCACGAGTCGAAGGGATTGCCCACGCCGGACCGGCCTCTTTGGTGCAGGCGGTCTTCAATATTCTGACGCATTTTTTTCATTTCTTCCAACGGATTGGAAGCGCCGAAGAAGTCGTCGTTAAACAGGCTATCAAACTGATCCTGTATGTCGTTTTGGTGCTTGGCGATGTCATCGACAATCGCGGCGCGGTCCAATTTGGCGCGCATGGACGGGTTATACTTTAGCACCGCGAACACCGCGGCGCCGCCGACGATCACCCCGACCAACAAAAACATGATGAGTTGCCATATAGATTTCATATTACCTCCGTAAAATACGCTCCTATTTTGTGTCGTCGAACGGATCCGTCAAGCACGAAAAAATTCCGCGCTGGTGAACCTCCGTCGCCAGGGGCCTTGACCTGAAGGCCCGATGTGAAAAGAATGAATAAAGAGTTACCCGTAACGGATGGAGTTCCAATGAAATGTCTTGTTTCGCTTCTCGCGCTCACCGCCTTCCTCACCGCTTGTCAATCCGAGCCGAAGAAAGAAGCCGCGCCGCCGACCACGCCAAAAACCATCGAAGAGGCCGTCCAGAGCACTTACCGCAGCCCTGAAAACCGCGCGCGCGATCAGTATCGCCATCCCGTTGAAACCTTAAATTTCTTCGGCCTCAAACCTGAAATGACCGTGATCGAAATTTCACCCGGCACCGGATGGTATATGGAGATCCTTGCGCCTCTCCTTCACGAGCGCGGTCAATACATCGCGGCACTTGTTCCTTCGGAAAGCAGCGAACACACGGCGCAGCTCAATTCCAAAGTCACCAGCTGGATAAAAGCTCATCCGGAGCTGGAGAGCAAAATCAAAACCGTAAGCTTCGCGCCGCCTGCCGCGCTCACTGAAGACGGAAGCGCCGATATGGTCCTCACCTTCCGCAATGTTCACAACTGGGCCTCCGCCGGCACCGATCAAGCGGCCTTCCATTCTTTCTTCAAAGCACTTAAGCCCGGTGGGATTTTAGGAGTGGCCGAGCATCGCGCCAATGCCAAAGGCAAACGTAATCCTAAATCCGGCTATATGCGCGAAGCTGACATCATCAAGATGGCCAAAAAGGCGGGCTTCAAACTTGACGCTAAATCCGAAATCAACGCCAATCCGAAGGACACCAAAGATTACGCCGACGGTGTGTGGACCCTTCCGCCCGTTTTGCGCCTAGGCGATAAGGACCGTGAAAAATATCTGGCTATCGGCGAAAGCGACCGTATGACTTTGCGCTTCGTGAAGCCTGTGAAGAAAAAATGAGCGAACAAGAGAAGGACCCGGCCGTCACCGCGGTCAAAGACATTATGATGCATCCGGTTTTCTAGGTAACGGCCGAGATGAAACTGTGGGAAGTGGCCGAGCTGTTTATTAAAAAAGGAATCAGCGGAGCTCCGGTCGTCGACAATATGAACCGGGTGCTCAGCGTGATCGGCGAAGGTTTGGTGCTAAGGCTTGCGGCCACCGAGGGCTTGGATGCCACGGTGGCGCGCTGCCTGCCAAAAATGCCCTCCGCAAAGCAACTCATCATGGTCCAGCCGGATGATACCTTTTCCAATGCCTACAAACTTTTTATGAAGAACAACATTCACCGCCTGCCCGTCATCGACAGCAATGGAAAGCTCATGGGCATGATCTCTCGCGGAACGATTTTACGTATTTTTATCGAAGCCCATTACGGCAAAGCTATTCCGAAGAAATAGGGTGATGGCGCTTCAACGACTTGGCATAAAGCGGGTCATAGTACCAGACTAAGATTTTTTCGATCCAGATCCGGTTGGCGCCAAGACCACGGCCCGCGATAAATTCATTTTCAGCATGAACAAGATCGGCCAAAATTTCCGCAGCGCGCACGCCGCCGAGCTTGCGCGAAATAGCATGGACGGCATTTTCAAATTCGCGAAAGCGCCTGCGGTCCCCGTCGCGGCCTAAGGAGCTGTCGACCACATATTCGTTAAAGATATGATCCACCCGTTGCGCAAACGGGATCGCCACTTGGATAATGGGACTCCTCTTCATTTTGGCATAGAGCAAATCGGGCAAACAAATTTTTCCGATCAAGCGACTTTCGTCTTCGATATAAACCGGCTCGTCGCAGTTTTGCAGGCGTAAAAGCTCCACCGCCAAGCGGTTTTCAAAATCACTTTGCGCAGGTTGCGGGGCTTCAAATGCCCCGAAGGCCGAGCCGCGGTGATGGGCCAAAGACTCCAAATCGATATGCGACCTTCCTTGCTCATGAAGATAGCGGCTTTTGCCTGAGCCGGTGGGGCCCGACACGACGATAAATTTTATTTTCTCCAGAGACTTTTCCAAAGAAGCCGTCAGAAAACGGCGCAAGGCTTTGTAACCGCCCTCAACCCGCGGGATATCCACGCCTTCCTCAAGCAGCCATTTTTGCACCGTCTGCGAGCGAAGGCCTCCGCGAAAACAATAAAGTAGGCTTGCCGGGTTTTTCTCGAAATGATTTTTCCATGCGCGGACCCTCTCCGCCTTGATCTCACCGGAAACTAAAATGTGCCCGCGCCGGACGGCGGCTTCGCTACCCTCATTTTTGTAGAGTGTTCCGATTTCGTGGCGCTCTTCGTTGTTGAGTAAGGGAAGATTCACCGCGCCCGGCATTGCGCCGGTTATAAACTCAACGGGCGCCCGCACATCGAGCCAAATACTTTGAGCGCTAAAAATTTTCTCGAAATCCCGTTCCGAAATCGTCTTCATTTGAAATATAAACAGCTCCGGCCTGCCGGATTCACTTTGCCGATGACGCAAGCCTTGGTGAACTTAGATGTCAAACGCGAGAGCAAATCTTCCGCCGCCTCCGCGGAAACCGCAAGCAGCAGTCCCCCGCTGGTTTGCGGATCCATTAATAAAAGTTGATCGAGCTCGTTAACGTCGCCGAATTCGCAACTCGCCTGCACGTACTCGCGGTTGCTCCGGTGCGCTTTGGTTAAAAACTTTTTCTCTAAAAATTCCATCGTGCGCGCAAAGCGCGGAAGCGCATGCACATCGAATTCAAAAGCGACCCCGCTTGCCTTTGCCATATTGTAAGCATGCCCAGCCAATCCGAAACCGGTGATGTCTGTTGCCGCATGAATGTGCCGTTGCATTTCAGGCGGCAGTAAATCGATCGCATTGTTAAGCGTGCACATGCTGTCGAGGGCATCGAGGATACCGGACTCATCAGTTTCACCACGCTTCAAGCCGGCCGTTAAAGTTCCTGTCCCTAAAGGTTTCGTCAGGATCAATACGTCGCCGGGCTTGGCCCCCGCATTGGTCCATACTTGATCGGGATGAACATATCCGCTGACCGACAAACCGAACTTCAACGTGTCATCGTCGATCGTATGCCCGCCCACCAGCGCCGCACCTGACTCCTGGATCACATCGATCGCCCCTTGCAGAACCTCGGTCACTGTTTGATGTTCAAATTGCGCCACTGGAAAAGCCAGAATCGCCATCGCGGTCTTCGGCCTTCCCCCCATCGCATAGACGTCGCTTAAGGCGTTGGCTGCGGCAATCGCACCGAAGCGGCGCGGGGAATCCACGATCGGCGTGAAAAAATCCAAGGTTTGCACCAGCGCGAGGTTCTCATCGACGCGAATAACCGCGGCGTCATCGAAGGTCGAGGATCCAACCAAAAGTTCCACGGGTGGAGGCGGCCAAGCCAGCTTCCCTAAAATCTTACGCAGTTCCATCGCAGCCACTTTCGCCGCGCATCCGCCCTTAGCCACTGTCTGGGTCAATCGAATCGGTTGTGTATTTTCCATGGTTTCATTCGTACACCCGCGCCAAATCCTTGTCGAGCGGCCAGGCTATTACGGCATTCGTTTCCCGTTGCCCCCGCCTTGGCCCTGCTCTATACGAAGCCAATGCGATCGATAGTCATAAGTTCGATTTTCTGCCTCTTAGCAACGGCGCCAAGGCCAGGGTGGGCCAGGCAATCCTGTGAGGCGGAACTCCTTGATGAATTCACCCTGCCGCGCTCAATACGATTGTTGGTCTGGAACGTACACAAATTTAAGAACCCAAAAGCCGCATCGGATTTGGCGTGGATGGTGAAGGACGCGGATTTGGTCTTATTGCAAGAATACGCCCCCAATGGGCTACTTAGCCCAAGCATGAAGGCTGCGGTCGATTTGAAATGGGCTTTTAGCGTGGCCTTCAAACTCACGGGCGTGGCCACCGGAAGCCCGCAGACTTCGAGCCACACCGAAGTCTTCACGTCGAATGTGACTGAGCCGATTATGCGAACCAACAAGTCGATGATTTACTCGCGCTACTTTATTGAAGGCAGCGAAGATCCAATTTTAGTCATCAACGTTCACGCCATCAATTTTGTCCGCCAAAATAAATTTGAAAGCCACATGCGGCAGATCATCGATCGCATCCGCATGCATGACGGCCCGGTGATCGTCGCCGGCGATTTCAACACTTGGTCGGGCGCACGCCGAAAATTTTTAGATGACACCTTGGAAGCCGAAGGCCTCGAATACATTCACGGCCGGCAAAACGGATATTTAAAACTCGATCATATTTTCGCCCGCGGATTCAAACTTAACGAGGTTCTCGACACGACAGATATCGCAAGCTCCGACCATAAGCCGCTGATGGTTCAGCTGGAGCTGAAGTGATTTACTTTGAAGGAAATCTTTCTCCTCTAACATAAATTTATCTTTTGCCGTCCTTGTAGGCCTGAAGGTCGCTACGCGCAGTTTCATAAGCGAAGCCGGCTCTTCGTCTTAAACTGAGATCTCAATTATTTATTGCAGGCTCCGGCAAAGATACCAGGTACCCGCCGACAACGCCGCGGTCGCGGGAATGGTCAGCACCCAAGCCCATACGATATTTTTGGCCACACCCCAGCGCACAGCCGAAAGCTTGTTCATTGCGCCGACACCCATGATGGCACCGGTGATGGTGTGCGTGGTTGATACCGGCGCACCAAACGCGGTGGCCAAAAATAAGGTGATGGCGCCGCTGGTTTCGGCACAGCACCCGCCCAACGGATTGAGCTTGGCGATTTTTAAGCCCATCGTCTCGACAATGCGCCAACCGCCAAAGAGCGTCCCGATCGCCATCGCCACTTGGCAAGCGATGATAACCCACAGCGGGACATGAAATTCACCCTGCATATGGCCGGAAGTAAAAAGCAGAACCGCAATAATACCCATGGTTTTTTGCGCATCGTTGCCGCCATGCCCGATGCTGTAGAGGGCCGCCGAAACAAGCTGGGCTTTGCGGCTTCCGCTATGCACTTTGGCGGGATTCGCGTGAAATAAAACCCGCGCCACGATTCCCATAAGTAAAAACGCCAGCACAAATCCCAATAAAGGCGACAGCACGATGGAGATCAAAACTTTGTAAATGCCGTGAAGCTCTAAAGATCCCACGCCGGCCTTCACGAACGCCGCTCCGATTAAGCCACCGATCAAAGCATGCGATGAGCTTGAAGGTATCCCGTAAATCCAGGTCACGATATTCCAAATCAAAGCGGCGACCAATGCCGAAAGCACCACGATCGGATCGACGATCGCGACATCGACAATGCCCCGCCCTACCGTGTTGGCGACATGAAGCCCAAAGAACATAAACGCGACGAAGTTAAAAAATGCGGCCCAGAGGACGGCGTACTGCGGTTTGAGCACGCGGGTCGAAACGATGGTGGCGATCGAGTTGGCCGCATCATGAAAGCCGTTCATAAAATCGAAAGCCAGCGCGATGAAAATGATAAAGCCGATCAGAAGACTGCTGTGCTCGGCCATTATGCGTGATCCAGCACAATGCCTTCGATGATGTTCGCTACATCCTTGCAGCGGTCAGTGACGGACTCGAGCAACTCCAGCATTTCTTTCAGTTTGATGAACTCTTTAAAGCCGAGTTCTTCACGAAAAAGCTTGGCCATGCCCGTGCGCATGAGGTGATCGCCCTCGTGCTCGATGCGGGCGATCTCATCACAACTGGTGATAATTCGCTCCGAGTTTTTCATATTCTCAAGACCTGAGACCCCGACGCGGATATTTTCCGCCGAGCGCTGGATAAGCAAGCCCAGGTCGCGCAGTTCCGGAGTGACCGTGCGGATATCAAAAAGATAAAAGCGCTGCGAAGCCGCGTCGATGTAATCCATGATGTCATCCATCTTGGTGATCAAACGAAAGATGTCATCGCGGTCGAGAGGAGTGATGAATGTCTTGTGCAGCGCCGCGACCGCGCGGTCAGTGACGTTGTCGGCCTTGTGCTCGATGTCCTTGATTTTTTTGGAGCGCGCTTCAACATTGCCAAGGTCGTCGATGAGCGCGTTCAGCTCTTCAGAGCCCTCGACAATCAAATTGGATAACTCACGGAACATCTCGAAGAACTTGGCCTCGCGCGGGACGAACCAACTCATCATGGGGGCGACTCCTGTGGTGGATGGGTGCAAGTTCTCCGAGCCGCCTCGGACTGTCAAGAACCGGTTATGACTTTTGTCGCAAATCCAAGTCCCAGCCATGACTAAGCCGCTGAATCTATTTACCCTTTAAGAAAGATAAAGGAGAGGTCATGCGACTGAGGATCCATGTCGGCGCGACGGTGAGCTTATTGGTGATTTCCATCTTCTCCCCTCTCGCCAATGCCGGAGTTTATCTTGAACCGATGGCGGGCTACCACATGGGTAACACCAGTTATAAGGTGAAGAGCAGTGTGCCCGTGATCGGCGGTCAAAAAGATGAGGGGACGGTTAACGGAATCGACTATGGCGTAGGCCTTGGATGGCATTTCGATTTCGGACTTGTGTTGGGTGCCGATGCGAATCTCGCAAGCCTCGAGTCCAAATACAAGGGCAGCACCGCTGGATCAAAATCCAATTTGCAAGCGGCGTATTTTATCGTCGGCATTGTGCCCAAGCCCCAGCCTAAGGGAAAAGCTTACGTCGGCCTCGGCGGCTTCAGTGCGACGAACGACTCAACGCCAAAAACCACAACCACCGGTACGGCCGCCAAAGCCGGAGTCAGCTACGAATTTTTCCCTCACGTCGCGCTCAACGTCGAATACGTCGCCTACTTGCTTGAGGACACCCAAACCTCTGGCTCAGCCAAACAAAAGATCAGCGATATCTTCGAGAAGAACAACTACACTGCGGTAATGTGGAATGTGCGCTTCCCGTTTGAGTTCGGCGGCAAGGGCCGCTGACGTTTCAAAACGAGGCGCAGCGATCACAAAACTTACGCCCATCACCGGCAATCCGACTGTCTCAAATTGAGCAAGCCATTGAAATCGTGCGGCTTCACCCTGCATAAGTGTTCACAACTAAATTAAGGGGGGTTCGAATTCACCACCGAATCAGATAGACTTAATTTATGAACTCCATGGCAAACAAAATAGATATCACTCCACCTACAAAACCCGATGTTTACGCGTATCACGACTATCGCGAATTTTTGCGCGTGCTCTTGCAGCATCTTAAACAAAATCAACGCCTCTCAACCCGAAAAATCGCCCGGCAAAGCGGCGTCTCGGAGAGTTATATTTCCATGGTCATTTCGGGCGGGCGCAGACTGTCTGCCGATCAGCTTGAAAAGCTCTCACCCGTGCTGGGTCTTGAGCGCTCGGAAACCTCTTATATCGGATGGCTGATCGAAATCGACGAGGCTTCGGATTCCGAAGAGCGGTTCGAGGCACTCAAAAAAATTCAGCGTTTTCGGCGTTATCAGAATCTGAATCCCCTTGAGATTGAAACTTACAAATACCTTGAGCACTGGTATCACGTCGCGATTCGTGAGATGTCGTTGCTCCCCGGCTTCCAAGCCGATCCGAAGTGGATACAAAAAGCGCTCCGTTACAAAGTCGGCCTTCCCGAGATCAAGCTGGCGTTGGAATTTTTAATCGAGCATGGCTTTTTGATCAATGGCGCAAACGGCGCGGTGAAATCATCGGACAAGCTGGTGCAATGTAAAACCGGCGTACTGAAGCCCGCTCTCATCAAGTTTCACGGCGAGATGTTGCAACTTGCCGTCACCAGCCTGACCGAAGTGCAAAGCTCCGAGCGCAACGTCAGCGCGTTTACCGGCGCCATTCCGGCGGAGAAAATGAACGAAGCCCGCGCGATACTCGATGAGGCTCGGCGCAAAATCGTGGCACTGGCCGCGGCGGACGGCGGCGCCGGCAAAGATACGGTTTATCATTTTGGCTTTCTCGCGTTTCCATTGACCAATAAGGTGGGGGACAAATGAATCGCAAAGCACTGGTTAAAATCGCTTTAGTGGTGGGCGTGACAGGGATGACTTTAAGTTATCAAGCCTGCTCCCGGGTCTCGGGCCAAGCCGGGTCATCGCCGAACTCTAAGTTTAACAGCGGCTCAAATATGAACGGCGGAACGACCACCGACAATCCAAAGCCGACAGTGAGCGTGCTCATCGCCAACTCGAGCGGCAATGCGACCGGCAGCGCCCAACTCTGCCTTGGCGAAATTCGTTTCTCCGGCGCCAACGCAGGCGCGACCGCTTCCGCGAACTCTTCTACGAACTGGGGCATGAGCGGTTTTCATCAACCGACGGATTTTTATTCGATGGAAGAAACCAATAAGTTCCTCGAGGCGATGTGGCAATACACCGAGTCGTTGATGGGGATGAACTTCACCGTTCTGCCACAAGGCAATTTCGTCAAAAGCATTCCGCTTACGCCGGGAACATACACCGATGTGGATCTCACGCTGGACCAAAATTGCTCTTATGGAAGCCTTTCCGTTCCGACTGCGGGCGGCGTTCTTGAATTTCAGGATCCGTTGGTCCTACACTTTGTCGGCAATATCAACCTGGCAAAGCCCGGGCAGGTTGTGCTGAATATCGGAGGCATTCTTGATGCCTTGGCGAATGCGAAGAGTGCTACGGATGTGAAGGCGATTTTAGCGACAGTCACGGGGACTTTTTGAACTGGTTCGGCTAGTTTTGAACTCAACAGTTCGTGTGACCGACAAAGGCTTACATTTGGTGTGTTCAAAAGTTTCCAGATCGTCAAACTCAATCACTTCGCACTTTGGCGCAAAAGCGTTTTCGATTTGAAGTCTCAGCCCGGCTTGCGCGGCTAGAAATCTAAATTTCCTCACCAAATCAGAACCGGCCCCTGCCAACAGGCAGAGAGGCCGGTTTTTGTGTTTCAAATTGAGCCTCTAACTTTAGAACACCAAGTTTTTTGTTTACACTTACATCATAAAATACCAGTTATTACAGTGGTTTAAGATAATCACTTCACATCAAAAACATGAAATGTGTGAACACTTTTTAAGCTCCAAATCGATTTAATCGCGTCACCGGCTGGCGGCATTCGTGCAACATCTCATTATCTTGAGAGCACTTAATCTGATCAAGGAGTTACAAATGTCGATTCTCAAATGCAGTGTAAGAATACTTGCGGCGACCTGGATTATTTCTTTCATGACGGCGTGCGGACCTTCCGGCTCAAGCGCCATCAACGACCCGGGAACACAGCTTTTAGATGCCCAACAAAAGATTAATTCGGCTTTGAATAGCGCTCACGTGGCTGCGGCGGCGACCGGCACGGTAGCTCCCGGCTGTAATTTAATCGCTTCGAATGCCGCCAGCCAAAATCAAATACCTATATTTAAAAACCTCCAGGCTGAATTGGAGACCATTGCGCAAGATGTGCAGAGCCAAGACCCGGCCGATCTCTCGGCGGAGTTTCAACGACTTCAAGATGCGATTATGCAAGATCTCGACGATCTGTTGAGTCAGATTGAGGACTGCATCCCGGCGGCATCCGCATCGACGTCCACACCCGTTCCCACTGGAACCGCAGGTTCTGGCGCGATCCCGGGCCTGCCCGCCAACTCCGGCTTCGACTTTTCGCAAATCTTTGCACATCACTGACGGGCGTCTTCACGAACTGTTCGTAAAACACTTTTTCGAAGGGGCTTAAAATGGGGAAATTGAATACGCCACTCACAAGAACTCTGACACTCATCGCATCGGCCGCACTCCTGAACGCTTGCACGCCAGCTAAATTCGCAAGCAGCAGAGGCGCGGTTCTCAACAAAAATATTTTCGGCCCCTCGGCTACAAGCAGGGATCCCGATAGCGCCAGCGGCTCGATCACCCAACCCGGCGGCGGTGCCGGGGGATCAGTCACTCAGCCTAGCGGCGGAAGTGCCGGGGGATCAGTCACTCAGCCCAACGGCGGAAGTGCCGGGGGATCAGTCACTCAGCCCAACGGCGGAAGTGCCGGCGAATCAGTCACTCAGCCTAGCGGCGGAAGTGCCGGCGGATCAGTCACTCAGCCTAACGGCGGCAACGCCGGCGGATCGATCGCTCAGTATCTCGGCAGCGAGGTCAACGGATCCGTTACGCAAGGAACGGCCACGGGCATTCCACTCAAGTTTCTCTGCTCTTACACCGAGACCAGTTTAGTTGGCACCTCGGTCAGCACCGCCGCATCTCTGCAAATGAAGGTCAGCGATCCGTCGGGCCAAGTGGTTTGCGACAAATCGACCGGCGTAAAAGAGTATATCGTTAAAAATAAAGCGCTTGATCTTGCAAGCTGTAACCTCAGCGGGAATTCATATAACGTCACATTGGTTGACCCGAAGAAGCCCTCCAACAGTTTGCTTTTTGCCGCTATGACCTCAAGGCAATATTTCTCGCAAGACGATTACATCACCATTACGCGAGCCAATGCTACTTCGGCGTGGAGCGCGACCTCCCAGATCTCCTCCTCTCAAGACGGTATAAATGTAGGCGATTCCTATGGACAAATCTTCGCGATAGATTCAGTTGTCGGAGTATTGTGGGCCACCAATCCCGCCCAAGACTCAAGAGTCGACGCCAGCACTTGTGACTCCACGGCTTC